>CP089983.1:11912500-12255000 GCA_037157805.1 Sorangiineae bacterium MSr11367 | reverse complement strand
GATCTGACTTTTGGTCAGAAACGAACCCGGTTTTACCCGGATTCTGAGAGTCACTTCGGTCGACGGTGCATCGAGATGATGCGAACCGGACCTCGTGCTCTCGGGAGCCCGCTTTCTTTATTCAAAAGCGAGCGTACGATTCAGTTTTCAAGGACCGAGGGAGCACTGCTGCTCCGACACTTTGGGGCTGCGAACCTTAGTTTCAGCGTTTCGGTTCGTCAACCAAAATCTTTTCGTCTGCTCTCTTTTCGAGGAGCTCTCGGACGTTACGGTGTCCGAAGAACTCGAGAGCCAACCGACCCGCAGTAGCGTCACCGAAGTGACTTTCCGGAGTCGATTCGAGGAGGCGGCCTTTTAGTTCAGCCGTTTCTCCTTGTCGAGGACTTTTTGCTTCGGGACCGAGAAGCTTTTCTCGGTGGCGAGGCTGCTTCTCCTCGAGAGAAGCGGGACGGTCACTCTACCTCAGGGCTTTTTTCCGTCAAGATTCTTTCGAAACTTTTTGGAAACTCTTTGTCGGCTCGACCAACCGAACTTCAGAGATGCACCTCCGTGGAAGTGCGTCGCCTGTGGCATTGACCCCTCAACGGGTTTGGCACCCGAAACCGGCGGACCGGCAGGTGAACCGTTGGGGAGGCGCTCTTCTAGGACCCTTCGTGGGGAACCGCAAGCATTTCGTTTGCGATTTCTTTTCCACAGATTGTCCCAATGATCTCCGCAGCCTACTGCACAAACGCTGCGGAGTTTCTTCAGGGGGAACGCCACCGGAAGGACGGCGGAATCTACTCAGCCGGACTTTGAAGTCACGAGGAATCTTTTACGGGTGCGTCGATTCTTCGCAATTCCGGGAAATGTGGGCCGATTTTCGAGAAGTAGGCCGATCTCGTGGCAAACGCGGTCAGCCGAACCGCTCTTCTGCGTACCAGTGGCCCGTCGCCTCACGGACCACGGTGATTTCCGGGCCGGACGCCAGGCGGATGCGAAAGCCCCGCTCGCGGCGCGTGAGTCGCGACTGGGTTCCCGAGAGGATCCCGAGCACTTCCACGGGTTCGGCCAAGCCGCCGTAGACGATGCGGATGGGCCGGTTGCGCGTGTCGCAGTCGACGGTGACGGGAAACCAAGGGGCGATTTCGCTGGTGAGTTGCCAGCCGGCTTCATTCGCCAAGGCGTACGCGCAGGCCGAAAATGCGCGCGCGGTCCCCGCGAGTCCGACCCGGGGACGCATGAGCACGACGAGGGCGTACCCGTCGGGCAGCGCATAGAGCGAAATCGTCTGCGAGGTGGTCCGAATGGAGATGAAGCCCGCCTTGCCGATGCCGCGGACCGCTTCGAGATGCGCCAGCGTGATGCGCCATGACGCGGCGGCGATTTTGATGTCGAACGGCGGGATGCTGCCGGCGTAGTCGACCGACTCCCCTTCCTGGTCGACGAGGGCGGCCGCGTACGCACCGTGGATGCGCTCGATGAGCTCCTCCAAAATGATGGAGAAGGGGCTCTTCTCCTGATCGCGCCTGGGGCGCGGCGGCGGTGGGTTGGCGCTCGGCGCTCGGCCGGGACGCACGTAGATGATGCGAACCTCGTCGGACATCATGGCTGCATCATCCGCGCACGCCCGAGCGCGCGATCTGGACCGAGGCGCGCATGGTGGTGAGGCCCGCGACCATCCAGTACAGCGCGGTGAGATCTTCGGCGCGCGCGAGGGCCGTACCGCCTAGGACGAAGGCGATGGCGCCGAGCACCAGGAGCACGACCGCGAGGACGTCGTAAAGATGCATCCTCGCGCAGAATACAACGGGGCGCCGCTACCGTGTGAGGCGATAGACGAAGCCGACCACGGCAAAGAGGAAGATCGCCAAAACCCACGGGATGACGATGCGCAACCGGTGGCGCGACGCGGCCTTCATGCGCGTCTGGTGCCGGGCCAGCGCAATTTGCGTTGCGGACCCGATGAGTCCCAAACCGAGGGCCAAGCATGCGAGTCGGACCAGGACGCCGCGCTCCGGGGAAGACGTGGTCTGCCATCCGATGAATTGCAGCGCGGTCGCCAGCACGGTGCCGATGACGATGAAGACGCTCCCGCCGCGCGGAACACGGCCGCGCGGTTTCAGGGGGGCGGCATTTTCGACCCCGGACGGCGTGCTGCGGATCACCGCGGGGGCGGCGGATGCGTAGGCAAACAGGCCCCAGCCGATCATGCCGGTGATGCCGCGCGCGGTGTCGAACCGCACGGAGCCAAAGGTTCCCAGTGCCGTGGGGCACAAAGCCCAGACGATGACGCTGGTGGAGGCGAGTCCCCAGACCGAGGCGATGCGCGCGCCCCTCGGCCAGCGCGGTTCGAGCACCGCGGGGACGATGAGAAACACGAGACCGGCGAGGGCGAACACTTTCGCCAGGGGGGGTGCGCCGCGCGACCAGGCCGTCGGCGCGACGGTGACGAACCACGCGTAAATTCCGGGGACGCTGGCCTGCGCGACGGACCCGAGCTCGAACAACCGCGGCCGCTTTTGATCCCCCGTGAGCATGCGCACCCTGCCCGAGCTAGCCGGTGTTCCGCACGAGGCGCGTCGGGGCAATCACGCCGGAGGACTCCCCGCCGCCCATACCGCCCATGCCAGAAGAAGCGCCGGCCTCGGGCAGATCGCGCGCGGCTTCGAGCCCCAGTTTGGCCCAGAGTTCTTTGTCGAGGAGCTGGCTGGGGCGCACGTTTTGAAGCGCCGCGAGAAAGCTCGCCTTCATGCCGGGGCGCTCGCGCTCCATCTGGTCGATCATGCGGCCCACGACCTTGCGCTGCAGGTTGTCTTGCGAGCCGCAGAGATCGCACGGCAAAATGGGAAACTGCTTGGCCTCGGCGAAGGCCGCGATGTCGTCTTCGGCGCAGTACAAAAGGGGGCGCAGCACGATGTGGCCGGAGCTGGCGACCAGCTTGGGCGGCATCGCGGCGAGCTGGCCGGCGAACATCAGGTTGAGAAAGAAGGTCTGGATGACGTCGTCGCGGTGGTGGCCCAGCGCGATCTTGTTGCAGCGAAGTTCGGTGGCGACCCGGTAAAGGATGCCGCGCCGCAACCGCGAACAGAGCGAGCAGAACGTCTTGTTGGCGGGGATCTTCTCGGTGACGATCGAGTAGGTGTCCTCCTCGATCATGGTGAAGCGGTAGTTTTCCCGCTTCATGTAGTCGTGCAGGACATCGGCCGGGTAGCCGGGGTGGCCCTGATCGATGTTCACCACCTCGAGCTCGAAGTTCACCGGCGCCTTCTCCGCCAACTGACGGAGAAGGTGCAGCATCGTGTAGCTGTCTTTGCCGCCGCTGACGGCCACCAGGATGCGATCGCCCTCGGCGATCATGTTGAAATCGCCCACGGCGCGCCCCACGGCGCGCGAGAGCTTCTTTTCCAATGTGACGACGTCGACCACGGCTACTCCAATACTACGGAAAGACTACTTCGCCGCGTGCTCGATGAGGGACACGAAGGTGAGAACGCCGTGGCCGGTCGCCCCCTTGGGGTTCCAGCCGCTGGCGCGATCCGAGGTGGCCGGGCCTGCGATGTCGGCGTGGACCCAGTTCTTCGTCTTGCCGATGAACTCGCGAAGGAAGAGCGCCGCGGTGATGGAGCCGCCCGAGCGATCGCCCATGTGCTTCAGATCGGCGCTGTCGCTCTTCAATTGATCGCGCAGGTCCTCGATGAGGGGCATGCGCCACATTTGCTCGCCGGAAGCCTTGAGCGCCCCAGAGAATTCATGCGCGGCGTCCTCGCTGTTGGCGAACCAGCCCGAGTAGGTGTTGCCGAGCGCCACGATGCACGCACCGGTGAGGGTGGCATTGTCGACGAGCAGATCGGGCTCGAGCTTGGCGGCATAGGCGAGGGCGTCGGCAAGAACGAGGCGGCCTTCGGCGTCGGTGTTGATGATCTCGACGCTCTTGCCGTCGAGGGAGGGCCACACGTCGCCGGGGCGGTAGGCATTGCCGTCGGGCATGTTTTCCGCGCAGGCCAGCAGGGCGTGGACTTCCACGTTCGGCTTGATGGCCGCGACGGCCGCCATGAGGCCCACCATGTTGGCGGCTCCGGACATGTCGTGCTTCATCTCGCCCATGCCCGCGGCGGGTTTGATGCTGATGCCGCCGGTGTCGAAGGTGATGCCCTTGCCGACGAAGACGAGCTTCTTCTTCGCCTTCTTGCTGGGCGTGTACGAGATGTGCACGAAACGCGGTTCGTTGGCGCTGCCGCGGCCGACAGCGTCGAGCAGGTGCATGCCGCGCTTCTGGATTTCCTTGTAGTCGAACACCTCGATCTTGAGGCCGTTCGCCTTGGCCACCTTTTGCGCCTCGGCGGCGAGGGCGGCGGGGGTGAGGATGTTCGAAGGCTCGTTGCTCAGGTCGCGCGTGAGGTTGACGGCCTGGCCGATCTTCTGACCGAGCGCGATTTCCTTCTTGGCGTCGGCCGGGGCTTTTTTGCCCGCGACGAAGGTGACGGTCTCCAGGGATTCCTTGGGCCGGCGGTCGCCGGTCAGGTACTTGGTGAATCGGTAGGTGCCGAGCTCGATGCCCTCGCCCACGGCGCGGAGGTATTTCTCGAGGCCGTCGGGGAGGACGACCACGAGGGACTTCGCCTTGTCGGCCACCGCTGCGCGGCCCGCCTTGGCGGCAAAGGTCCGGGTGGCGGGATCTTTGACGTTGGCGCGCTCGCCGAGCCCGAGAAAGACGATGCGACCCGTGGGAACCCGGCCCAAGGCGGGCACGGACAGGCTTTGGTCCGGCTTGCCTGAGAATTCCTCCTTCTTGAGGAGTGCCAGGAGCCCCCCACCCAGGGCTTCGTCGACATCCTTGATGGCGTCGGGGAGTTTTTTGGACGGATCAAACGCCCAAACACCGAAAACGGTGAGGTCCGTCTCCAGTTCCAAAGGTTGCGCCGAGCGGATCGATAGGGACAGGGGCATGGCTTTCCCAAATACAGCGCTTTGCCTTGGTAGCAAAAGCGTTTCGCCGTTCGGGGCTCCCCTGCCCCCTTCGTTAAGGCTCGAAGGTCGTGTACGCGGTATGCTTCGGAAGGCGGTACAGGGGACGACCTGCGATCGCGTTCAGGATGGTGGCGTTTCGATAGGCCCCGATGCCCAAATCCGGGGCGGCCGCGCCATGGCTGTGCAGATCGGCGTTGGCTACGAAAATGCGGCCAGTAACGGACGGGGCCAGCTCCACCGCGTGATCGAGCCCGACGATGTAACGCTTCTTCGCATCGCGCCGGATCACGGATTCGAGGGGCTCGAGGAAGGCGGGGCGGCGGGGCGTGTAGCCGGTGGCCGCGACCACCATATCGGTGCGGTGCTCGAAGAGGCGGTCCGTATCGCGCTGGCGGCAGGTCAGGACGACTTGGCCATCGTCGGCCACGGAGGAAGCCTCGATGGAAATGCCGCAGCGGAGCTCCACATCGGCCAGGCCGGTCTCGAATTCGCGACGGTAGAGGGCATCGTGAATGAGCTCCAAGGTGGCGGTGGAGATGCCTTTGTAATGGCGCCACTGCTCGGCGAGGAGCTCGTCGCGTTTGGCCTGCGGGAGGCTATGGAAGTAGCCCACGTACGCGGGCGTGGTCATTTCCAGGACGAGCTTCGTGTAGTCGAGCGGGGCAAAGGAAATGGTGCGCGTGAGCCAGCTGACGGCGGGGCCGCCGGTGAGGTTCTTGCGCAGCAGATCGAGCGCCGCCTCCGCCCCCGACTGGCCCGAGCCCACCACGGTCACGCGTTTGGCGCGTGCCATGTCCGCCTCGCGGCGGAGGAAATCGGCTGTGTGCAGGAGCTTGTCCTTCGGCAGATGCCGCAGCGACGGCGGAAGCGACGGCTCCGTGCCGACGCCGAGCACCAGGTGGCGCGTGCGAAAGACCACGCGCTCGCCCCCCTCGCGCACAGCGTGCACGACGAAGCGTTCGCTCTCGGGATCCCATGCCGCCTTGTCGACGTGGTGGGAGAAGCGAATCGACGACAGCTTCGCCGCCGCCCAGCGGAGGTAGTGCTCGTATTCCTTGCGGGTCGAGTGAAACTGCTGCCGAATGTAGAAGGGGTAGAGCCGGTCCGTGTCCCGCAGGTGCGCCAAGAAGGAGAGCGGGTGCGAGGGCTCCACGAGGGTCACCAGGTCGGCCATGAAATTGACCTGGAGCATGGCGTCGTCGAACATCATGCCCGAGTGCCAGCGCAGATCGGCCTGCGCCTCGAGCACGGTGAGCTTCACGCCGTCGACGGTGGACGCGAGGGCGGCGAGGCCCAAGTTGAAGGGGCCGCAGCCGATGGCGATGACGTCGAAATCGTTTTCGGGGTTATTCGGGTTCACGGGACACGTCTTCCTGACGTCGCGAAATCGTGAGCAGCAACGCCGTTTTGTTGGGCAAAGTGATTTCGCCGCGCGGCGAAAAGCCGCTGGCCATGAAGGTGCGGATCGCGGCGGCGTTGCCGACGTCCGGCTCGACGAGGATGCACGTGCACCGCGGATCGGCGCGCCAGAGGGCCTCGATGATCCGCGGAAGCACGGCGCGCGCGATCCCCATGCCGATCAGCGAGCGGTCGCCGATGGCGAGGTGCAAGCCGAGATCGTGCGGGCGCGCCGGGTAGCAGGCGGCCACGGGATCGTGCGCCGCACGGTAGATCTCGAGGTACATGATGGGCTGCGTGTCGCGACGGAGCAGGCACGGGAGCTCGTGCGCACCCTGCAACTGGCGCGTGAGCTCCTCGCGCCACTGATCGCGCGACCACGGCTGGCGCAGGAACTTGGCGACGTGCTCGGCGCGCATCCACGCGTGCACCAAGTCCAAGTCGGCGCCCCGTGGATCGACGGGGCGCAGGTTCCACGGAGGATCGAGCCGCGGCACCGGCGGCGGCGGAACCGCTTCGACGGTGCGCAGGCCCGGCAAGGTGGGCGACGATCCTCCGAGATCCATCACGCGCCCCCGATCTCCCCGCGGATGCGAAACGCGGTTTCACGCTGCTGGCCGCAGGCGACGACGGCGTCGATGAGGCCATCGATGTCCGCGGGGGTGCTGTTCGGGTTGAGCAAGGTGAACTTGAGGCACGTGCTCGATGCGGCGTCGCGCCCCTCGAGGCACACGCTGGTGCGGCCGATGAGCGCCGTGCCGGAGGTGAGCAGGGTGCGGCGCAGGTCGGCGTTCAGATCGTCGAGCGCCCACGGGGCGGTGTTGCCTCGGTAGCGGAAGACGACGGTGGTGAGGTTCGCCGGCGAGACCAGCTCGAGCTGCGGGTGCGAGGCGATGCTCTGCTCCGCGTAGCGCGCGAGATCGTGGCACGCATCCACCATGGCGCCCAAGCCTTGGCGGCCGTATGCGAGCAAGGTGGTGGCGACCTTCACGGCGTCCGCGCGCCGCGTGGTCTGCAGCGAACGGCCGAGCAGCCCGTCGTAGCCGGCCCTCGCGTCGTCGGGCGGATTGAGGTAGTCGACGGAGCGCTCCAGCGGGAGAAACAGGTTGGCGTCGCGCACGAGAAGCATGCTCGCGGCCGCGGGTTGCCAGCCGATCTTGTGCATGTCCACGGTGATGGAGTGCGCGAGCTCGATGCCCGCGAGCTTGCCCGCGAGACGCTCGGAGAAGAGGGCGCCGAAGCCGTAGGCGGCATCGACGTGGAACCATGCGCCGTGCCGGTGCGCGATTTTGGCGAGCACCGGGAGCGGGTCGATGCTGCCGAAGTCCGTGGTGCCCGCGGTGGCGAAGATGCACACCGGCGTGGCACTGGGACCGAGCTCGCGCAAAATCGGGGCGAGCGCGTCGGGGTGCATGCGGTGCTGTTCGTCGGCGGGCACCCCGATGACCGAGGCTTCGCCGAGGCCAAGGGTGGCGCACGCGCGATGCACCGAGAAGTGCGCGAGCTCCGAGCAGAGGATCACCGGCCGCGGGAGGCCGGCGACGCCGTCCTTGCGCACATTGATGCCGTGTTTCGCGGCCGCGGCATCGCGTGCGAGGAGCAGCGCCATCATGTTGGAGAGCGAGCCGCCAGGGGTGAAGACGCCGGTGGCGTGCTCGCCCAAGCCAGCCAACTTGGCGAGGGCCGAGACGACCCAGCGCTCGACGGCGATGCCGGCGGGGCCGGAGTCGTAGGTGTCCTGCGAGCCGTTTTCGGCGCTGACCAAGACGTCGGCCGCAACCGCAACGGCAAGGGGCGGCGGCTGCAAGTGCGCCGCCGCGTGGGGGTGTGCGAGATGGATGCCATGCTCGAGAAGCAACTGCGCCACGTGCTGAAGTGCGGCGTCAGTGCCGATGCCGTGCTCGCGCAGGGTCGCGGGACCGAGCATCTCCGCGGCCTTGGCCAGCACGTCGGCCGGTGCTCCAATGGGGAGCGGACCACGCACGCCGCGTGCGGCGAGCGCCCCACCAATGGTCCGCGAGAGGACGCCTGCCGCGTCAACGAGGCCATCGCCGGTACCGGCGAGCGGAAAGGCGCTTCGGGACTGTCGCGATTGAGAGACTCGAAGCGCCTTGGACGATCCCGCCGGCGACTCGTTGACGGTGCTCATGACGAACCCTCCTCTGGTTTGCCACTGAAATAGAAAGTGATTTTCATTTTCAGTACGTGTTTAGCTACACGCGCCAATGCAATGTGTCAAGGCGCGCTACCGAACCTTGAAGAGGCGCATATTGTATCCCGTGACGTCGAAGAGCCGTGTGGCCTTGTCGGTGCTGGGAATTCCAAGATTGTAAACCGTGCTCGACGTATATCCGGTGGCCGGCATGAGCGCGAGGTCGACACCGTCGATTTTGAACCAGTACGCCGCGCCGCTGTTCCAATCGACGCTTTGCATTTCGGTCGCCGTCTTCGTCTGCGGGTCGTAGTTCCAGACATGCCAATTCAGACCGCCAATGATGCCGAAGGGCTCTTTGGCATTCGCGAGATCGACCTTTTCGTGGTGAAAGGCCGTGAACACGAATTTGCCATTTCCGACATAGTGGAAGTCGGAGCCCTCACGGCCACCGGCCACGTCGGCGAATTTGAACGCGACGGTGGCGGTCGCCGTGGCCGTGTCCACGTCGACGACGCACGTGGGGGCGGTGTGGAGAACGAGGGCCGTACCCGCGCCGCCGGTCCACGGGCTGAAATAGATATGGCCGGAATCGTCTTTGGTGCCAACGTCGAGGCCCGGGCAGGGCGCTGCGATATTTTGGACGAACTTGTCGGCGTTCACGTCGAAGACGAGCACGAGGGAATCATCCGTACGGTGCGCCCATTGCTCGTCGTACCAGGCCACCGTTTGGTAAAGGCGCCCATCGTGGACGATGGTGGAGCGATCGGCGGAGCCCGCACGCGGGATCAACCCATTGCGGTTTTCGATTTTGGGTAGATCGACCGTGTTGGTGATTTCCATCGTGGTGGGGTTCCACACGATGTACTGGGCAAGGCCATTGAGCATGTAGGCCTTGGTCGCGCTGATGAACGTGTTGTTCCAGAACGCCGCATCGGTAAGGCCGCGCGCGGAGAAGTTGAGCACCTTCGGGTCGACGAGCTTTCCGTCGTCGGTGAGGGTGAACTTGGTGACGGTCGGCGTTTCGCCGCCGGAGACATAGACGGAGCCTTCGTAAACCCAGATATCCGAGGGACCCGAGAACTCGCGCGCAGAGGAGAGACCCACGGTGGGTCGCTGTACGAGCGAGTCGAGGATGGTGACGTAACCATCCTGCCCATCGGGAGAGGTGACGATGCTGTGCACGGCATATCGAGACGTCCCCGTGAGCCCCGAGGAGCTGCCACCGTTGGAATCGTCGCTTCCGCAACCCGCAACGGTCACCAGGGCCGCCAAGAGTGTAAGCCTTCTCATGGGATATTCTCCTTCTTTTGGGAAATCAGAAATCGAGCGTCGTTTTGAAATAGAAAGCGCGACCCGGCCTTTGAACGCCGAAGAAGTCGTAGGCGCGCTCGTCGGTGAGGTTTTGCAATTCACCGGTGAAGGACATCGCCACCGGATCGCCGTGCACGAGGTAGGTCAATGCCACCGAGTGAATGAGTTGGGAGTCGACCGTGGGCTTGTACTCGCGAACGCCGGCGCTTTCCCAACTGCGATAGAACTCGTGCACGTACCGCGTGAACCACGTGAGCGAGAGCTCATCGTCGGGGCGGCGCACCCGCCGGAATTGAAGACGCGCCGAGGCGTTGGCAAAGAGATACGGCCGATTGGGAATACGATCTCCTTCGAAGGTGCCAAATGAGCCGTCGGACGAGACGTTACGAAAGTCTTGATAGGTGACGTTGCCGTCGAGAACGACATATTCGCCGGGCGAAGTCCAGCCGGCGGCTGCCTCGACGCCAACGGAGCGGGCTGAAAAGACGTTCTGGTAGCTGAAATATTTGTCATTACTGAGCAGCGTGATGAGCTGATCCGCTGCACGGAGGAATCCATTGATGTCGGCACGAACGGCACCGACGGGAGTGGTGCGCAGGTCGACGGTCAGCCCAAGATTGACGTTATGGCTCGTCTCGGGCTGAAGATTCAAGTTGGGGAGAACGAGTATACCGTTGCCATAGAGTTCGTCCGGGCTTGGAAGACGCGTGGCCCATTCGTAGGAGGCCTTGGCGTACAACCCCTCGACGAAGCGATAGCGCAGGGCATCTCCCACGCCAAAACGGTGGGTGCTGCGATCGCGATCGACGCGGGCCCCGCCTACGAGTTGGTCCTCCGAGCGCTGGGATTGAAAATAGCTCTTTACGAAAAAGATATTCTCGAGGCGACGTCCGAATAAGTCGGCTTGGTATTCGAGACCGCTCACCGTGGTCAAAAGGTCGCGTTTCGCGCCCAGTGGATCGGGAAGCACATCGCTTTGCCGCTGGCGTTCTTCGCCGCTGCGGGTGGAGTATGTCGGTGAAAGCGATAGTCGAAGAGCGTGACCCGAACGGATTTGCCAGCTGGCGTTCGCCCGGGCAAAGCCACTATGCACTCGAACGACTTGGTTAAATGGGCCGTGGCTGGAGTCGATTTCGCCCACGACGCGATCGGTGCAGTTACGTTCACCGTTCCACAAATAGGTACACTTCGAAACGTCTCGAAGGAAAGTACGACCGTACGTGTAGCCGCCAAGCACATCGACGGAGACGCGACCGGCTCGTGTGGCAAAGGCATTCTCGTAGCGAACCGTGGCGCCGGTGGTGAATTTGCCGAATTCGGCCTCACCGTACGGCACGGTCATCACGACGTTGTTCTGGAGCTCCTTGCTGTGATCCGCAGCGAAGACGCGTAGGCGAAGATTCTTGGCCCAGGAGCGATCGATGAAGCCGGTTTCCAAATTGGCGCCGCCGGCTCGATACCCGTCGTGAAATCGGGTGGCGCGAATGAGCGTCTGTTGACCTGCTAGATTGGCCAACCCAACGTCGTCGACGGTGTAATCGTTCTTCGCGTAGTCGAAAAAGCCGGACGCGCGCGCGAAGAAGCCACTGTCCACGTCGAGGTGGCGAAGGGCCAAGGTCGCGCGATGCGTCTCGAAGGAGCCCACTTGGTACGACGCCGAACCGTGCGTTCCCGGGGTGATCTTCTCCGTGACGAGATTGACCGCACCGCCGAGGGCATCGGCGCCGAATCGGACGGGGACGACGCCGCGGTACACTTCGGCGCGTTCGACGAGGTTCACCGGCACGTTGGCCAGGCCGAATGGGTAGCCCGCGAGGTCGAGGGGAACGCCGTCGAGGAAGAAGCGGATTTGGTCGTCGGTGAGACCATTGAGCGAAAAGCGCGTCCCCGAGCCGAGACCGCCCTCGCGGCGCACGCTCACGCCTTGCGTTCGCGCCATGACCTCGCCGAAGTCCGCGGTCTGCCGCTTCGCCTGCTCCGTCTCGATGACCGTCACGGCCTGCGCCGATTCGCGCAATCGATCCGCCTCGGATTTTCCGCGAACGGTCACGTCGGCCGGAGCTGGACTCCCCCTCCCCGGCCCTCCCGCCACTCCTGTCCCTCCCGCCCCGGGAGCCGTAACGTCCGTACCTCGTGCTGCGGTGGTTTCGGCCGGCAAACGGAACTCGTACGGATACAAGACCCGCGCACGCACCGCCGTGCCCCCGCGCTGCGCCGGCGAAAACCGGAATTGCAACGCCGCCGCGCGCGCCGATTCGTCGAAGCCGTGCCCCGCCGATTCCACCACGTCGGCCGCACTCACGCGGCCATCCGCCTCGATCGTCAGACGCAACACCACGCGTCCCTCGAGGCGCGCCGCCTTGGCCTCCGCCGGATAATCGGCCGGCACCTCTTGCACCACCGCCGGCGGCGTCACCGCCTCTTGGGCGCGAGCGCTACCGCCTCGAATGCACATCCCCTCGGCCGCCAAAACGGCGGCGATCATCCATCGTCGTAAACGCACGACCTAACTCCGCCGGCCCCAATACCAAATCGAGACGACCACCGGCACACCCAACGCCACCCACGAAGCAGCATCCCCAATGCCGTCCGCGAGCAATGCCGCAAGCAGCCCCACGAGGCTCAGCGCCCCCAGCGCAATGGGCGCTCCCCATATTTGCGTTTTGGTCAGCGGAGCGCTCATGCAGCCACCTCTTTGTCTCCCTGCATCGAGCGCAGCCACGCTTCGAACGAGACATTGCGCCGGCGCGCCCAGAGATACACACCGCTTCCCAGCACCACGATGGCCAGTGCGTCCAGCAAGCCCCAAAGCACCTTGAGCGGCATTCCCCCGTAGTCGCCAAAGTGCAGCGGCTGCGAAACGAGCAGCGTGCTCACGTACCAAGGCAGATCCCGGGAGTCGGTCACCATCAAGGTTTGCGCATCGACCAATACGGGCTTGAGCAACTTCGATGTCCAGGGCGTCGTACCCTTCATGAAAATGGCGTAATGGTGCGGGCTCGCGAAATCGTTGCCCGGAAAGGCCATGAAGCCGAGCTCCATCCCCGGTGCCGCAGCGTGCGCGGCGTCGAGCGCCTTTTGCACCGAGCCCATTTCCGTGAGGGGCGGCTTGCCGCGGTACGGAGCGGTCATCTCCGCAAGCTGCGTCGCCTGCCACTGACCGAACACCGGAACGGCCAACGTGTTCACCACGCCCGTGAAGCCGACGACGAGAAACCACACCAACGTGGCGATCCCGAGCAGATTGTGCAAATCGAGCCACTTGAGGCGAGGCGATCGATCCCGTCGCACCGTGCCGAAATTCAGCTTCTGCATGTATGGCCCATAGAGCACCGTGCCGGATACCAGCGAGGCCACCAGCAGGAGGCCCATCAGGCCCAGAAAGAGCGTCCCCGGCAACCCCGCGAACATGTCGACGTGAAGCCTCAAGAGGAAGTTCGTCACGCCTTTGTTCAGCGGATATTCGTTGAGATATGCCCCGGTGCGGCCGTCGTACGTATAAAAGGCCGACGCATCTTCCGAGTTGGCCTTTTCGCCGAGCCGCACCAGCCAGAGGCGCGGATCTTCGGCATCCCTGAACACGAATTGCATGGCGTCGCCGGGGCGGCGTGCTTTCGCCGCCGCGACGATGTCATCCAAGTTCGCGCGCGGTGCGGGCTCGGGCATGTCGGGCGCCTCGGCGCTGTAGCCCAATGCATGATCGATCTCCTCGTGGAAGATGAGCGGGAGACCCGTCACGCAGAGCAACAGCAGGAACAACGTGCTGATCAAACTCGTCCACTTGTGCACGAGGTACCAAGACTTCACCGAGGCGGACTTCACGGATCGACTCCTAGTACGTCAGGCTTTGAAGGCAGCGATCGGATTTTTCAACGTCCCGGCGAATTTGAGATTCTTCGCCGGATCGGCCAAATCGATCATCTGTTGGTTGTTGCCGAGCTGCAATCGATTCAGGCACGACCGGGTGAACTCGGGTGCGAAGAGGTCATACCGCTCGAACTTCTCGGTCAAATCCGGCCGTGCGCGATGGTAGTCGTGGACGCATTCGGCCACCAACTTCCAGAAGCGCTCTTCCGGAATGCCGTGCTCCACCAAAACGTGCCCCACGTAACGGAAGATGCAATCGAAGACGTCGGTGAAGATCGATAGGACCTTCAACTCCTCGGGCACCGACACGGCCAGGCGTTTCACCTTCTCCGGAAGAACCGCGTCCTTGTTCATGACCGCCACCTCCTCGGCCACGTCCTTCATCAGCGCGCGCACCGGCACGTTGTTCTGCAGCACGAGAATGAGATTCTCCCCGTGCGGCATGAAGACCATGTCGTACGCGTAGAAGCAGTGCAGCAGCGGGCTCAAATACGCCTTCAAGTAGCTCCGGAGCCACGTGTCCGCCCCCACGCCCGACGACGCGATGAGCTCCATGAGAACCGAGCCGCCCTCGCGATCGCGGTGGAGCAGCGAAGCCATGGTCATCAAGCGCTGGCCCTCGGTCAGCGGCGGAATGGGGCTTTCGCGCCAGAGCGCCGCCAGCATCTTCTTGTACGGGCTGTCGCCCGGGATGGCCGCCTCGTAATACGTATTGCGGTAGCCGACCGTGGCCACCTCGCGCAAAATGCTGAATCCATTTTCGCGAAGGTAGGCATCCTTGCCGATGGTCTCGTGAACCCATTGGTTGATGGCCGGCGTGCCGATCATGTAGTACGGCGAAAGCCCGCGCATGAACCCCATGTTCAAGATGGAGAGCGAGGTCTTCACGTAGCGCTTGTGCGGGTTCGTCGTATTGAAGAACGTGCGAATGCTCTGCTGCGCGAAATACCGATCTTCGCTGCTCCCCAGGTACACGAGGCGGTGCGCGGCAATGTCCGGCGCGAAGATGCTGGCCAATTTGTTGAACCACTGCCACGGGTGCACCGGCATGAACAGGTACGACTCGGGGTTCAGCCCCTTGCCGCGCAGGATGCCGTGGAACGAGTCGAGCACGGTGGTGCCCAGCTCTTCGTGGATCATGTCGCCGTACGTCAGGCCGTCGATCGATGAAAACGCCGCGCGGCTCTCGTGGACGGCAATCCAGATCAGCGACACCGGCGACGCCGCCTCGGGCGCATAGGCGCGGTAGTCGAGGGCGTCGAATCCGATGCGCCCGTTGTTGGCCACGAACGAGGGGTGCCCCTCGGTCATCGACGTCTCCACCTCTTGGAACGACGCGCGCGTGAGCTCCGCCGCGGTCAACCGCTGGGTTTCGTATTTGTACGCCGCGCCATAGAGCGTACTCGTGATTTCCTCCATGTACGTGGGAAGCATCGCGGGGGCGATGCCCAACGTCGTGTGGAGCTCGAGGATCAGCGCGAGCGAATCCAGGGGCGTGCGTGCGCCGTCGACGAACCGCTCGATGGATTCGGTGTCGATGTGCCAATGATCGAGCTGGAGAATGCGCGCGCGAAAGCGGTATTCCACGTTGGCCTGATCGGTCGCGAGCCGGTAATGGCCCCAGCCGTCGACCGTACCTTCGAGCTCGGGGGTGACGAGCAACTCGTGGGCGAACTCGCCGATGATCTTGCGAACGTGCTGCCGATTGACGATGGCCCAGGTGCGCGGATCGAGGTGCGCGACGGCCGCGCCGGGGGAGGACGAAATGGAAGTCTTCATGGGTGCGGTTCTCACGGTGGACGCTGCCGCGTATTGCTGACGCGTGCAGAAGGACAACAGGGCTTTCTTGGCCGGCTGCACGGAGGTTGCCGGCAGATCGACGGTGCGCACGACTTCGAACCCCGCGCGGCGATTCAGCGCGTGGATCTTCTCGTTGCGGGCGTCCGGCTCCACGACGACGCGTGTCACCGTCTGGTCACTGAACAGGAAGTCCATGATGACGGCGAACACGTGCCAGGTGAAATCGGGAATGCGCTTTTCCGCCGGGGCGACCAGGACGTGCATCCCGCGATCGCTCGGCAGCGCATCGTAATAGCGGCCGATGGCGTCGTGCATCGAGTGGTAGCACTCGACGAGGAACGCCGGTTTTCCGTCGTGAAGTCCGATGTACGCGTGGACGTGCTCGGGGCTTACGATGTCGCGGTACGCCGCCGCGACCTCGTCGACGGATTTACCCTGCAGACCCCAATATTTGGCGTACTCCTGGGTCACCCACCCGTGCACGAGGGGCATATCCTCGGGAATGCGCAGCGGGCGCAATGCGAAGATGCCCGCCTGGGGCACGTACTTCTCGAAGCAGGTACTCATGATATGGCCATGGCTCCCTTGTCGGCCGTCTTCGGCTTCTCCGAAGTCAGCAGGCGGCCGTACGAGACGAGGGTGAGAACGAATCCAACGGCCGCCGCGAAAAAGGGAATGCGCTGGCCGTGCGACACGACGAGCGTGCCGGCGGTGAAGGAAGAGACCAGCACGCCGAGCTGCTGGCAGATGTTGATCTTGCCGAAGTCGGTCGCGTACGACTCGGGGGTGCTCAGCTCGAAGAGCAAGACATCCAATTTGACGATGCCGTGGAACAAGGCCCAGCCAAAGACGCAGCGCCCGACGAGCACGACGACCCCAAACGGCGCAGCCTGAAGCAACAGGCCCACGGTTCCCAGCGCGAGGGCCAAGGGGATCGGCGTGTTGCCCTTGCGCAGCCAAAGTGCCACCAGGGCCACCCATCCGGGGATGGCAAAGACGAACCCCGATACGACGGGGCTACGCACCGACGATATCGATTCCCAATAGGTCGCGAAGAACGGGCGCACCAAAAAGGCGCTGAAATAAAAGACGAACATCACGAGCCCGAGGCGATGGACCATGCCTTTGCGGGCCGAGGCGGGCGCGGCGTCGGGGGCGTCGTTCGTCGATGCCGCGGCCGCGCTGCCAGACGAAAAGAGGCAGACGCCCATTTGGATGAAGTCGCCGGCGGCCATGACGATGAAGGCGTGGCGCGGCTCGAAGGCTTGCAGGACCGCGCCCCCGAGAAGCGCACCGGCAATCCCGCCGAGGTGCACGATCACGGAGAGCAGTCCGATGGTGGCCCCGTGATTCGCCTTGTCCTCCAGGCTCATCACGTACGGGTAGATGAGCAGGTAGCTCGCTTTGAACACCAGCATGGCGAGCGATACGAGCCAGAACGCGACGACGTTCGTGCACGCGTAGCACCCAATGCTCAAAAGCCCCGCGGCGAGCTGTGTGAAGAGCAGGACCCTCAGCGTGGGGACCTTCTTGGCCAAACGTGCCCAACCCGGGAAGGCGAGCATGACGGTGAAGCACGTCGCGGCGAGGTAGATGCCAATGTGCCGCGGATCCGTTACGCCAAAGGCGTCGGCGAAAAACTTCGGATAAAACGGAATCAACATGGAATCCGAGACCACCGCGATGGCGGTCGTCGAGACCAAGAAGGATTTCAGTTTCATCCCAGAACGCCTTTCCCGACCTCCCCCCCGTCAAGAAAACAAAAGTGATATTCACTTTCAACAACGCCTCGTACGGGACTTTGGACGCCGCGTCAAGAGGCGCCATGTACCGTCACGAAATGCTTACACTCCGAGCCGAACTCAGTGGGCGCCAGCGACCGCTTGGCGACGGCCGGCCTCGCCACTCCTCATGAGCGCATTGCGGAACAACACGGGCCCGATCAACTCGTTGATCATCACAGCCCCGAGCAGACAGGTCGCGGCCTGCTCGCCCCAACCTGCAAAGTGCTTCGCAAGGAGGATGCAGAGGCCGATGGCCACGCCGGACTGTGAGATCGTCCCGTATGGAATGATTTTGCGGTGAAACGCGGGCACCTTGCCGAGGGCCATGCCGATGTGCGACCCCACGACGAGCGCGATGGCGCGCACGACGGCCAGGATGACCGCGACCACGAGCACGCGCTTCAGGATATCCCAGTGCAATCCCGCACCGGCGACGGCGAAGAAGACCGCAAAGACCGGCATCGATGCGGACTCGATGTCGTGTACGAGCTTCGCGCCCTCGATGGATGTGGCGTTCTCTAGGAATAGACCGGCCACGAGGCACATGAGAAGCGGATCGAGATGCAACCGCGTGCCGGCTTCGGCGCAGAGAAAACAGATACCAAAGACGAAGAGCGCGACGCGCTGGGCGATCTTCTTCAAGTAAAACGCGAGGACCAAACCGAGCACGGAGCCCACGCCGATGGACCCGAAGATGTGGATCATCAGCTCGACGAATCCGCCTCCCGAGCCGCCGCCGACGGCCCCGAAGACCGCGTTGGCGAGCGCGTTCGCCCCGGCGAAGGTGAAGACGATGGCCAGGTCGGCCATGATCACGATGCCGAGGATGGTTTCGCTGATCGGACCCGAGGAGCCGGTCTCCGCGACGATGGCCAAGGTGACCGCGGGCGAGAGCGCCGAGAGGACGACCCCCATGGTCAGCGACACCACGAAGCGGTGGAAGGTGCTCATGCCGTCCATGAAGGGCAGTCGGCTGCTCAGCAGGAAGCACGCGCTCGAGATGCACAGGATCGCGATGACGATGGACACCGCGCCCACGGACAGAATGGCGCGGAAGCGCGGACGCAACCGGCGAAAGCTCAGCTCCCCGCCGGCCGACAGCGCGATGAGGCCAATGGCCACGCCGTTCACCAGCTTGAGATCGTGCACCATGCCCTCGGTGACGAAGTTGAAGCAGCTCGGGCCGGCGATGAAGCCGCACATCAAGTAACCGGTGAGGCGCGGCAGCCGCAGCGACGCGAAAATGGTGCCCGATTGCAGGGCCGCCAACAGCACGAAGCCAAACGCGAGCGCCGCACCCGAGCCCACGAGCGAGGTCTCCTGCGGCAGGAACGACCGGGCCGCGGCGATGAGGATCACCACGATGGCCAGGAGCATGATGGCGCGGATCACGAGTGCTCTCCTTCTTCTCCCTGCGTCAACGCGGGGGGCGGAATGGTCACCAGCGACGGGCTGCGGAAATCGATGCGCAGTCCGCCGCGCATCCGCACCGTGGCCTGCACGA
Source organism: Sorangiineae bacterium MSr11367 (assembly GCA_037157805.1). Classification (NCBI taxonomy): domain Bacteria; kingdom Pseudomonadati; phylum Myxococcota; class Myxococcia; order Myxococcales; family Pendulisporaceae; genus Pendulispora; species Pendulispora rubella. The sequence continues at coordinate 12,236,231 of CP089983.1, read as the reverse complement.
TGAGCTCCGTGAGGACCGCGCCCGCGATGCAGGCGGTCATGAGCCATCCGAGCGACGCCGACTCCGTCGCGTGCGGTTTGTACACCGTGGCGTAGCTCACGATGGTCGCAATGGCTGCGGGCGATTGCGGCGCCAGCGCCAAGCCCAAGGTCGTCGCATCGGGCAGCCCCTCGGGGCCGGTGACCTTGGCCACGTGCGCGCCGATCAACTTGCCCCCGACGCGCGATGCGACGAACACCGGCGCGAGCAGCCACCCTTGCCATGCGGTCACGTCCCACATCGCGCCGGCCACGAGGAGGAAGATGAGGTACAGCGGCCGCTCGACCTGGAGCATCGTCTCTTTGAGCTGGTCGAAGTTCTTGTGCGGCAGGTTCGTGAGCAGCGCCCCGGCAATGGCGCACGTGACCAGCGGCGAGATGGCCAAATAGCCGCTCATGCCCGCGGAGAGCGCAATCGCCCCCAGCAGGTAGGCGAATTCCTCGTTCGAATTCTTCGCGCTGCGCAAGAGCGCGTACGTCAGAATGCCGAACACGCCGCCCATGCCCAAGGTGACGAAGATCCACGCAATGTGCGGAAGCTTCCACGCCGCCACGGCGTCCGTCGGGCGGAAGGCCGCGCAAATGAGCCCCAGCACGAGCACGCCCGCCACGTCATCGAGCTGCGTGACATAGGACAAGAGCTTCGCCGCCACCGATCCCGAGCCGCGCGCAATCGCCACCGCGGCCACCGGCGCCGCCTGCGCCGCGCACGCGCCCAGGGCCAGCGCATCACGCAGCGGCGCATGGTGCACCGCCGCGCGCAAGGTCGCTCGCCACGTACTATGGTCGGACAGCGACCACGCCGGATCGAGCGTGGCCAAGAAGATGGCGCACGCAAGCGCCGTCAGAATGAACGGGATCACCGTCTCCGCGACCACGACGGCGCCGGTCTTGGGCGGCACCAAATCGAGATCGCGAACGTCGAACTGCATGCCCACGACGAAGCCGAGCCACCCGATGCCGAACTCCAGGGCCGGACGCAGATCGGCCACCACCTCGTTCGTGAGGATGCCCACGCTGGGCAGACGGAAGATGACCCCCATCGCAATGAAGGGGATGCCGCTCGACAAGAGCACGGTGAGCCCCAGCCGACGCTCGATGCGGCGCACCAGCGGATGCGCCGCGACGATGGCGAGCCCGAAGGCCAGCGCAAGGCCTAGAACGACGCGCAAGAGCTCGGTCTGGTGCGCCGGCGGCGCGGGCGGAGCTCCTGTCATTCGGATCGAGTGTACCCGAAGTACCCGAAGCGCCGGGAGCCTCAGTCTTCTTCGTCGGTGAGATCCATCACGCGCCGTTCGAGGCCGCGGCCCTTGATCACACCACTGATGCGCACTTGCTCCTGCAAGAGCGCCCACAGAACGTGGCCAATCACCATCTCGGCATCGACCTCGCCGCTGCGTTCGAAGTACACGACGAGTTCACTTTTCTCGTCATCGTATTCCACGCGTTTGACCACGGGCAGATCGCGCACGCGCTGGATGCCGCGGGAGACGATGCTGTCGGCCGATGTGGCGCGGTAGGCAGACGCGTCCATTCCGCGCGGCGGCCGCCCGATCTTGACGTGCACCTCCTCGGACGCGCCGGTCAACTGCGCGATGGTGCCGGAGGCGACCAACTTGCCGCGATCGAGGATCGCCGCGCCGTCGCAGATTTCCTCGAGCTCCTGCAGATTGTGGCTCGAGACGATGAGCGTGCAGCGCCCTTTGCGCCCTTTGATGAGTTGGCGCACCTCGTAGGCGCTGCGCGGATCGAGACCACCGGTGGGCTCGTCGAGCAACACCACGTCGGGCTCGCCCAAGAGCGCCTGCGCGAGCTGCACGCGCTTGGCCATACCGTGCGACAGGCTCGCGCAGCGCTGGTTCCACCAGTCGCGCCCCTCCACCTCGTCGAGCACCGCACGGGCCATGGACTCGGCCCGATCGCGCGAGGTGCCCTGAAGGCGGGCCATGTGCATGAGAAACTCGCCCACCTTGTCGAGCGGCGGCAAAATCGCGTCTTGTGGGAGCACGCCCACGCGCGACTTCAACTCGGAGACTTGGTGCGGGCTGAAGCCCAGCACCTCGATGCTGCCGTCCGTCGGTTGAAGGTAGCCGGCCAGCATCGAGAACGTCGTGGTCTTGCCCGCACCGTTCGGCCCAATGAGGCCGTACACGCGGCCCGCCCGAATTTCGAGCGACAAATCGTCGACGGCGAGCTTCGAACCGAAGCGCTTCGTCACGTGCTTCATGCGCACGGCGGCTTCGGCCACCTTCTTCTTTTTGGGCTTTTCCTGGGCGGTCGTGGTCGTGCTTGCGGTCGCGTCGTCGATCTTCTCTTGCTCGCGCGCCAATGACGTTTCCGGCGACATCAGACGTCCCTCCGCACGAACACGATCGTGCCCACTGCCGTGGCCAGCGCGCAAATGCCGAAGCAGATGGCCGCCCCCAACGCCACCTTGTTCAAATGCGGCGACAGAAGAAGCCCGTCGTACGAATTGGGGTACAGGTACGTGAGCGGTTTGACCTGCGCCACGCGGCCGATGATGTTGACGATCCAAAGGCCGCCGAACGCCGCGCTGATCACGAAAAGGGTGAAAATCGGATTACGGAATTGCGCGGAAATCAGGATCACCAATCCGCACCATGCCGCGCTGATCGGAAGTGTCACCAGGTAAAACTGGAAGCCCCATCCCACGGTGGCCGAGACGGGCGCCGTCCCCGCCCCGCCCACGATGAGGGTCACGACCCAAATGAAGACGTGCATCACCAGGGTGAGCGCCGCGACCACGCCCCAGAGACCCAGCACTTTGCCGGCGAAGTACGAGGCCCGCCGCGCGCGCACGGTCCAATACCGCACCGTGCGGTGTTGAAGTTCGCCCGACACCGCGTCGAAGCCGAGAACGCCCGCAATCAGCGGGCTGAGCCAAATGGTGATGGCCAGCAGCGCCAAGAGCACCGCAGGCGCCTCCGCGAGGTACTTGCCCATCTGCGGATCGTCGTAGGCCTGGGAGAGCACCATCTCCTGCCCGGCCCGCAGTTCCTCGGCCCCGAAGCGCCCCTCCTGCAGCTTGTGCCCCTTATTAATGAGAAACGCGACGGCGATCGCCCCGAGCAGGGACAGGATGACCAGCGCGAGTCCTTTCAGGCTCCGCAGATTCTTCCGCATCTCACGGGACGCGATGAGGCCAACTTCGTTCAGTGCGGTCACTCCGTGCTCCTCCGTTTGGGCGAACGCGGGGGATGCTAGCCCAAAATGGTAAAGGCCCCACCACACTCTTCCGCGCTACCGTTGCTCCCTCTCGGGCCTGGCGGGGTTCACGCTTCCAAGTCGGTGAGGCCACAATCGGCCAACCGGCACGGATTGAAACTGCCCCGCGTCTCTAGCAGGTCTTTTTTTGGAACGCGAGAGTCTTTCTTCCAGACGGAGCTCGACCGGTCCTTTCGGTAGCGGGCTCGGGGACGATACGATCGAGAAATCTGTGGCCCCGAACGGGAAGCTCTGGTACTGCCCCTCTTAGGGGTCACGTGATTTTCACTCCCCGCAGGTTTTAGTTTACGCGCCGCGCAGTACGAACCACGAACCACCAAAAAATGTTCACGTTCGGTGCGCCAGCAAAAATGCGCTCAGAGCTTTATTTCCGCGACGACGAGGACCGAGTACGCCACCCCCATCCCCACCTTACGGGGCTAGGGCCGTGGCACGGCGGGCTCGTGCGCGGGCGGAGACGAGGCGGGAGCGGGAAAGTCTTCAGCGCTTCATGTCGAAGAACATCCTTGTTATCAGCGTCGATATTCGAGAAACACGCGTAGCCCTCATCGAGGGGGGCATCATCGCCGAGCTGCACATCGAGCGGCGCGGCAAGAGTGCCTACACCGTAGGGAATGTGTACCTGGGGAAGGTCACCCGCGTGTTGCCGGGCCTCCAGGCCGCCTTCGTCGACATCGGGCAGGAGCGCGCCGCGTTCCTCCACGTCGAAGACCTCATCCGACCGGACGATTTCGAGACCTACCTCGCTGGTGGCGCCAAGCGCGTCAAAGAGGGCACCGCCCTGCCCGAGGTGACCGGCGACGAGGAGCTCGACGCCGAGGCGGAAGAAATCCTGGAGACCGCCCCGCCGCCGACGGCCAAGTCGGTGGAAAATGTCGCGGCCAGCCTGGAGCCGGAGGCCGACCCGGCCCACCAGAATGGCGCTGCGCTCGATCACGACGTCGTCCAAATCGATGACAGGATCGAGGACTCGCGCGTCAGCCTGCCCGCGTTGGCGGTGGCCATCGACGATGAAGACGACGACGAGCCCGAGGAGCAGGACGAGCAAGACGAAGAAGAAGAGGGCCCGTCGAGCGAAGACTCCATCGACGAGGACGAACCTTCCCGACTCGATCTCGCCGACGAGGCTTCCCGACTCGATCTCACCGATGAAGAACCGTCGCGCGTCGACCTCGCTGACGAGGCGGCCCCGTCGCTCGATTCCATCGACGACGAGGACGACGACGAAGAGGGCACCCGCCCGACGAACCCGGAAATCGAGGCCGCCGCACCGGTGGCTTCGTCCCCGGAGCTGCCCGTCGCCGCCGCGGAGGCCGAAGATGCCCCCGCGCTCGAAGCCCGCGACGACGCGGAAGACGCCGCCTGGGACGCGCCGCCGGATTTCCCTGCGGCTCCCCGCGCGACGTTGGAGCCGCTTCCCGATTTCCCGGGGATGCCTGGCTTCACCATCACCGATCCCAACGCGCCCGTTCCCCGCGCACCGAGCCCGCCGCGCGCCAACAACGAGCGCAACGCCCGCGGGACGCGCGGCCAATCGAACAAGCGATCGCGCCATCGTCGTGGACGCGATCGCGATCAGGATCGCGAGCGACGTGGAGGACGGGGCGACAACCGGGATCGCGACGGGCGCGAGGGACGCGACGGGCGTTCACGCGGCGATCGCAGCAGCATGCCCAATCGCATCTCCAAGACGACCCCGATTCGAGACGTCGTGCGCGAGGGGCAGGAGATCATCGTCCAGGTCACCAAAGACCCGATTGGCACCAAGGGCGCGCGTTGTTCGAGCCACGTCTCGTTGCCTGGCCGTTACGTCGTGTACCTGCCGACGGTCGAACATATCGGCATTTCCAAGCGAATCGGCTCGGAGAAAGAGCGTCACCGCCTGCGCGAAGCCATCGAGACGGTGAAGCCCCCGAGCGGCGGTCTCATCGTGCGCACCGTCGCCGAAGGCCTCACGAAGAAGCAATTGAAGCAAGACGTCGGTTATCTCGTTCGATTGTGGGGCGAGATTGCCAAAAAGAAGGAAGAGGGTGCCAGGTCGCCGGCGGTCCTCATGAGCGAGCTCGATCTCGTACTCAAGACGGCGCGCGATCTCTTCACCGACGAAGTGCACCAGATCGTCATCGACGATCGCCATCAATACGAGCGTCTTTGCCGCTTCGTGGAGATGTTTGCTCCGGATCGTCTGAAGGACATCGTCTACTACTCGGGAGACGAACCCATCTTCGATGCCTATGGAATCGAAGACGAAATCGGCCGAGCGCTTTCGCGCAAAGTGCCGCTCCCGTCAGGTGGATATCTCATTATCGATCAGGCCGAGGCCCTCACCGCCATCGACGTGAACACCGGTCGATTCGTGGGCAAAGGCTCCAAGGACATGGAGGAAACCATCCTCAAGACCAACTTGGAGGCCGTGCACGAGATCGCCTATCAGCTCCGATTCCGCAACATCGGCGGCCTCATCATCCTCGACCTGATTGACATGGAGCGGCACCAAAATCGCGAGAAAGTGCGCCGCTCGCTCGAGGAGCTCCTTCAAAAGGACAAGGCGAAGACCACGCTCAATCGCATATCCGATCTCGGCCTCATCGAGATGACCCGGAAACGCACTCGAGAGAGCCTCGGTCGTTTGCTCCACGAGCCCTGCTTTTATTGCGATGGCACCGGGCAGCTCCAATCGAAGGAGACCATCGCGTACGAAATTCTGCGCGAAATCCGCCGGAAACGCGGGGATCTACCGGGCTACACCGTGCTCGTGAATGCCCACCCCGCCGTGGCCGACGTGCTTGCCAACAAGGAAAAGGAAGCGGTCGCCGACGCGGAGAACCGCTACATGCGCAAGATCACCGTCATTCCGCGCAAAGAGTACCACCTCGAACAATTCGACCTTCAGGGGAAGTGACATGGACGAAGGCAAGAAGCGCATTGCCGAACGCGTCACGATCAACAAGGAATTCGAGTCGTTCGACGCGTTCATTCAAGAGTACGTGACCAACATTTCGGCGAGCGGCGTCTTCATCAAATCGACGAGCGTGCTTCCCGTGGGCACCCGCGTGAATCTCCGATTCACCGTGATCATGGACGACATCGAGACGATCGAGGGCATTGGCGAGGTGGTGCGCGTGGAGAAGGATCCGCCCGGTATGGGCGTGGTTTTCCGCGAATTGTCCGCCTACTCGAAGGACTTGATCGAGAAGCTATTGACCCATCGATCGACGCTCTGATCGCTCTGATTGGTTAGAGCCGTCGACAAACGCATTTCCTAGTTCGGAGTCTGAAACCGGACCGTAAGTGCGGCGCATCCTATCCCGTAGACGCGGCGCCAACGTAATCGAACGTAGGAGCCGCGTGTAGTGGGGGGATTACATCATGATCAGTTCGAGGGGGTTCAAGACCGGCCTGTTGGGAATCGTGTTCACAGCGGTCGGTATGGTCGGGTGCGCCTCGGGGGATTCCACGGGGCAGCAAGACGGAAATTTGACGGGTGATGCCGTGCAGCCGGCTTGCCCGGGAGCCATGGCGCCTCAGGGAAGCGCGAAGACGTATTCGGCTCGCGGCGTCGTCGTCGCCGTTCGTGTGGATCTCAAGAATCCGTCGACCACGGCATGGGATGGCATCGCCAACGTGACGGATACGAAGGCACTGCCCGCGTCGGGGGGCAACATCATCAAGAGCGCGGCGACGGCCAATGCGGGCGCCGTGGCGCAGGCCGCGACAACGAGTTCCCAGGCGAAGGGATCGGGCGGCACCGCCGAGGCCATCACGGCAGCCACGAATGCTTCGTTGTTCCACACCGCGCCGGACGGCTTCCTCAAAGACGTCCTCGGTGAGGACGGAAGCGGGGGCACCGTCGCGATCAACTTGCAGAAGGTGCTCGAGGACCTCGGCATCAACGACGATCTCCTCGCCGTGATCTTCACCGGCCCGCTCAAGGGCGGCATTCAGGCGGACGTCGTTCAGGAAAGCGCGAAGTCCTACTGCGACGCCGGGGGCAAGGCACACTCGGAGGCCACCGGCAAAGTGGTGGGCCTCGTGATCGGCGGCACGCCGGTCGATATCACGCTGGGACCGAACCAGAAGATTCTCGATCTGCCCGGGTTGGTGACCATCACCATCAACGAGCAGATCACCACGTCCGAAGACCCGACCAAGAGCAGCATGGATGCCACGGGCCTCCACGTGAATCTGCTCGACGGACGAATCGATGTGAAAGTTGCGCGCGCACAGGCTGGCGTCGAGTGCGCGGGTTCCGACGGGGGCGGCGGCTGCGGCGCCCACTGATCCACTGAGAGACGGCTCGCCTCGGCGGCGCTCGCTTCTTCTCAGGGATGAACTGATGAGGTGAGTGACGCCGAGGCGAGCACGGCGTACAGACGAAACCCCGACGAATCTGGATTCTGCTCGCGAAAATCTCGCAGCAAATCCAGTTTCGTCGTTTGTAGACCCAGGCCCACGTGCGGGCCGTTCTCATAGAAGAAGGAAGTACCTACCGGACCCAAGAATCTGAGCGGAGCGAGCTCGGCCTACCTATCCCAAATTTCCCTACCTCGATGTGCATTGTGCGCAGCCCCTTTGTCGCACCTCGCATCAGAATGCCCAAGGACGGGCGCTTACGAGGATGTAGGCGGTCGTCGGGGGGGGAAACAATGATTACATCGAAACTCGCACGTTTGGGTATCGTCGGATTTTTTGCTGCGTCCATGGGCGTACTCGGATGCGCTTCCGGGGACTCCGGCACTTCGTCCAGCGATCAACTGATGGGCGATCCGGCTGCCCAGCAGCCGCAGGGTGGCAAGCCGAAGGCCATCTCGGGCCGCGCGGTCGCGGTCAGGGTCAACACCGGCAAGCCGTTCGGCCCGGACAGCTTCGCCAACATCCTGCCGGACAAGGTTTCTTCGGACACGGGTGATCTCGGTGCAGACGGCGCTCTTCGGGCGCGCACCGTGGCACGCGTGAACGCGGGCAACCTGACCCGTGACGCTGCAGCCAATGCGTCGACGCAGGGCACGTCGAGCGGTGCGAAGTCGGCCGCCTCGGTTGCCGCCGGCACCGTTCTCAACGCACCGGCCGAAGGCGTCCTCGCGGACGTCCTCAGCGACGACGCAGAAGTGGGCGTGATCGACCTCGACCTGCGCAAGCTCCTCGAGAACCTCGGCGTGTCGGATCTCTTGGACGGTCTCTTCGGGGACGACGGGGCGCTCAAGCTGGGCATCTCGTACAGTGCGGCCGACGCATCCGCGAGCGCCTCGTGCGACAAGAGCGGCAAGGCGTCGACGGAAGCTTCCAGCAACATCGCGGAAGTGAAGATCAACGGCAAGCCGATCACCGTTGCGTTTGGCCCGAACGCCACCATCGACCTGACTGACGTGGCCGGCCTCAACGTGGGCAAGGTCATCATCAACTACCAGTCGAGCGACGGCGGGAGCATCAACGCGGCGGCTCTGTACGTCGAACTGTTGAACAGCATCGAAGTCGAGATCGCGCAAGTTCACGCGGACGTCACCTGCGGCCGCGGCGACCACTGAGATCTCGTCACTCGTTCCCAATCATCATCTGATGGCGGAGAAGCTACGGCGTGACCTGAAGGGAGGCCACGCCGTAGGGTAAGCAGTAGCCTTTCGGGCTGCGTGAGAGCGTCCTCGTTCGCGAGGGCGCTCTTTTTTTGTCCCGGCCCTGCCTCTTTTCACATCGCCAGCCGGTGCCTAGACTCCCGGTTCCCGAGAAAAACGGAACCGTTCGACCCAAGGAGGAGCCATGGCGATCGACGCGAAGAATTTCCCGCTGGAAGGCAAAGTGGAGGGCTTTCTCTCCAACAAAGCCCTGACCGAGCACCGCGACGTGCTCTACAAGGGATACGTCACGCAGTACAACAACATCCAGGCTGCGCTGGAGAAGGCCGACGTCACGAAGGCCAACCCGCACTTCTCGGAGTGGGGTGAGTTGAAGCGCCGCGAGACGTGGGCGCACAACGGCGTCATCCTGCACGAGTGGTACTTCGAGAACATCGGCGGCAAGGGCACCTCACCCGGCAAGAAGACGGTGGAGCTCATCAACCGCGACTTCGGCAGCCTCGATAACTTCAAGGCGCAGCTGCTCGGTGGCGGCAAGGTCGCGCCGGTGGGCTGGGCCGTCTGGGCGCATTCGCTGCTCGACAACAAGACCCACGTCTACGTGGTGGAGCAGCACCAGAACCACACGCCGTGGGGCGCCATCCCGCTGCTCATCCTCGACGAGTTCGAGCACGCGTACTTCCTCGATTATCAAACCAAGCGTCCCGACTATTTGAATAAGTTCTGGGAAAGCATCCATTGGGATGTCGTGGAAACGCGCGCCAACCAGTGGATTAAATAGAACTCTCTCCCCGTAAACGTGCCCGTGCCCTTTGCCCGTTCCCGTTCTTCGCCACCGGGCAGGGGCACGGGCACGGGCACGTTTGCGGGACCGCTACGTGCGGCTCTTTTTCTTGCTCTTCTTGCCTTCGGGCGCGCCGAGGTACGGCTGCAAATAACGGCGTAAGAGAACTTTGGTTTCCTCGAGCACGGCCTCGCCCAACGCGTCGTTGCGGCGCACGTTGACGATCATCATCGCGGAGATGTGCTCGACGACCATCGTGGCGATGACCAGCAGCTTGTCCGCGGAAAGATCTTTGGCCCGATCGGCGAAGAGATCCACCGCACGGCGCGCGAATTCGCGGTTCAGCGCTTCGCCGGCGAGCAGAAACTCGGGCGAGAGCGCCAAATTGAGCCACACCGCGCGAATGACCACGCTGGACCTGTCGAAGGCCGCGAAGGCATCGATGGCGCGATCGAGCATCTCGTCCCATCGCTCGATGGCGGCGAAGCTCGCGAACAGCTGCTCGAACTGCTCGCGCGAAAGCTCGATGTAGCGCTGCGCCATGGCGTCGAAAATGGCGCGCTTGTTCGGGAAGAATTGATACACGGAGCCGATCGACGTCTGCGCACGCTCGGCGATGTTTTCCATCGTCGTCGACTCGTAGCCGCGCTCGACGAAAAGAGATGCCGCCCTCTCGAGTATGCGCTCGAGCCGCTCGCGGCTGCGTTGCTGCAAGGGGATACGTCGCGCTCCCGACGCCTGGGTCACTTGACAATTTTGAGGACAAGCGCACAGTTCTGTCAAACGTGAGGCTTTCCTCACGTTTCAAGGAGGGAGCCGGTGCCCATGAAACGTGAGACGAACGCGCAGCCCCCGAGCCCGTCCGGGGGCTTGCCCTATTTCGGGCACACCTTCGAAGCGGGGCGCGATCCGCTCGGCTTCTTCGGCAAGGCCGCGCGCGATCACGGCGACATCGTCCAGTTCGACTTCGGCCCGTACCGCTACGTGCTGGCGAACGAGCCCGAATCCATCAAGCGCGTGCTCGTCGACAACGCGAAGAACTACATCAAGGGCTACAGCTACCGCGGGCTCCGGTTGATCCTGGGCCAGGGCCTCGTGACGAGCGAGGGCGACTTCTGGCGGCGCCAGCGCAAATTGGCCCAGCCCGCATTTCACCGCGAAAAGCTCGCCGATCTCGCACAGCGCATGACCGACGCGGCGAGCGACATGCTCGCGCGCTGGTACCGGCATCCCTCGGGAACCACGCTGGACGTGCACGCGGAGATGATGCGGGTCACGCTCGACGTCGTCGGGCGCACCTTGCTCAGCCAGAGCCTGGACGAGCGGGCCGAAGGGATCGGCGACGCCATGGCGGTCACCGTGCGCATCGCATCGGACTACGCCGCAACGCCTTTTCCGCTGCCCATGTGGGTGCCGACGCCGAAAAATCTCCGCTTCAAACGCGCCAAGCGCACCTTGGACGCGCTGGTGCTGGACATCATCGCCGAGCGGCGGAAAACCTCCGACGTGGGGCGGCGCGATCTCTTGTCGATGCTGATGGCCGCGCGCGACGAAGAGACCAACGAGGCGATGACCGATCAGCAGCTGAAAGACGAGGTGATGACCATCGTCACCGCGGGGCACGAAACGACGGCCAACGCGATGTCCTGGACGCTGTACCTGCTCTCGCGCCACCCCGACGTGGCGCGTCGGGTCGAGGCGGAGGCCGATGCCGTCCTCGGCACGCGGCTGCCCGCGCTGGAGGATCTACCCCGCATGCCGTACGCGCGGGCGGTCATCGAGGAGTCGATGCGGCTCTATCCGCCGGTATGGGCCGTCGAGCGCGAGGCGCTCGCGGACGACGTGCTCGGCGGCTACCACATCCCCAAAGGAACGATGGTGGCCATTCTGCCGTACGTGCTGCACCGTCACCCGGCGTATTGGGACAACCCCGAGGGGTTCGACCCCGACCGATTCACCGCCGGCACCGAGCGCCCGCGCTACGCGTACCTGCCCTTCGGCGGCGGGCCGCGCATCTGCATCGGCAACGCCTTCGCGATGATGGAGGCGCAGATCCTCCTCGCGATGATCGCGACGCGCTACCGCCTGCAGCTTCCCGCCGGGGCGCGCGTCGAGCTGGAGCCGGTCGTCACGTTGCGGCCGCTGCACGGCATGCCCATGACCCTGGTGTGGCGGACCCCTCAGCCGGAGCCGCGGCCGAGCATCTCTTGCTTGATGGCCGCGAGCGCAGGCGTCGTTCCAACGGGGTAGAGCGCAGGACCGCGCAGCCTTCGGTAGCGCTCGGGCAGCGCGACCAGGCTGCGCGTGGTGCGATCGCGCAAGGCGCGGGCGGCCTCGGGCGAGGAGACGCGCTTGCCTGCGCGCATCACGTTGGTGAGCAGGGGCGCGCCGGAAGCGGCGGACAAGCGCGCCGGAAAGCCGGTGGCGCGATCGACGAATTCCACGTCGCGTGCATTTTGCACGCGTTCGTTCGTGGCATGCGCCACGTCGGCGAGCCATTGGCCCTCGGCATCGGCGTAGCGCACGACGACCTTGCGCCCGGGATCGCCGCTGTCGGCGACGGTGGCGCCACGCCGCATGCGCGGCGACCATTGGCCGTGCGACTCGATGGCCGTCAAATCGTAGCGCGCCGGCCACGTGCCATCGTCCACGTCGAACGACGGCACGATGTATGCGGAAATGGGCGCCTCGCGCAGCCGCAGGGTCGCGATGGCATGCTCGTCGAGATCCCCCGACGCGACGATGACCGGCTCGCCGAGGCGCGCCTTGTCGAAGGCGGCGATGAGCATTTGCGCGGCCTCGGCGTGATCGCCGCCGGCGATTTCCACGGCGATGTCGCCCTGGTGCCAGGACGGCTGCGACGCGCGGCTCCTCACCGCCTCGACGATGCCCGGGATGGCCGTCTCGGCCTCGCTCGCCTCGAAGCGCAGGATGGCTTTGTCCTGCGAGGCGCGCAGCCACGACTCGAACATCTGGCGCGGGTTCGCATCGCCCAGCGCAAACTGCCGCGGGAGCGATGCGCGCACCGGCAGCCGGTAGCGACGCGCCGCCAGGGCACACGTGGTCGCGCTGGCGCCACCGATGTACGCGGCGCGCGCGCCCAAAGGATTGCCGCCGAGGCGGTGCGCGGTGGTGGCGCTTCCCTCGATGACCTCCGCACCATCGGCGGCCAGGTAACAACGGGCCGCACGCGTCGCCGTCAACGTCGACGACGTGAGGCCACCGCGCACGAGCGCGCTCACGAGCTGCGCCTGCCAAAAGGGCCCTTCGACGGTGAGCACCGGCTCGCCCGGAAAGACGACCGTGCCCTCGAGCGCCGCATCGACGTCGCACGAGAAGCGCATGTCCACGAGCTTTCGCCGCGCGGCCTCGTCGATCGCACCGAGGCCTTCGAGCCAGGTCAGCTCGTCGTTCTTCAGTTTGAACCGCTCGAGCGCATCGAGCAGCGGCTCGAGGCCGGCCAGAACGAGAAAGCCCGCATCGCGCAGCGGCGGCAGGACGCACTCGAAGGTGGTGCGCGCTTCGGCGAAGCCGGCGTGGATCGACGCGGTGACGGCCACGTACGCTTCGAGCTCGACGGAGAGCGCACTGACGGGGAGGAACGCGGGAGGAGCAGGCGGCATGGACCGGTGGGACGGTAGCCTAAGGCATGTCGGGCTCAGGCCCAGCGGTAGAGTTGGTGGCGTCCAGTCTTGCGTGCGTCAAGTGCGACAACCGCCTTCGACTGGAGGAGACGTGCGCGGAAGTTCCGCGCATCGAGTGTGCGGCCGAAAACGGCCTCGTACACGCGCTGAAGTTGGGTGAGCGTGAAATGTTGGGGCACGAGCCGAAATGCCGTGCCCAATGTCGGCGTATGCAGCTTCTCCTGAAGCCGCACGCGCGCAGCTGCAATGATGCGCCCATGGTCGAACGCGAGCGGCAGCTTGCGCAGGGAACGAAGCCCGTGCCACGCAGCGTCGGCCGCATCGTCGCCGGCCGAGGGGCGCGTCTCCGACAGGACGAAAGTGTAGTAGACCGCGCTGACCGTATGCCCGCGCGGATCGCGACCCGGATCGCCGAAGGCCCCGAGCTGCTCGAGGCTCACGCCGGAGATCCCCGTCTCCTCGTGGAGCTCGCGCCGGGCGGCCACTTCGAGCGGTTCGTTCTCGTCGACGAAGCCACCGGGTAGCGCCCACGCATCTTGAAAGGGAGCCTTCTTGCGGCGGATCAAGAGCACCGCGAGATCGGTCGCACGAAGCGCGAAGACGACGGTGTCGACGGTGAGGGACGGGCGCGGGTAGGGGTACGTGAACGGCACGGTGCGATCAGACGCGTTTGGCGAGCTCGTGGATCGCATGGGGGGTCGAGGCATTGTCGAACAGGAGCGGGAGGAAGGCGGGCTTCACCGGCAGCTCGCGCGAAAGGCGCGCGAGGCTCTCGGCCTGCACGCGCTCGCGGATGGCCCGATCGCGCCCGGCGGCGAGGGCACCGTCGCCGGCATTGCGAATTTCCGGCAGGGAGAAGGCCTCCAGCGTGGCACGCTCGTCGCGAGAAAACAGCGGCGGCAGGACGCCATTGACCACGATCTGCCCGATGGGCATGGCCAGCTCGCCGGTGAGCGCCGCGGCCAGCTCGATGGTCTCGCTGGTGGGCATTTCCTCGGGCAACGTGACGAGAATGACAGCGCAAAACTTCGGATCGCGGAAAAGCTGGATGGCGCGCTCGGCATCACGCCGCAGGAGCCCCGGCGGCGTCACGTCGACGATGACCTTGGGCACACGCAGCATGTCGAGCCCGTGGCCGGTGGCAGGCGCGTCCAAGATGACCACGTCGAAGCGCGGCGAACCGTCCGCCCGGACCTCGGTCGTGTGCCACCAGGCTTTGCCGAGCATGGACCATTCGCTCATGCCGGGAACCGCACGAAAAAAGCTACGGGCGTACTTATTGTCGAAGAGCAGATTGTAGAGCACCCTCGACTTGAGGGTCATCAGGCCGTATTCCTCGAGGGCTCGCTCGGGGTTCATGTTGACGGCCCAAATGTTTTTCGCGACTTCCGAAACGTCCTCGCCAATGAGGTCCGACCCGAGCATGGCCGACAGGCGCTCTTTGGCGTTGCACATCGCCACGAGCACGCGCTTGCCTTTCGCCGCCAAGGAAACGGCGGTGGCCGCGGCGACGGTCGTTTTTCCAACGCCGCCTTTGCCCGTCACGATGAGAAACCGTTTGTCTTCGAGAGCCGACACCTCCCAACTTCTACCCTACTCGGCGAGAACACGTAACCAGCCGCAGGCAAGAACGGCCGGGCCTGGGGCGAGGGCCTAGATGCTGCGCGTCTTTCCGCTTGGCGGGCTCGGCGAAATTGGCATGAATTGCCTGGCCTTGGAGCAACGGGGCCAGGTGTTGCTCATCGACTGCGGCATCACCTTCGACGACCGCGGCCTCGGCATCGACGTGGTGCACCCCGACTTCACGGCCCTCGATGCGTACCGCGATCGCATTGCCGGCGTGTTCATCACCCACGGCCACGAAGATCACATCGGCGCCCTGCCCTACCTGCTCAAGCGCTACGACGTGCCCGTGTGGGGTCCCCGCTACGCGCTGGGGCTGGTGCGCGAACGGCTCGGCGAGCACGAGGTGCTTGCGCACGCGCGGCTCATCGAAACGAAGGCGCGCACGCGCGTGACGGTGGGCTCGTTCGAGGTGGAGCCGGTGCGGGTCACGCACTCCATCGCGGATGCCACGGCGCTGGCCATCCGCACCGATGCCGGCTTGGTCGTGCACACCGGCGATTTCAAGTTCGACGAGAACCCGCCCGATGGAGAAGCCTTCGACGAGGAGCGCCTGCGCGAGCTCGGCGACGAGGGCACCGCGCTGCTCTTTTCCGATTCGACCAACGTCGACTCCGAGGGAGGCTCGGGGAGCGAGCAAACCGTGGGCGACGCGCTGGAGACCATCGTGGCGCAGGCCTCGAGCGCGGTGGTGGTGGCGCTGTTTGCCTCGAACGTGCACCGCCTGCGCATGCTGGGCGACATTGCCCGGCGCACCGGCCGGCGCATCGTGCCGCTCGGGCGAAGCATCCTCACGCACACGCGGGTGGCCCACGACACGGGCTATCTGGCCTGGCCGAGCGATCTGCTGTTCCCGCAAGAGCGGGTGAACGAGCTGCCGCGCAACACGATTTTGGGCTTGGCCACGGGCACGCAAGCCGAGGGGCGCGCGGCGCTGGCGCGGCTGGCCCGCGGCGAGCACCCGTATTTGAAGCTGGAGCCCGGCGACGTGGTGGCGCTCTCGAGCCGCATCATCCCGGGCAACGAGCCGGAGGTGTACGCCGTGATGGGCGACCTGCTCCGGCGCGGTGTGGTGGTGCGCACGCGCGGCACGGATCGGAACATCCACGTGAGCGGGCATGCCCACCGCGGCGAGCAGCGACGCATGCTCGAACTGGTGCGCCCGAAGACGTTCATCCCCGTGCACGGGACGATTCATCACTTGATGCGCCACGGGGAGCTGGCCCGCGAATGCGGCGTGCCCGACGTGTGCGTCATCGAAAACGGGGACGTGGTGGAGCTCGCGCGGGACGCGGATCGCCCGTACCTGACCCGACGCGAGCGCGTGCCGGTGGGCCGTGTGGCCACGTTCGCCGGGCGCCCGCTGGCCGCACAGGCCCTCCGCGAGCGGGCATGGCTCGCCGAGTCGGGTTGCGCCTTCGTGGTGGTGTCGCTCACCGCCCGTGGCACCTTGCGCGCGGTGAAGATCCTGACCCGCGGCGTGGTGGACGAGGCGCTCGACCGCAACGTGATCGTGCGGGCCGAGCGCGATGCCGCGGCCGCCGTGGACGAGGAGCTGGCGCGCCTGGCCAAGCTGGGCGGCGCCGACGACAACGCCATCCTCGAGGCCGCGCGCCTCGGCACCCGAAAAAGCTTCTACAAGGCCCTGGGCTTCAAACCCCTCACCACCGTATCCGTCCACCGCGAGTCGCCGTGAATTTCGTCTCCGTACCTGCCATCCACCCCGCCTCCGCGCACGTCGGCGCCAAGTTCCGCACGCTCGACGAGGAGATCCGGCAAGGCGCCACCCGCATCGTCGCTGGAAACGACGCCGAGGCGGTCCACGACTTCCGCGTGAGCATCCGCCAGCTGCGCACCCTGCTCAAGCTTTCGCGGCCGCTCTACGGGCGCTTCCACGCCGATGCCGTGCGCGGCTCGTTCACGGCCATGCATCGCGCCACCGGCGAACTGCGCGACGAAGAGGCCCTCGAGGAAACGGTGGCCGCGCTCTCCATCCAACATGGGGCCTTCGAGGCGTGGCAAAGGCGCCGCGCGGCGCGGGCGCGGGGCCTACGGCGGGCGGTGGCGGCACGCGTATCGTCGAGCGATCTGGCGCACGCCCACGACATGCTGCAGGCCATCCTGATCCTGCCCGTGCACCCCAAACGCGAACGCGATCTCATGGCGTTCGCCCAGCGCCAGGTGGAGACCGCCCTGGCCGAGGCCGAGCGCCTCTCGCGGCGGCAGACCGACGACTCCGAGGAGCTGCACCAGCTGCGCATCGCCTGCAAGCAACTGCGCTACACCGTGGAGTTCTTCGAGGACGTGCTCCCCGAACACCTGCGCGCCTTGCGCAAGCCCGCGGTGAAGCTTCAAAAGGTCCTGGGCGACGTGCACGACCTGGACGTGGCGCACGTGGTCATGCAGCGCCAGCACGGTCTTCCGCTGACGCTGCGCAACCGCATCGCGCGCGCGATTTTCGCCCGCCGCGCGGAAAAATTGGCCACGTTCGAGAGCCTGCGAGCCCCCGAACCCGCCCCCGGCCCCCCCCCAGGGGGGGCAAGCGACGAGAACGCTGCCAAGCGCGTGGGGGGGAGCTCCCAAGGAAGCTCCCAGGTTTCCGCCAGGCCGTAGTCCGCTACGCCGTAGGCTCGGTCTCGCTGCGGAAGATCTCGACCTTCTGAACGACGATGTCCGTATTCGGACGGTCGTTCCTTCCGCGCGGGCTGTTGGTGATCTTCTTGACCAACTCCAAGCCAGCCACCGTGTGGCCAAACACCGAGTGCCGTCCATTGAGGTGCGGCGTCGGCCCCTCGGTAATGAAGAACTGCGAGCCGTTGGTGCCGGGGCCTGCGTTGGCCATCGAGAGAACGCCCGGGCGGTCATGTTTGAGCTCGGGGTGGAACTCGTCGGCGAAATCGTAGCCGGGACCGCCGGTGCCCTCTCCCTTGGGATCGCCGCCCTGGATCATGAAGCCCGGGATCACACGGTGGAAAATGGTGCCATCGTAGAGCGGCACGCCCTTGCGGACGGCGCCTTTGGCTTCACGGCGCGGATCCGTCCATTCCTGGGTGCCGGTGGCGAGACCGACGAAGTTTTTCACCGTATTCGGGGCCTTGGTCTCGGCCAGCTCGAGGACGATGTTGCCCACGCTGGTAACGAAACGAGCGTAGAGCTTTCCGGTTCCGGGGACCGCGATATCGGGAAATTGGGCTTTGGGCATGCCCCGGGTGCTATCACGGGGCTCCCAGGACCGAAAGTCGTCACGCGCTTGACCGCCTTCGCCCGGCCGCGGGATACTCAATGACAGCATAACCGGAGGCCCTTGTGATCGTTTGCCCGAAATGCAGCAAGGAGAATCAGGACCACTACAAGTTCTGTCTCGGCTGCGGCGCGGAACTTCCCCGCGAAGCGGCACCCCGCGCGTTCTCGGCGTCGACGCCTCCGCACGGCGTGAAGGCCGCTTCGGCCGCGCGCGTGCCCGCCGCAAGCGAGGCCCCGCCTCCCGGGTACACGCCCGGCGATCTGGCCGCGGTGGCGCCGTCGATGCCATCGCATCAGCCAACGCAGGCGCCGCCGCAGGTCGTGCCCAGCGTTCCGCAGGTGCCGGCGGCGAGCCCAGTTCCATCGGGGGCCACCCCGTCGGCTGCGCCCGTCACCGCGGCCCCGCCGCCCGGCGGGATGAACTGCCCGCAGTGCGGCCACATGAACGCGGCCAACAACGTGTTCTGCGGCTCGTGCGGATTTCGCCTCGGCGCGGCCCCGGCCGCGCGTTCCGTGGCCCCACCGGCCGCCGCAGCCTCGGGCACCATCGTCCTCACGGCGCTTCGCGCGGATGGGAGCGAGGCGGGGAACTACACCCTGCCCTCGACGACCATGACGGTGGGCCGGGACACGGGCGGCATCTTCGCCGGAGACAGCTACCTGTCCCCACGCCACGCCACCTTCCGCCAGGCAAACGCGCGCCTGCACGTAAAGGACGAGGGCTCGCTCAACGGCGTCTACCGCAAGCTCTTCCGTGATTCACCGGTCGAACTTCAGGCGAACGACATCTTCCGCATCGGCCAGGAGATCATTCGGTTCGAGCCCCTGGCACCGCTGCCGGCCTCGCCGGACGGTGTCGAGCGCCTCGGTGCCCCCTCCAAAGGCTACGTGGGTCGAATCGCCCTGATCATTGGACGAGACACGACCGGCAACGCGTTTCCCGTACCGGAAGCGGGCGTGCACCTCGGGCGCGAGCGCGGGGACATTCTCTTTCCGGAAGACGGCTACGTTTCCGGGTTACATTGCCATCTGGCTTACGCGGGGGGAAAGTTGACGCTCACGGATCTCGGTAGCTCGAACGGCACCTTCCTCCGCCTACGCGAGGAGGTCGAAGTGCAAAACGGCGACGTACTCCTGATGGGTCAACAGCTTTTCCGGATCACCATGTGAGAGTAGCCCCATGACCGTGCAGCGCACCATTCGGGTCGTGGCCGCCGTGCTCGAGCAAGATGGCCGATACCTCATCACGCAACGGCGCGCGACGGCAGTTCTTCCCCTGATGTGGGAGTTTCCCGGCGGCCGTGTCGAACCCGGCGAGACCGACGCGCAAGCTCTCCGCCGCGAGGTGATGCACCGCCTCGGGGCCGAGATCGAATGTGGCAAGCTCATCTCCTTCGTGAGCCACCCGTACGAGCACTACGTGGTGGATCTTTTTCTCTACGAGTGTGCACTGCTGTCGAACTCGCTCGAGGCACGCGCGGTGAACGGCTTCAAATGGGTGCTGAGCGCCGAGTTCGATCAGTACCCGTTCACGCCCGCCGACGAAGCCTCGATGGATGCGCTGCTCGGCGTCACGCCGTAAAACGACGCCTGCGACGATAAACCGCAAAACATTGTCGGCATGCGGACCGAAAGTCTCTGCGTGGAGGCACGCGTGTCGTCGAGGATCGTACCGGGTGTACCGGCCAGCTCCGGTGCGGTGGACCAGCTTTGGTACACCCCGCTACCATCCGGGGTAAGCAGTGTCCGTCATTTCTGCAACTTCGCGCCACGCCCCTGGAAACGGGGCCGATGGCATTCGACATGCTGAGGGGCGAGCGAAAGATCATGTGCGACGCCGCTGCCCCGCCGAGCCAAATCGTCACCATGGCCGCCCCCGCTTCGTCGAAGCGGCCCGTCTCACGCGCGCTCGCGACGTTTCCTGAGCCGATGCATGCGTCGGTCATGGTGCTCTACGAATACTCGCGCATGCCGTGGGAATGGGTGAAACGCGCCGGCGAGCTCGCCTGGCCCGAGACCACCGCGCGCTGCATCGCGCGCAAAGTCGGCGGCGATCATGGCGTGCGCGCCATGGCCATCTTTGCCCTGGCCGCCTCTCGCTGGGACGACCAGCGCGAAACCCAGACCGACGACGTGATGGCCCGCCTCCTCGAGGGGCTCGCTTGCCTCGACGGTGTGACGCCCCTCTCGCGGGAGGTGCTTCACGAGCTGGCCGACTACTATGCGCCCCTGCCCCTCACCGCCCCGCTGGAGCAGCGCGCCGGTGGCTATCCGTTGGCCTGAAGCTAGCCCAGCATCCGCATCGCCAAGGGCGCGCCCCAGCTCGCGCCGACCACCAGCGAGATCACGCCGGTCACGGCCAGCATGATCGGCATGCCGAGCGGCGAGCGCACGATGCGCGCGAGCGGGACGCCGGCGATTCCGGCGAGAAGGGCCATGCCAAGCATGGCGCCAAATCCGTAGAGGGCCATGAAGCCGAGGCCCGCCACCGGCGAGCCAATCTGGCCGAGCACCAAGGCGGTCAGCGCGCCGCTTCCCGCGAGGCCGTGCATCAAGCCGACGATCAGGGGACGGCCGACGTGGGTGTGCGCCGGCAGGCCATCGTGCCGGTGGTGATGGTGGAGCAACTGGCCGCGGTACGCTCGGACGGCGTGGAGCAGACCGCGCACGCCGAGCCCCACGAGCATGAAGGAGACGCCGAGCTCGAAGATGTCGGCCAGGGCCGGCGGCATCTCACGGCCGAGGAGCATCAGCGCGCCGCCCACGAGGAGCAGCATGATCGCGTGCCCGAAGCCCCATGCCGCGGCAAACGTGACCGTGGCGCGCGGCGTGCGTTGTTCGGCGACGAACGTCGACACGGCGGCCAGGTGGTCCGGCTCCATGGCATGACGCAATCCGCTGGCAATCCCAAGGATGGCGCCGGTCACCGCGACCCACATGGCCTCGACCGTAGCACGAACTTCTACGATCGTGTTACTCGATTTGGGAGAAGCGCTCGCCCAGTTCGGACCAGAGAAACAGGCGCTCCTTGCGCGCCGACCCGAAGAGCAACGCACTGGGCCCGAGCCCCAGCAGCGCGAGCAAGCGCAGCGCGGCCACGCGGGCCACGCGCTTTTCGCGGTGCTCGGGCGAGAGCGGCGGCAGCGGAGAGCGCGGCGGACGCAAAACCTTGGGTGCGAGCTTCCTCCCCTGGCTCTCGTCTCGTGCTCCGCCCCGCTCACGCGCCAGCCGAAGCGCCGTCGCGAAGCCACCGAGTTCGTCCACCAACCCCCGCGCACGGGCATCGCGCCCGACCCACACGCGCCCCTGCGCCACGGCGTGCACCTCGTCGTAGCTCTTTTTTCGGCCATCGGAGACGACCTGGACGAAGCCGCGGTAGACGCCGTCGAGCTCTTTCTCGATCGCACCTCGCTCGCCGTCGCTGAGGGGGCCGGCGGGATTGAGCAACCCCGCGTGTTCCCCACGGCGCAGGCTGCTCGTGGTGATGCCGAGCCGCGAAAGCAGCGGCTCCGGCGTGAAACGCGCCGCGACCACGCCGATGGAGCCGGTCACCGTGGTGGGCTCGGCCACGATGACGTGCGCCGGCGCCGCGACGTAATAGCCACCGCTTGCCGCCACGTTGGCCATGCACGCGATGAGCGGCTTCTCGGCGGCAAGGCGAACCAGCTCGTGGTGGATGCGGTCCGACGCGAGCGCACTGCCGCCGGGTGAGTCGATGTGGAGGATCACCGCGCGCACCTTCGGATCCCGCCGGGCGCGGCGCACGACCTGGATGAGCGGCTCGTCCGTCGCAAAGGGAAGGTGCATCGCGTTGTCCGTCGCAATCGGACCGTGGACGCGCACCACGCCGATGAAGGGCTCCGGCCGCAGCGGCCCGATGCGTCCGCCGGCACGCGCGGCCAGGTACGCCGCCGCGGGAACGAGCTTCGCGTCCTCCAGCTTGTGCGCGACCTCGTCGTCGTAGGCTTCGCCGTCGGCCATGCCGGCGGTCACCGCATCGGCCGCGCGGTACGGCGCCGCATCGATGCGCGCCCGTGCCGTTTCCACGTCGAGGTGCCGGCCCTCGGCCACGGCGTCGACCAGCTCGTCGTAAAAGGTCGCGAGCAGCGCTTCCATCTGTTCGCGCTGGGCGTCGCTCATCGAATCGCGCACCAGGGTCTCCCCGGCGCTCTTGTACGTACCGCGCGCGAACACCTCGGGGGTGAGCCCCGCCTTTTCCAACGCCCCGCGCAGGTAGCGCGCATTCACGGCGAACCCGAGCGGCGCCACCGTCGTCTGCGGCCCCACGAAGATGCGCGCCGCGGCCGTGGCCACGTAGTACTCGCGCGTGTCGCCGCCCAGCGGGAGAAAGACCACCACGTCCCGCCCCGCATCCCGAAGCCGCGAAAGCTGCGCGCGCAGCGACGTGGCGGTGGCCATGCCGGCGTGGAGCGACTTGAGCGTGACCAACAGGCCGCGGGGCTTGGGGTCGTCGAGGATCGCATCCACGAGCTCCGCGATGCCGTGCACGGTGACCGCGCGCTTGCGCACCCACGCATCCCACGGCCGCGCCGGCGCCGCGACGTCGGTCACGGCTCCGTCGATTTCGAGGTGCACGTACGCCCCATCCGGCGCCGCCTTGGCCCGCCGCAACCGGGACAAAGGCCAGAGGAGCAAACGGAAAAATTGCAGCACCAATCGAAGGACGAGCATGTAGGTCTCTCTCTTTTTGCGCCGTGCTACAAACGTAGCCATGCGATTCCACTCGTGGCTCGTGATTTTTCTGACCCTCGCCGCCGGCTGCAAGATGAGCGATCCCGCCGCGGAAGATCCCTCAAAGGCAACCGCGGCTCCGGCATCGCAGCCCGCGCAGCAGGCCAAGGCCGACCCCATCAAGCTGGGCGAGCCCGTCACCGCGGACCGCGTGGCCCTGGCCGATGTGGCGAAGAATCCGTCGGCCTTCAAGGGCAAGACCATCGCCACGACGGGCACCGTGCGCGCCGTCTGCCAAGAGCGCGGCTGTTGGATGGAAATCGTGGACACCGAGAGCCACGCCAACGTGCGCATGCACGGCCACGCCTTTTTCGTTCCCAAGTCGTCGAGCGGCAAGCAGGCAAAGGTTCAGGGCACCGTCGTCCTCGTGAAGGACGGCAAGGAGTGCGACGAGATGTCCGCCACCGGCGCTCAGCTCGAGTTCGACGCCACCGGCGTCGAGCTGCTCTAGCTGGTTTCGCCGCTAGAACGCGCCACCCAGCGACAACCCCGCATAGCCCGGGCCGACGTCCGGGCGCGCGTGCACCTTGCGCGACCGCGCCAGCGATGGCTCGACGAAGTGCCAGACGAGCCCGCCCGCAATCGCGGCCGCGCCCACGCCCACGAGAACCACGCCCAGGGTCTTCTTCGTGGTGCCGCTGTCGTTCTTGTCCTGGAACGGCTTCACGTTGACCCCATCCGGGCAGCTCGTCCCGCTGCATCCGGCGGCGGACGCGTCGTCCTTCGATTGACTCACTTGGCCATTGCCAATGGCCCAAAGCGAGACGCCCACGATGGCGACCACGGCACCGCCACCCGCGACGATCCACGGATAGATCGTGTGCACCGGCGCGGGCCGGTCACCTTCGTGCGGCGCGGGCGCCGTCGTGGTGGTGGTCGACGAGGTGGTGGACGGCGTCACCTGCGAAGGTGCGGACCCGGAACCACCCGCCGGCGGCGGCGCCATTTGGGCTTTCAGCGCGGCGATGCGGCGCTGCACATCGGCATTTCCCGGGTTGGTGGCGGGTGCGCGGCGCAAGTAGGTCTCGAGCGCGTGGATCGCCTCGGGCGGCTCGCCTTTGGCCTCGAAGGCGCGGGCGAGGGCATTGAGCAATTCGTACTTCGTGCAATCGCGCCGGTAGGCGTCTTTGAAATACGTGATGGCCGTCGTGTAGTCGGCCTCGTCGAACGAACCTTTGCCGGCGAGGTAGGCGCCGTGGGCCGCTTCGCTCTCGGCCTCCGTCGGCATCGTTTTGCATTCAGGATAGACGGTCAACCCGGACGATGGCGCCTCGGCAGGCTTGGAAGCCGGTGCCGACGGTGATTGAGCAAAGGCCGGCGCCGCGACGAGACTCGTAAGGAAGATCGTCAACGCCATCGGGTGACGCAAGACGGACATGGGGCGTAGCTTACCCCGACGCGCGGTGCTTCGTCGCCTTCTCACCGAAAAGTTCGAGCGAGCGCACCAACCAGGAGAGCCCCTGAACATCGGGTGTCAAGGCAACGGGCACGAGGACGAATCCGCCTTTTCGCAATTCGAAGTGCAATGGAATGCGCCACCCCAACACGAGTTTGCGCAGACTCGGGGTAATAGCCCGCGCGAGGCTCTCCGGCGTGGGCGAAAAAGCGGCAAAAACGGCGTCGAATGCCGAATCGCCGGTGCGGCGTCGCGGCATGGTGACCAAATCCAGCGTCTCGGAGAACGTGCGCCCCGGATCGCTCGTAGCCGCCGCGACGGCATCGATGCGCACATCTTGCACAATCGCAATCCACGTCCCCGATTCACGGCTATGGCGAACACCGGCGACCTCGTAATCGAAGGACATGACCATGCGGGCCACGGTCAACGATCCCGTTTCGCCGGTCGCCTGCAGCGCGTGCTCGTAACGGTAGGGAACCTTCAGCGTCGCGTAAGGCTCCCACGCGCGCAGCCACCGCTCGTCGGCGTCGGGCTCGTAGCGAAGTCCCTGTCGTGCGGCATAGTCGACCATCCAGCCGACGGGCACGGTATGGGTCACGGTGGCGGCTTCCGTCCGAATCTCGTTTAGGTCCCGTCGACCTGCGCGTGCGGCATTTGCTCGCCCTTCGTGGCGCGCTCCTTCATCTCGTATTTGCTCGGGCACTTGGCCAGCACGTTGGTGGCCTCGAAGCTGTTGTCGGCGCGAAGCTCGCCCTCGACGGTGACGCCGACGTCCATCCCCGCGACGTCGCGGAACGTGTCGGGCACCACACATTGTGCGAAGCGCACGGGCACGTCGACACCGTTCTTGGTGATGGTGAAGCGGTATTCGCAGGGCTGGTCGCGCTTCACCAAGGTGCCGTGGACCAGGTTTCCCTCGGCGCGCACCGGCCGCCCTGCAAATTTGGTCTTTTGGGCGACAAGCTCATCCACGGGCTTCGAATAGACGGCGCTGTCCTTCATCTGCGTGAGGAAGACACCCGCCAAAAGCCCGCCGAGCCCGACCATGCCCACGACGATCAAAACACCGCGTTTGCGGGCCTGTTCGTCCTGTTTTGCGGGGCCGCGCCGCCGGATGGGCACCGCGATGCCGTCGTCCTTCTCCCCTTCGACCACTTCGTCTTGTGCCATCGTTCCGCGAATTCTTAGCTGCCCGTGTGCGCCCGTCAACGGGCGGCCCGCGCCAACGGTGCTACATTGAGCATCACTTGGATATGGGCGACGTGCTCACGATTCCGGTACTGGTGTTAAACCGACATTTCGAGGCTGTTCAGCTCACCACGGCACGCCGCGCGTTCGTTCTCCTTTACGGGGGTGCGGCGCAGGCCCTGGACGATGACGGTGAGCCCCATGCCTTCGAAACGTGGCGTTATCTGCCCGTGCGCGACCAGGACGATGCGGTGGCCATCGTGGGCGGGCATTTGCGTGTCCCGCGAATCTTGCACCTACATCGGTACGATCGGACACCCCGCCTCACGGTGCGATTGACCCGTCGCAACCTGATGTTTCGCGATGCGCACCAATGCCAATACTGCGGCAAGCGCCCGCCCCTTCGGGAGCTGAACATCGATCACGTGCTTCCGCGTTCGCGCGGCGGGGTCGATTCTTGGGAAAATCTGGTGACCGCCTGCCGGGTGTGCAATCTGCGCAAGGGCTGGAAGACGCCGGACGAAGCGAACATGCGGCTGGCCCGACGCCCCTTCCGGCCCAAGTGGTCCACCTGCGCGCAGCTGCTGCTCGGTGCCAGCTCGCGTTACAAAGAGTGGGACCCGTTCCTCAAGGCGAGCTGAGCCCGGATTTTGAGAGCGACCCCCAAAGCGGGGCCTGGGGCGGGCACGTCCCCCAAAATTCCCACCCGCGGTTGCGGCAAACGAACAGGTCCTCGCAGCCACAGCATCCGTTCGGGCAGGACGCGGCCAAGCCCAGGGGGCAATCGGGCGGTTCGAGGTCGGCGCAACCGGGACCGCCGTTGGAACCTGGGACGTCGAGCCAACTGGCGTCGCTGGGCGGGGCGGCGTCCGCATCGTCGTTGCCCGCGTCGAAACGCGGGCCCGCCTCGCGCGTGGGGCACGTGGCGATGCGGGTCCATGCGCCCTCGGTGCACGTGTAGACCGCGTCGCAGGTGACGTCGGCGCACGTGTCGCCGCGCCGCGGGCAGCCACCGGCGGGGATCTCGCCGCAGGGCGCGAGGGTGATGAGCGAGTCTTCGCACCCGGCGGCCACCGCGGCCAACGTGAGCAGCGCGGCGCCGGCGCCAAGAAGCAGGGCCCAGCGAAATCTCATTTCAGCTTGGTAAACCCATTTCGGGTCGTGCCCACATCCGATTCGTGCGGCGCCCGCGATTTTCCGGCGTCGCGCATGGAGGGTTTCGCCTCCGTCGGCGGGGGCGAGGCTTGCGGGACGAGCTCCGCGTGCGAGGGCTCCTCGGCGCTCGGCGTCCCATACCAAGCCGCACCCATGGTTTTGCGCGGATCGACCGACGGTGGGCTCTCCGCGGATTCGCTGGACGTGGCCGGGCGCGCCGGCTCGAGAGGCGCCGCAGGATGCGCGGGTGCGGCACCGTACACCGCGGAGAAGAGCATGAGGGCCGCCGTGCCGCCCAGAAGGCCGCCCGCCGCGATGGCCGCGACCGTCCTCCACCGGCCCGAGAGCCCGCGCGACGGGATGAGATCGCGCACGTTGCCGTAGGCGTAACGCTCGCTCGGGGCGGGAGGCGCCACCGCCGCGTAGAGCGCGGGCGTCGACAGCGGCATGTTCGGCGTGGGCGGTGGACGCGGCGTGATGCCCGTCGCCTTGAGCAGGTGCTCCGCGGCCTCTTCGCCCACCGCGCTGCGGACCTCTTGATGCCGATGGCGAAGGCTCGCCCCGAACACGGCGGCAATGACCCGCGCCACATCGGCGGCGGTGCCGACGTTGGCTGGGCCTGCCCCCCGCTCGATGGCTTGCCCGAACTCGGCCGCGCTCGCATAGCGCACGGACAAATCGCGCGAGAGGCCGCGCGCCACCGCCTCGTCGAGCGCCGCCGGAATGTCCGCGCCGAGCTGGCGAAGGCGCGGGATGGGGGCCTCCATCACCTCGTGCAACGTGTCGAGGGCCTCGTCCCCGCGAAAGAGGCGCCGGCCGGCGAGGCACTCCCAGAGCACGACGGCCATGGAGAAAATGTCGCTCTGCTTGGTGCAGATGCGC
The DNA here is from genome assembly GCA_037157805.1 of Sorangiineae bacterium MSr11367. NCBI lineage: Bacteria > Pseudomonadati > Myxococcota > Myxococcia > Myxococcales > Pendulisporaceae > Pendulispora > Pendulispora rubella. The sequence goes on along the minus strand of CP089983.1, from coordinate 12,208,707 downwards.
CGCTTGTCGATGCGCTCGGGCGCGAGGTAGGCGAGCTTGCCTTTCACCTCGTGGGTGCGCGTCTCCTGCATGCGATCCTCGGCCTTGGCGATGCCGAAGTCCGTGAGGCGCACCCGCCCGTCGGAGCCGATGAGAACGTTGTGCGGCGACACATCGCGGTGAATGATCCCGAGCGAGCGGCCCTTGTCGTCGGTGAGATCGTGCGCGGCGTGCAAGCCGGCCAGCGCATCGAGCACCACGCGCACGGCCACGCGGGTATCGACGGCCCTCTCGGCCGCCGCCAGCTCCTTGCGAAGCTCGGAGAGCGATGCGCCCTCGACGTAGTCGAGCACGATGAAGGGCTCCGCTTGCTCGAAGCCCAGCTCACGCACCTTGACCACGTTGGGGTGGTCGATGGCCGAAGCGAGGCGCGCCTCATCGAGCAGCATCGAGAGGAACGCTTTATCTTTCGCCAGGTGGCGGTGCGGCCTCTTGATGGCCACGAGCGGCGCATCGCCCTCATCGTCATCGTGCGAGCGCGCCAGGTAAACGGTGGCCATGCCGCCACTCGCCAGCTCGAGCAAAAGGTCGTAGGTGCCCGCGCGCGCCACCTCCGTTGGACGTACCACGGGTGGCGTGGATGGAGGTGGGCCTGCCGCGTGAAGCGGCGGAGGATGCGAGTGACCGCCAGCGGGCGGAATGGAAGGAATCTTTCGCACCGTCCCGACACGTTGGATGATGCGGCAGCGCGCCCGTGGCGTCTAGCATCGTGATAACATTGTACCCGTCTGACATTGTCGGAGGTTTTCCCATGCGCGCTCCGCTTTTTGCCACCGTGGCAGTGGTCACTTCCCTTCTTGGCGTTGCCGCATGCGGCGGATCCGGAGGCTCGTCCGAGCCGCCGAAGACGCCCGAGCCTGCGTCGGCGGAAACGACGAGCCCTCCGCCCGCACAGGCGGTCGATGCCGGCCCGCCCACCACGACGACCTCCACCCTGAGCGGCAACGGCGATCTGCAAGGCGCCAAGCTCACGACGTCGTCGACGACCACCGTGGAGACGAAGGGCCAAGGCGGTCCGCGCCCGAGCGGAGATGGGGAAATCGGGCGCCGACGCGAGGACGTGCAGACCATCGTCGGCTCGCGCCGCGACGAAGCGCGCAAGTGCTACGACGACGCGGTGAAGCGCAATCCAAGCCTCGAAGGCGACATCGACATCAAGTGGACGATCGACCCCAAGGGCATCGTGACCGACATCGCCGTGGACGACTCGAAGAGCCAGATCCACGACGAGGGCCTGGGCAAGTGCATCATCGCGATCATCAAGAACGTCAAGTTCGCCGAGAGCCCCAAGGGCTTCGAGTCGCGCATGCACTACCCGTTCAACTTCCACCCGCGCGGCAACCAGCGGGGCAAGTAGAGAAGGGGGGCGGGGCGAAGTAGCCGTCTATACGCGCACGTCGGCGAGCCAGCCCAAGGCCACCCAGTTCTGGAACCATGCCCCGATGCTCGACTCCACGGAGTCGTCCATCGCCGCGATCTCCTCGCCCGCGGGGCCAAGTGGCATCCCGCGCGCGAGGCGTTCGAGCAGGGCGAACGCCATCGGCTCGACGACCTCGACGCGGAGGACGTCGTTGGCGCGGTACACGACGAGGTGCGTTCGCTGCGGGGCGGGACGCTCCGGCGTTTCGCCGCGGCGAATGGCTTCGCGGAAGGTTTGCGCGGGGTGGGCGAGCGAAAGAACCTGCAAGGACGGGTGAAAGAGGATGACCGCTCGCTCCCACGCGTCCTCCTCGGTGGTGGCCAGCACCGAGGCATCGAACGGCGGCGCATCGGCTGCGTCGAACGCTTCGATGAAGGCCCACTCGACCTGCGCACAGTCGGCCAGCAGCCCATCGTCGCGGTAGGGGTCCGTGTGCGCGAGAAAGCTCGGCATCTTGGCGGCGAGATCGCGCAAGGAAGGGCAGTCCGGCGGGTGCACCTCCAGGTAACGGCGGCAGAGGGCATCGAACCCCTCGTCGCCCAGCAAATGCTGCAACGTCTGGTAGTCCTCCAGAAGCGAGCCCCGGTGGCGCAGCCAGAACTGCTCGCGGTAGATGTCCACCTGCTCGGCGGGCGAAAGGCGCGCGCTGCCGGTGGCCACGAGCTCCGCCTCGGCGGCCAGCGGCGCATCCTCCGGGATGGGCCGTGGGCACGTGGCCGCCCGCGCGAGGAACGCTTGCAACTCGGCCAGGCTCGTCACGAGGCCACCTCTTCGCGGATGCGGCGGGCACGCTCGGCCTCGGCCACCAACACGTCGAACGTGGGCAGGTCGTCGTCCCACTCGATGAGCGTCGAGATGGGCCCGATGCGCCGAAGGGTGCGGCGGTAGAGCTCCCACACGGCATCCACCACCGGCGCCGAGTGCGTGTCGAGCAAGTACGAGCCCTTGTCGGTGTAGCCGGCGAGGTGGATCTGCACCACGCGGTCGGCGGGAATGGCGTCGATGTACACGTTCGGGTCGAAGCCGTGGTTGTGCGCGCTGACGAACACGTTGTTGCAGTCGAGCAGAATGCCGCAATCAGCGCGCTCGGCGACCTCGGCCAAAAATTCCCACTCGGGCATCGTGCTCGCGCGGTACGTCATGTAGCTGGACACGTTCTCGAGGGCGAACGGCAGCTCGAGGAAATCCTGCACCTGACGCACCCGTTCGACGACGTGCGACAGGGCCTCACGCGTGTACGGCAACGGAAGAAGGTCGTGCAGATCCGCGCCCGGCACACCGGACCAACAGAGGTGATCCGAGGCCCACGGCGGGCGAAGCTTGGCCACGACCCCTTTCAGCCCGCGCAGGTATTCTTGGTCCAGCGCATGGCTCGCCCCGATGGAGAGGGACACGCCGTGGGGCACGACCGGGCGAAGGGCACGCAGACGCTGCAGGTTCTTCTGCGGTGGCCCGCCGGGACAGAAAAAGTTGTCGCTGATGATCTCGAACCAGTCGATCTTCGACACCGGCGCATCGGGCGCCTCGTCGAAAATCGCGGGGTAATGCCTCACGCGCGCGCCAACGCCCACGCCGAGATCCGGGAGGCCGTGCCGCGCGCGGAAGCTCATGTCGTCGACTCCGTTACTTCTTCGGGGGCGTCGTGGTCGCACCACTGCCGCCGCCGCAGCTGCCCTTGCCACCGCCGCAGCTCTTCTTCTCTCCCGACGGGGCCGCCGAACCGGCCGGCGCCGTCGCCGAGCTTGCACCGGCCGCACCGCCGGCGCCGCCGCAACCGCTCTTGCCATCCGCACCGCAGCTCTTCTTCTCGCCGGAGGTGGTGGCGGGGTCGGCCGCAGGCGCCGCGGCTGCCTTGTCGCCGCCACACCCGGCGACGACGCCCATCAGAATGCCCGAAACCGCAGACACCGCGAGAACCTTACCCATCTTCATGATGATCTCTCCTCCAATTGCCCGCGATGTCGCGGGGGCCATTTTTCCTGGCGATTGCGCTCGCCCGAATCGATTCGGGTCGAGTCGTCCCAGGGATACGCGCCAAGGCTAGCGAGGTATCCCGGCCGCGAACCAATTTTTTCCAGGATCGCACTTTTTCTTACGCGCGCCGAAACGTCGCCCCCCAGCTCGGTGCGCACCGGGGCGGTGCTCTGGTGTATCCTCCGTCTCTTCCGTGGCCCACACCACCTCGCTCGTCCCGCCGCGCACCGCCGTTCCTGGGGAACGCGACGCCTACGCCGATCTCCTCCGCGACACGCGCGGGCTGCGGCGGGAGCACGCCCAAGCACGCGAGGCATGGTTTTCCATGCTCGGTGCCGAGCGCAAGGAAGAGCACCTTTTCGAGCTGGAGATTCTGCTCAAGGGCCTCGCGTGCTTCGCCAACCCGCGCAACCACCCCGGGCAGCCTCGGCGCACCCCCGTGGTCGCGCAGGACTTCCGCGAACCGGTGGCGCTCGCACGGGAGGCGATCGGCCGCATCATCTCCCTTTGCCGCACCTTGCTCATGGAGCGGGAGCGCTCGTTCGTGTTTCAGCGCTACCTCGAGACGGTGCTGCCCGACGACGGTGCGCGCTCGCGGCTGGTCAGCGAGAACCTGACGCAGGACACGCCCGCCGGCTCGCTCTTCGTCATGCGCCACGCGATGACGAACATGGTCGAAGTGGCCAGCGGCATCTCGCGGCTGCCCCGCGTGCCCTTCCGCACCTTCTACGCGATGCTCGGCGTCGCGCAGCGGGAGGTGGCCCAGTCGGTGTACTTCAATTCGCTCTCGGCCCTGGAGTTCCGCCCGGAGTTCGACCGCATCACCAACCAGCGCATCTTGGAGCTGACCCGCTCCGTCACGCAGGAGCATGCGCGGCGGCTGGTGGCGCTGACGTTCCTCTCGCTCTTTCGCATGCTGCGTTACCTGGGGCTGCTCGAGGCGACCACGCGCGACAGCCGCGAGCCGCGGCGCACGTCCGGGATCATCTACCTGGTGCTCAGCGTCCTTCGCTCCGATGCGCGCGCGCTCACGAGCCATTTGCGGCACCGCGCGGGGCGTCTTCTGGCCGAGGGCTACGAGCGCGATCTGTTCAACGTGCCCGCGAGCCACATCGCACAGCGTTACGAATCGCTCCTCGCCGATGGGCATCGCTTGCTCGACATCAAGGCCTCGCTCGAGGGGCTCGCGGCCAACCTCCGCCTCGAGCTGCGTCGCGCGTTCGAGCACGAGTTTCCCGCGCCCGAGTACGCACCGAGCTCCGACGAGGTGCGCCGCGCAACCTTGCAGGTCATTGGGACCCTGCGGCCGGCACTGCAGAACGGGATTCTCTTTCTCTGCGCAACCTTGGGCGCCCGCCTCGAGGCGCAGGGCGTCTTCGACGACCAGGCGGCGCGACGCAACTTGTCCGAGCGTCTGCGACGCGACGTGTGGATGTTCGCCCAAATCGTGCGCGCCTTTGCGCAAAAGGCGCGCGCCGTTCCCGCGGGCGAGGTGCGCTGGAGCGGCGCTTCACCGCTCGAGTTCGTGCGCGAGTTCCTCGTGTACTTCCGCGCCATGGGCTACCCGCTCCTCCGAACCGCGGACTATCCGCGTGTGGATGCGTTCGTCAGCGCCATGACCGCCCTGGAAGAGACGGATCTGCTCGAGCCCGCTCGACTCCACCGGGCCATTGTCGAGGCCGATCAGTTCCAGGACTTCCTGGTCGACCTGTTCGAGCAGATCGGCAAACGCGATGAGCTCGCCTCGGTGCCGTTCGACCGGCGCGCCGCCGCGGAAGCGTTGAAGCTCTACTTGGGCGCCTGACGCCGCGGGCTCCTCTTCATAGTAGAGAGGGCCACTGCGCGCGTGGCGCGAAGCGCTGTACTTGGCGCCTTAAATACGAAGGGCGTCGACCGCACAATGCGATTTCGACGCCCTTCGCTTAACCCACCCGATATCGGGCGCTACCGTGAGGTAGCGGTTGGGTCTACTCCTCGCCGTCGTCGAGGCCTTGGCTGGAGGTGGGGGCGCCACCCAGCATGGACGGTACACCTGCAGGAGGTGCGGCTTTGGCCGCCTTAGCGCCAGAAGCCTTGCCGCGGCCGCCAGATGAGCGCTTTGCTGCCGCCCGGCCACGGGACTTCCCCGCCTTTGCCGCCTTCGCCGCCTTTGGGGCGGCTTTTTTAGCCGGTTTTTTGGCAGCCTTCTTGGCTCCTCCCTTTTTGGTGGCGGCTTTCTTAGCGGCCTTCCGCTTCGCCGGCTTCTTGACCGTCTTTCCCGCGGCCTTCTTCGGGGTCTTGGTCGTCTTCGTCGTCTTCTTTGCAGCGGTCTTCTTTGCAGCCTTCTTAGCAGCCATTCCCTATCCCTCCTAGAAGGTGATTTACATGACGTATATGGTCACCTACGTCAGTTGTCAAACGAAAAAGTTGATTTGTCTGACATCGATGCATTTCCCAGCTTGACTCGTTCCGTTTTCATTATTTCCCGCTCATCGCGGTGACACGGCTCGGAAAGGCTAGGAATCCTCGAGCAATCACCTTCGAATGTGTGCTTTCGGTTGGTTCCGATGCCATGTCGCCGAGCCCGGCTTCGAAGCGCCTCGTTTTTTTTCCACAGGCCACGCGATCGCGTGTCGCGATCCCGCATGGACGCCGCCTCCGCGCGCCCTCGACGCCCGACTTGACGCGCGAAACGGGCCAAAGCTAGGGTCGGCGCGCGGAATCGGATGCATTCCCAATCAATGACTTTGACCGCGTTTTCGCGTCGGTTTTCCAAGAGCTCCGGCAAGGCGCCGGCTACAGGAGGTGCGGTGGTGATGGCAAGAGAGAGTTTTAGATGGAGCATGCTCGCCACGATGGCGGCATTGCTGCTCACGCTCGTGGGCTGCGGCCACACGGACGAGGAGATGGCCGGCAAACAGCGCGAGATCGACAAGCTCTCCGCCGATTTGAAGACGGCCCAGAGCCAGTTGGCCGAGGACCAGGCCAAGTACGGCAAGGCGCAGGGCGAGATCGAAGATCTCCGCGGGCAACTCAAGCAAGCGGGCATCGACTCCGACAAGCTTCGCCAAGCCGTCTCGGAGTACAAGCAGCGCTCCGAGCAGCTCGCGGCGATCGAGCAGCGCTTTCGTGACCTGAAGAACCGCCTCGACAAGCTCACGCAGGTGGGTCTCAAGGTGGTCGTGCGCAACAACCGCATGGTCATCCAGCTGCCCGGCGACGTGCTCTTCGACTCAGGCAAGGACGAGCTCAAAGCAGGAGGCAAGGACGTCCTCGCGCAGGTCGCGCAGGTCATTGGCAGCGATGCGACGCTGTCGCAACGCATCTTCCAAGTTGCGGGGCACACCGATAATGAACCGTACGGCGGAGGACCCTTCAAAGACAACTGGGGACTGTCGCTTAATCGCGCGCGCTCAACGCTTCTGTACTTGGTGACGCCGCGGGCCGATGCGCCGGCGAAGCCGGGTGCGAAGGCCGCACCGGCGGGCAAGGGCGGCGGCGGTCTGAACCCGAAGAACTGGTCGGCGGCCGGCTACGGCGAGACCGATCCGCTCGCGGGCACCGTCGAGAATCAGTCGAAGGACGACCGCAACAAGAACCGCCGCGTCGAGCTGGTCCTCCAGCCGAACGTGGAGGAAATGCTCAATCTGAACAACATCAAGTAGTTCGCTTTTTGCGCACGGCGCAAAAAAGGGTCGATCCGGAGAGGGTCGGCCCTTTAGTTTTTTGTTCATGACCGAAGGCCGCATCGCCACCATCGACATTGGAACCAACACCGTGCTCCTGCTCGTTGCCGAGCGCACCGGCAACGGCTCGCTGCGCGCCGTGGAGGAGCACGCGACCATCACGCGCCTCGGCCAGGGTGTCGACAAGTCGCGCACCCTGCACCCCGACGCCATCGCCCGCACGTGCGCCTGCTTGGACGTTTACGGGGCGATCGTGAAGCGCCTGGGGGTCACCCACGTGGCGGTGGTCGGAACGAGCGCCATGCGCGATGCGCGCGGCAGCGAGGTCATTGCAGAGCACATCGGGAAGACCTTCGGTGTCGAGCTGCGCGTCATTGGCGGTGACGAGGAGGCGGAGCTCACCTTCGCCGGAGCGCTCGTCGGTCTCACCGAGGCGGTGCCGGGGCGCGACCTCGTCGTGTTCGACATCGGCGGCGGCAGTACCGAGGTGGTGCGCGGCACGCTCGACGACGCCGGTGCGGTGCGAAGCATCGGTTACAAGAAAAGCTTCGACGTGGGCAGCGTGAGGCTCACCGAGCGCCATGTGCGGAGCGACCCTCCGTCGGCGGGCGAGCTCGATGCGATCCGCGCGGACCTCGATGCAACGTTCTCGAGCCTGGGACGTGACCTGGGCGTGACGGGCGCACACGCGATGGTGCCCATCGGCATCGCGGGCACGGTGACGACGTTGGCGGCCGTCGCGATGACGATGGAGACCTACGATGCGACGCGCGTGCACGGACACCACCTCACCACGCGCGTGTTGCGCAGCGTGGTGGAGCACCTCGCGTCGCTCCCTCTTGCACTGCGTCGTGAAGTCCCTGGCCTGGAACCCAAACGTGCCGACGTCATCGTGGCCGGAGGACTCGTCGTGCTGGCCCTGCTCGAGCACTTGGCCGCGGAATCGTTGGTGATTTCGGACCGAGGTGTGCGGTGGGGCCTGGCGGTTGCGCTCTCTCGATCGGCTGCTACATTGTGATCCCGCAGCGACCGAATAAGTTTGACAAACCTATGGCGGGGGAACTAGAGTGCGCTCGCCTCGCTTCATATCCACCGGTCGCCAGGAGCGAAAGCATTTTCACACGTTTCACACCTAAACGCGTGAAAAGCTAAGTCGGCATCAAGCCTGTAGCCTTCACACAAGTAAGGCCGACCGTTAGGCCTCAGCCTCCAAATCGGCTGGGCCGCATGCACTCATATGTGCACCGCGCACCCGCGCATTCCCCGATAGCACCCATCTCGATTCCGTTGCCTGGACCATTTCGAACGCTCGGTCCAAGGCGTTTCATTTCGTTGCGTCCTGGCTGCCGCGCCTCTTTTGGTCTGGCGCCGGGAGAAAGTGCGTTTACGAACCGGGCCGCCTTTCACGAGCGCCCGGTCGGCCGGGGTGTACCACCTCTGTGTGGACGCCACTACCGTGAATCACTCGTACAAGGAGATACCATGCAAGCTGGGACGGACGTCAAATTCAATGTTGGTGACAAGGCTGTTTATCCCGCCCAAGGGGTCGCCGAAGTCATCAAGATCGAGGAAAAAGACATCGCCGGGAGCCGTCAGCGTTTTTACGTGCTCCGCATCCTCGATACGGACCGCAAAATTATGGTCCCGGTGACGAACGCCAGCGCGGTAGGCCTCCGGCAAGTCATCAACGAGCAGGAGATCCGCGAGATCTTCGACATCCTGAAGGAGCGCACGATCGCGTTCGACAACCAAACGTGGAATCGGCGCTACCGCGGCTTCATGGATAAGATCAAGACCGGCTCGATTTACGACGTGGCCGAGGTGCTTCGCGATCTGTACCGCCTCAAGACCGACAAGCAGCTTTCGTTCGGCGAGCGCCGCATGCTCGAGACCGCCCGCGGCTTGATCGTCAAAGAGATCGCGGTGGCCCGCGCGCAGACCGAAGACGACGTGAAGACGGAAATCGAAGCCCTCTTCGTCGCCAACTGATTTCGTCGAAATTCTACGGGGCCGGCGGCTCCGTCGAGCGCGTGTCGTCGTCATCGAGCAGGCCGAAATCCCAGATTTCGCCTGGCTCGCGCAGGGCGGCGACCGCGTCTTCCACCCGCCGCAAAAGCTCGGCCGGGGCGGCCGCACGACCGGCACGAACGCCGAGCGCGATGCGATCGCCCCACTGCCAGACGCGGGCCGAAGCCACGCCCTCCAGCGCGTAGACCAACTCGAGGGCACGGCGGAGCTTCGGTGGCAGCGGGGTGGCCGGAGAGGTCATGGCGTTCGCGCGAGTAGCACGCTGTCGATTTCCCTTAGCAAAACGTAGGGCTGGACGCCGTGCTCCGTGGTGGATTTCGATTCCGCAGCCCACCGATGCGTCGTGTGCCAGGTTGCGCCGAAACGGCACGCCTGTCAGCCGAGGACGATCCCTGAGGCGCCGATTTTCCGCGATATTCGAGATGGCACCCTCGATGCTATGGAAGCGTTTGGCGAGCGATCGGCCAGCGAAAGGCAGTGGGATCGAGGGGTATCACCTTATCGGCGATGGATCCGCGAGCGGCACAGTCCAAGGGGAATGTGCCCATGCCGCGAGGCATGGGTTTGGGTGCCCGTCTGCGCCTGGTCCTTGCCGTCGGGATCGCCGCCTGGATGGGCGCGTGCAACCTCAATCCGCAGCCGATTCCGCCTGGCGCCGAGACCGATAGCGGGTCCCCCACGGGGATGGGCGGCGGCGACGGAAACGGCAGCGGAAACCCGAAGGACGATGCGAGCGTTCCCGACGCCCGAAGCGTGGAAGACGCGACCGCAGGGACCGACGCCGGCGACGCCGGCGAAGATGCAGGCGACGCCGGGGATGCGGGCGACGCCGGCGATGCAGGGGATGCCGGATGAAGGCGCGCGATCGCTTCGCGGTGTGGATGCTCTTGGCGCTGGTTTTCCCGGCGATGCTTTGGATGGCGTGCACGCTCAACCCGCAGCCAATCCCGCCCGGTGCCGATCCGGATGGCTCGCTGAACGCCGGCGGCGAGGGCAAGGGTGATGCAGCCTCCGGCGACTGGCGCGATGCCGGCGCGCCGCCCATGCCCGCCGACGCAGGGGACGCGGACGCGGGCGCGGCCGATGTCGACGCGGGCGATGCAGGGCCCGATGCCGACGCGGGCGATGCAGGGCCCGATGCCGACGCGGGCTAGAGCCGTCTACTTGCGATCGCCGATGACGTATTCGTCGAGAACGCTGGCGGCGAAGTCCGCCAGGATGCCGTCGGCGACGCGAAGTCGGCGGGACAGATCGCGCGCGATGTTCAACGTGATGATCGCGTACGACTTCAGATCGTGGCGGTAAAGCCAGTCGAGGTCTTCGCTGCTCATGCGCAGCAGGCGCGTGTGGGCGACGGCGCGGACTGTGGCGGAGCGCGCCTGCACGTCGATGAGGGACATCTCGCCGAAGGTGTCGTTCGGGCCGAGGATGGCCACGCGCAAATCGCGGCCGCGGCGACTTCGCTTGAGCACCTCGATTTCCCCGTCGAGCACGACGTACATCTCGCGGGCCGGATCGCCCTCGCGGAAGATGGTTTCGCCGGGCGGAACCTTGTGCGGCTTGAGCGCGACGGCCAGGTGGGCGATCACCTCGTCGGAGAGCGCGCCGAAGAGGCCGATTTCGCGCAGGCGGGCCGGCGTGACCTCGGACTCACTCATGGCCGTTCTCCGACCCCGATCCAGCTTGCGGCGCCGCCGGGACGTCCTGCGTGAGATCCCTCGTGAACACCAGGCGCTTTCGCTTGTAGCCGGCGTAGTGATCCATCTCGGTGGCCTGCCAGCCAAGGGCAACGTGAAAGCGGATCGACCCCTCATTGCCGGTGGTGGTGATGGCCTTCATGCGCGTGCAGCCGGCGGCGATGCACTCCTTGACGAAGTCTTTGTACAGAAGCCGGCCCACACCGCGGCGCCGGTACTCCGGGTGGATGCCAACGAGGTGGACATAGCCCGTCCTCACCCCGAGGCCGGCACCGGGGCTCGCCGGGAACGCTCGGTCGACCTCGGCCCGGGCGACGAACCCGAGCAGAAACCCGATGATGAGGCCCCCTTCTTCCACGATGAGGGCGTGATCGCCGAGCTCGTAAAAGAACATTGGGTGGACCTGCGCGTGGATGGGCCCTCCCCACCAGCGGTCAATCACTTCGACGATGTGATCGAAGTCGGCTTTGGTAATGCGGCGGGTTTCCATGGGACGCGTAGGTTCTCGGTAGTAGATAGAGTCTTCCCGAATTCGTTTTCGAGCAAGGAAATCATGAAGCCCGACAAGGATCGCATCATCATCGCCCCCTCGATATTGTCCGCCGATTTCGGCCGCCTTGCGGAGGAGGTTCGCACCGTCGAGGCCGCGGGTGCGGACTGGATCCACGTGGACGTCATGGACGGTCGGTTCGTCCCGAACATCACCATTGGCCCGCCGGTGGTGAAGGCGGTGCGCAAGGTCACCAAGCTGAGGCTCGATACCCACCTGATGATCGTCGAGCCGGAAAAATACATCGATGCCTTCGCCGAGGCCGGGGCCGATGGTCTGACGGTGCACGTGGAGGCTTGCACGCACTTGCATCGCACGCTGGAGCGCATTCGACATCTCGGGCTGCGCGCCGGGGTGGTCCTCAACCCGTCCACCAGCGAAGAGACCCTTCGCTACGTGATGGACCTGGTCGACCTGGTGCTGGTGATGAGCGTCAACCCGGGATTCGGAGGGCAGTCGTTCATCGAATCGACGCTGCCCAAACTGACGGCCATCCGCAAGATGATCGACCAAAGCGGGCGGGCGATCGATTTGGAGATCGACGGCGGGATTTCGCCCGAAACGGCGGAGCGTGCCGTGCGCGCGGGGGCCCGGGCGTTGGTCGCCGGAAACGCTATTTTCACGCATCCGCCCTACGAACGCGCCATTTCGGCTATTTTGACCGAAGCTCAAAAAGGGCTCGTTTGATCCAAAGGTGATCCGAGTGATGACACGCTCCATGCGCGGCCGAACGTTCTTGTCCGTCTTCTTGTTTTCGTCGTTGGGGGCCGCGGGCGTGGGGGGGCTTGCGGGGTGCGGCAGCTCCAAACCCGCACCGCAACCCGTGGCGGTGGTCCCGGTGTCCACGGCGCCGGCGGCACCGACCGCCGCACCCGCACCGGGGAACGATGTGTCACCGGAGGAAGCCGCCAAGCAGCAACGGCTCATTGCGCGCATGCTGAAGAAGGTGAGCGGGGTGCGCGGGATCGAGGCGAAGAAGGAGGTGCCGGGGCGCACCTTGGCCCGCGAAAAGCTGCTGGCCCGGGTGAAGGAGCACGTGGCGCGCGAAATCCCGCCGGCGGCCATCCGGGACGAGGGGCTGGTGCTGCAGCTTTTGGGGTTCATCCCCATGGCCTTCGATTACGAGGCGGAGACGTTCGGCCTGCTGGAGGCGCAGCTGGCGGGCTACTACGAGCCGGCGGATCGGACGATGTACATGGCGGCCGATCTCGACGAGGAGAATGCGCAGGCCACGCTCGCGCATGAGTTGGTGCACGCGCTGCAGGATCAAAACTGGGACCTGGGCACGCGCAGCAAGTACAAGCCGGGCCACGGCGACGAATCGGCCGCGCGCTCCGCACTGGCCGAGGGCGACGCGACCAGCGCGATGCTGGACGTGATCATCTCGGAGACGGGGCGGACGGCGCTGGACATGCCGGAAGAGCTGTTCTCGGCGACGATCGCGCAGAGCATGGACAAGGGGCCGGGGTCGTCGGCGCCGCATGTGATGCGCGCGTCGCTGATTGCGCCGTACCTGGATGGGACCCTGTTCGTGCATGCGCTGCGGCGCAAGGGTGGCTGGGAGGCGGTCAACCGCGCCTGGGAAAAGCCGCCGCTGACCAGCGAGCAGATTCTGCACCTGGACAAGTACGAGTCGCACGAGCCGGCCATCGACGTCGGGGTGCCGACGCGCAATGCGCTGGGCGCCGGGTGGACCGAAAAAGAGAACGACGTGTACGGCGAGCTGGGGATCCGCATCACCTTCGCCGAATGGATGGAGCCGGAAAAGGCCGCGGTGGTGGCGGCCCATTGGGGCGGCGACAAGGGCGTGCTCTTGCAAAAGGGGAACAACGAGTTCGCCTTCGGGTGGCGCATTCGCTACGACCGCGGGCCGGGGAAGAACCCCGCCGCCTACGCGGAGCGCGCGTACACCGCGTTGCTTCCGCCGATCGAAGCGAAGGTGGGACCCGCGAAGAAGGGGCCCGGTCAAACGGCGTGCATCGCGCGCAAGGGGCTCGGCCCGCTGGGACTGGCGCGCAAGGGACGCGACCTCCTCGTGGTGGTGGGCCCCACGGAGACCACGCAGGCCGGTGCGTCCAAGGAGACGTCCGACTGCGCCGTGGTCCAAAAGTGGCTCACGGAGTTGAGCGCCTCGACACCTGCACCGTAGTAGCGCTCGTCCTTCATTTGAGCGACTGCCGGTGACGGGCGGGCGTGGGCATCGTTTCGTTCATGCGAAGGGCCAGTTGCATTGGGTTGAGCGTCGTGGGCGCGGCGGCATGGTTGGCGGCGTGTTCGTCGGCGCCCACCACCGTGGACGAGACGGTGGGCAGCACGGAGCAGGCGATCGATCCCCTCGATCCGAACGACCCGGAGGCGGAGTGCGATGTCGGCCGTCACGATACGCTGGAGGAATTCTCCAAGAAATGCGACACGGCCATCGGCGCCACCGTCCCCGACTTCGATTGCGACGATGGCTCCGAAGTGCCCGAGACGCACCTGAGCGGCGGCAGCTACCCCGATCAGGATTGCGACCGTCCCAATGTGCTCAACCACGAATGCGATCCCGGCAGTCGCTTTCAAGTATTGAAGAACGACGGGACGCACATGGTCGTGGCCCACTGCCGCAAGAAAGGGCTCGGAGCGGATTACGGCGATATCGCGGTCATTCAGTACAACAAGCAAAATGGTAATACCTGCTTCTATCAGGCGCTGGGAGATCTGCCGGCCAAGGTGACCGCGCCCAAGAAAGGAAATGGGGGCGAGAACTTCCCTTGGAAGACGCCCGCGGGAACGGCGAGCGACAACTGCGTGCGTTGCCACGACAATGGGCCTTTCATTCGCTCGCCGTACATTTCACAGCTCATCGACATTCCGGATGCGGTCAACAAAGGCAACGTGCTCCCGGGATCGCACGACCTGGGTTGGAACAAGACCAATCCATACAACTTCGTCGGCGCCGATTTCCAATCGTGGAAGGTGTACGAGATCAAGTCTACGGGTGCCGGGGCCGGGTGCACGGGCGTGTGCCATCGCATGGGCCTCTCCGCCCTCGACGGCGCCTTCTCCACGACGCGGGGCACGTCCATCGCGCTCGGACCGATTGCGACGGCGGCCACGCAGACGCACAAGAATGCGCACTCCGCCGATTCCCCCATTTGGATGAAGCCCGGCCAAACCACGTACAACGCGTCCGTGGAGGGTGAAGCCCTCGACGTGGCGGAGTGTGCCCAGGCGATTGCGGAATATGGAAACAACCCGCGGGCCCCGCAGCCTCCTTCGAAGTGCAAGATTGCCCAATATGGGCAGGGTGATACCTGCCGCGGGGGGCCGAAGCGGGTCATCATCAATGGCGCCACGCAATCCGATCCGCACGACGGACGCGTGGACGAGGAAGAGACTGTTTCCGAGTGCTCGACGCCGGGCGAGTGTCCGCTGGCCTTTTGCTATTGGCGCACGATGCACGGGCCGTTCTGGCAAAAGAGCGACAACTCGATTCCCATTGGCGGCACCGATTACCGCGGAAGCTTTTTGCGCGTGTACGCCGCCGACGGTGCGTGGAAGACGCGGTACTTCTCCGACAACTCGCCGGCACCGGGCAAGGCGGCACCGGGCGGTACGTTGGAGTGCTCGCGCTTCAACGAGATTCAGGCGATTCCCAATCCCGATGCTTGCTCGATGCAGACGTCGAAGCTCAATGATTCCGATGGAACGCATTACACGCAGAGCGCGACGATTGCGCCGGCCGGACAATACCTCAACATCTTGTCCGGGTTCATCGGCAACGTCGCCCAGACGAACATCGCGACGACGGTGAAACCGGATTTCCTTCGCGTCTACGAATCGGGCACCAACGCACTCTTGGCGCAGGAGCACGTGCAGCCGATGGCACCGCTCGTCCAGGGACCGCTCACCGGTGAGGCCTATTCGACGACCTGCAACGCGTGGAGTCCGGCGTACTTGGCCAAAGACGTGTATACGACGTCGGATACGCAATTGCTGTCGGCGGCCAATTCCAAGAAAGGGCGTTGCTACATCACCGGCATCACCGGCGCATGGTCGAGCACGCGCAATGGCGGCACGGTGCAGCCGTATGCCGAGATCTACGTGGGACCGGGCAAGGACGTGCGGCTGCGGGTGGCGCCCACCGATGGCTCGGATCGCGTGGGCGCCTATGCGTCGTGCGTTAAGTTGAAGTGACGCACGCTTGGCGGATGAGGTTCAATCCCACGTACGCCGCCAAGGTTTGGATCATGTGGCGATCGCCCGGGAAATGCCGTTCGACGACTTTGACGCCGCCGGGGCCGGCCACGGCGATGAAGACCGTGCCGACCGGCTTTTCCGGCGACCCGCCGCTGGGGCCCGCGATGCCGGTGAGCGAAAGGGCAACGTCGGCGCCGGAGACGCGCTTCACGCCCTCGGCCATCGCGCAGGCGACCTCGCTGCTCACGGCGCCGTGGCCGCGAATGACTTCTTCGTCGATGCCGAGCAACCGCGTTTTGGCGCTGTTGGCGTAGGTGACCACGTCGACCAGGAGGAAATCGCTCGCCCCAGGCTCGCGCGTGAGCAGGTGGCCCACGAGGCCGCCGGTGCACGATTCGGCGACCGCGAGGGTGTATTCCTTTTTGCGAAGGAGGCGGCCGGTGACGCCGGCGAAGGTGTCGTCGGCCTCGCCGTAGATGACGTCGGCGAGGCGCTGCTTCACCTCGAGAGTGGCGCGCTCGCAGAGTTCGCGCGCGGCGGCCGTGGAGAGGCCGCGGGCGAGGACTTTGACCTCGATCTCCGGGAAGGTCGCGCGGTAGCCGAGAATCACGCCGGGGAAGGCTTCTTCGACACCGGCGAGGCGCTCGCCGACGGTGCTCTCGGGGAGGCCGAAGGTGCGCAGGCGGATCTGGTAGCTGTCGTTCGGCGCGAGCGCACGCACACGCGGTACGATTTGCTCCTCGTAGATCTGCTTCATCTCGCGGGGAACGCCCGGCATGAAGAAGGCGAGCGCGTTGCCGATGCGCACGGAGAAGCCGGGGGCCGTGCCGATGGGGTTGGGCAGAATGTCTGCACCCTCGGGGAAGTCGGCCTGCTTGGAGTTGGTCTCGCTGACGGTGCGGCCGAACTTCGCCAGGCGACGGCGAATGTGCTCGAGCGAGGCTTCGTCCCGCACGAGCGGCACGCCGAGCAAGGTGGCCACGGCCTGGGTGGTGATGTCGTCCGTCGTCGGGCCGAGGCCTCCGGTGCAGACGATGACCCGCGCGAAGGACGCGAGGCGCTCGAGCTCTTGGACGATGCGCTTCAAATCGTCGTCGACGGTGGCGCCGAGGGGCACGTCGAAGCCGAGGTCCGTGAGGCTCGCGGAGAGCCAGGCGGCGTTCGAGTTGACGAGTTCACCGCGAGTTAGTTCGGTCCCGATGGAGAGAACGGCGCACGTCATGGGGATCGACGAGGGTAACCCGGATTCGCCTCGCCGGATGCGCCTTCGTAGGCACATCGCACGCCCACGTCGGGATTTCGGGAACCGGGCGGAATTTCCATGCGGCTCCAGGTGCGGAGCTCGGTAGCTAGCGCGGTGCGGTAACTTCCGCCGCGGGCGACGGCCAGGCCGCTGTTGGCGCTGGCGCCGGAAGCCGGTGTGGGCATCACGGGCTGCACCCATTCCGCGACGTTGCCGGCGAGATCGTGGATGCCCGAGGGCGTGTCGCCGTCGGGATGGGCGCCCACGGTGTCCGGTCCGAGGGCACCGTGCGCGCAGGGGCCGCGTTCGAGTCCCCAGGCGGCGCGGCGGCACACGGCTCCGGTGTCGCCCCAGGGGTAGCGGCGCAGGGTGCTCGCGTTCGCGGCGGCCGCGGCCATCCACTCGTCCTCGGTGGGGAGGCGCCCTCCGCGGGCGGCGCAGTACGCCGCGGCTTCGTCGCGGGTCAGGTTGGCGGCCGCGCGGGCTCCGTCGGGGGAGGCGCGATGCTCCACCTTGGCGACGGTGGCCTCGAAGGCGTCGATGGCGAAGGCTGCGACCTCGACGGTGCGCGGGGCGACGCGGCCTTCCGCCTCCCAGTCCGAGGGCCCGAGAAGAAGCGTGGTGGCCGGCACGGCGATGCGCACGTCGGGCGCATCGCAGCCGCTGCTGCCGTTGCCCGCTCGCGCGACCAAGGGCGGCGGGCAGCCGAGGCAGCGGGGTGCTTTCGCGAGAAAGCCGGGGCCGCACTCGATGTGCACGTCGCTCTTGCGGAGCACGACGGCGAGGACGCTCACGATGACGATGCCGGCGCCCAGCGCGATGTGCATCCAGGAGCGGCCGGGCATGCGCGCCCGCGTTACTTCCGCACCGCGCACGCGAGGGTGCCGACACCCTCGACGGAGATCTCGAGGCGATCGCCGTGGACGAGCGGGCCGACGCCCTCCGGGGTACCGGTGACGAGGAGATCGCCGGGCTCGAGGGTCATCATGCGGCTCGTGTACGCGAGCAGCTCGTCGATGGGGAAGATCATTTGCGAGGTGCGCCCATCTTGGCGGGTGGCGCCGTTCACCGTGCAGGAGATGCGCAGATCGGCGAGTTTGGCGTCGAGATCGGTCTCGATCCAGGGGCCGGCGGGGCAGAACGAGTCGAAGCCCTTGGCGCGAGCCCACTGACCGTCGGCGCGCTGCAGATCGCGCGCGGTGATGTCGCCGACGCAGGTGACGCCGAAGATGTGCTCGCGCGCTTGCTCGCGGGAGATGCCTTTGCAGCGGCGGCCGATGACGATGCCCACCTCGGCCTCGTGCTCGACGCGTTCGCTCTCGGGCGGGAGCACGATGGTGCCGCCGTGGCCAATGAGCGCGGACGGCGGCTTGAAAAAGAGGAGCGGCGCCTTGGGCACCTCGTTGCCGAGTTCCTTGGCATGGGCCGCGTAGTTGCGCCCGACGCATACGATCTTCGACGGCACCACCGGTGCGAGCAGCGGCAGTGCGTCCGTATGCGGGACGGTTTCGCCGGTCGGCGTGCCGCCCTCCCACGGTGCCTTGGAGAGCAAGCGCAACGTGGATCCGTCGAGGATGGCGAAGACCGGCAAAGCCAGGAGCGGCGCAGCCGGCGCAGCGGACGGCGGGATGATACGAACGATTCGCATGGTGTGGTACGCATGATAGGGCGACCATGCCCATCCGACTCGCCTTTTCTCCGGACAGTGACGACGTGTTCATGTTCTGGGCCCTGCTCGCGGGCCGCATCGATGGCGAAGGGCTCACCTTCGTTGCCGAGCGCGAGGATACCGAGTCACTGAACCAACGCGCCGAGCGCGGCGACGTCGACGTGCTCGCCGTGTCCATCGCGCGCTACGCCACCATTGCGCGCGATTGGCTCCTGCTCCCGCACGGGGCCTCGGTGGGACGCGGGTACGGGCCCGTGGTGGTGGCGCGCGAGCCTCGGAGCATCGAGAGCCTCGCGGGCAAGCGCATTGGCGTCCCCGGACTGCGCACCACGGCCTACCTCACGCTGCGACTGGTGGGGCCCGCGTTCGAGCCGGTGGTGGTGCCCATCGCGCCGTACGCGAAGGCCTTCGAGGCCCTGCGCTCCGGGGACGTCGACGCCGTGCTTCTGATCCACGAGGGCCGTCTCACCTACGAGCGCGAGGGCTTCCACCGCGTTCTCGAGCTGGGCGAGGCCTGGGCGGCGGCCACCGGGGGTCTGCCCTTGCCGCTGGGCGGCAATGCCATCCGCCGCGGGCTGGGCGAGGAAACCATCGCCAAGGTTTCGCGCCTTTGCCGCGCCTCCATCGCATGGGCCCTCGAGCACCGCGAGGAGATGATCGCGTCCTTGCTCAGCGCCGAAAAGCGCACCGATCTTCCCCTGGACCGGGCGCTGCTCGACCGGTACCTCGCGATGTATGCCAACGAGGACACGCGCGAGATGAAGCCCGACGTGGTGAACGCCATCCGCGAGCTCTATCGCCGCGGCGTGGCCGCGGGCCTTTTGCCGGAGACAGCGCGGCTCGAGCTGGCGCCGTGACGGATTGCGGCGCGAGGCTACAATCATGGGAACATGAACCCCGCGTCGCACCCCGAGATGCCTTCCCTGCGGCCTCGCTCCGCCGCCTATTTCGAGATCACGCACACCGTCCTGCCGCTGCACGGGCTGCACCCGGCGCATGACGGGGTGCGGATCGCGCAGTTGTCCGATCTGCACATCGGCACGGCGACGCCGCGGGCACGCGTGGCGGGTGCCCTGGAGGCCGTGCGCCGGGCGCAGCCCGATCTCGTCTTTCTGACGGGCGACTTCGTAACCCACTCGCGCTATCCGCTGCCGCGCATCGCCAAGGAGCTTGCCGGCGTGGCCAAGCCGGCGTTCGCGGTGCTGGGCAATCACGACCACTTCGTCGACGCGCGCGCGGTGCGCACCGCGCTCGAGGAGATCGGCTGCACGGTGTTGGTCAACGAGTCGCGGTCGGTGCTCGTGCGGGGCGAGCCGCTCGTTCTCGTGGGCATCGACGATGCCGTGACCCGACACGACGACGTGCGGCGCGCGTTCGAGCATGCGCCAGCGGAAAAGCCGGCGCTGGTGCTCGCGCATTCGCCCAGCACCGCCGACGATCTCCCGGAGGCGCGAAATCTCGCGTGCTTCTCGGGGCACACCCACGGGGGCCATCTGCACTTTGGCGCCATGACGCAGTGGATCGCGGGCAAGTTGGGCCAGCCATACCTGCGCGGCCTGTACGAGGTGCGCGGCAACTGGCTCTATGTGAGCCGCGGGCTCGGGTTCGGCCGCGGGAGCCTCGTCCCGCGCGTGGCCTCCGAGCCCGAGGTGGCCTTCTTCGAGCTGCGCATGGCGACCTAGCGAGATTAGTACGCGGCCACGTGGGCCTCGAGGCCGCTGTGTTGCCGGGCCGCGTCCACGTGATCGAACGGCCCGTTCCAATGCAACCCATACTGATCCAGCGTGGTGCGGTTGCGCGCAAACGCGGCATCGGCTTGCCGCTGCAAATACACACGGTAGGGCCGGCCCGCGAGAGCGCGATCGAGCTCGCCCAGGTTGCGCACGTAGATGCCTTTGAACGATGGCCCGTCCGCGCCACAATCGCCGCCTTCACATGGCTCGCGCAAAATGCCGCTGGGGTTGAGCGCGGTGCTCGCACTCGATGCATCGGCGAGCTGCCTGGCCTTCGTCAACAACGACGCGTCCCCCGTGGCGTCGTGCAATTGCACGAGGGCGCCGAGGATGACCCCCTGGTTGTACGTCCACGTCGTCTGCCCGTTGTTGCGGCACGTCGCGGAATCGAGGCCGTCGTTGACGAGGTTGTTCGCATTGATCATGCCGCTCGCTTGGAACCATTGCCACGTCTCGCGGGCGCGCTGCAGGTACATGGTGTCGCCCGCGATGCGGTTGTGCAGCGCGGCGGTGAGCTTGATGAACAGTTCGTTGGTGATGGCATTCTTGTACGATTTGTCCGTGCGCCACCAGACGCCGCCCCCGCAGGTACCATCGCGGTACGTGTTCATGTACTCGGCGGTCTTCTTGGCCATGTCGAGGTAACGCGGTTCGCCGGTGAGGTCGTACGCGCGCACCCAGGCCAGGCCCCACCAGCCGGTGTCGTCGAGGTATTCGTTGGTAAAATCGTTGCCTCGGTTCTTGTCGAAGGTGTTCGCGATGGCATAGCGATAGGAGGCCTTGCCGGTGCGCGTCCAATAGTCGAGCATCGCGGTCAACGCATTGGCGGAGTTCCACCAGCCCGTGGTCTTCCAGAGGCCCGTGCCGTTGTCGTACAGCTGCATGAGGGCCGTGGCCGCCGCCTCGACGCGCGTGCTCGCCGCCGTGCGAAACCACGGTGTGCATGCAATCTCGGGCCGATTGCCCGCCTTGCCGCACGCGCGCAGCGCACCAATGCCCCGCGCGGCCGGATCGTCCACGTTGTACATGAGCGTGCGCCATCCACGCCGCCCCGACGGGATCGTCGTGGCCCCGAGCTTGCTGCCCCCGGGCTCCCACGTGCGCCCGCCGTCGAAGGATCGATCGAGCCACGCTTCGTCGCCAGGATCGCCGTTGTCGATGCTGGCCCACCCCATGGCATCCGCATCGGAGAGGTGCAGCGCGATCGTGCGCGACCACACCGTGGCCGCCGCCGCCGCGCGATCGGCACCCGCCACCGCAGGGTCGCGAGGCTCGCAATGCACATTGCAAATCGTCGCCGCCAACGCCGCCACCAGAGGAGCGATCATGGCGACGAGGCTAACGCGCGATTACCCGGGGGGCTACTGCTTCTCGAGCTTCAGCGCGTCTTCCAAAAAGCGCGTGCTCCGCGCGAGAAAGGACGTGATGGTCTCTTTGCGGTCGAGCGAGTGGCCTTCGTTCTCGGCAACCATGTACTCTACAGGCACTTTCCGCGTGCGCAGCGAGCGGACGATCTGATCCGACTCCGCGCGCACCACGCGCGGATCGTTGGCGCCGGCGTAGACGAAGAGCGGAACGGCAATGGAATCGACCCGGCTGGACGGTGAAATCGACGCCAGGAAGGCGCTGTCGGTTTCCGGGCCGATTTCCTTCTGGAAAACCGCCCGAATTTCACCGCTGGTGGTGCGCATGAGCGTCCGCCAATCGTAGACGCCCACGAGATCGACGCCCGCCTTCCACAACGTCGGATGGTGCGCGAGGCCCATCAAGGTCATGTAGCCGCCGTAGCTACCGCCGAGGAGCACGAGACGGGCCGGATCGGCCCATGGGTTGGACACCACCCATTTGCCCACCGCCTCGATGTCTTTCACGGCATCCATGCGCTTCGGTCCATCATCGGCCTGTTCGTACGCGCGGCCGAAACCCGTCGAGCCGCGGATGTTCGGCTCCACGACGATGAATCCGTGCGACGTGTAGAACCGCACCTGGTTGGACCACCGCACCGGGGAAGACTCCGAGGGGCCACCGTGCACGCTGACCAACACCGGATACTTCTTGGAACCGGCGGCGAGCCCTTTCGGCTTGTAGACATTGAGCGGAAGAGGGGTGCCGTCGAACGATGGAATCGTTTGCACGGTCGCCTCGAGCTCTCCGAGCCCTGCCAGGGTGGGGCGCGCTTCCTTCGGTGCCGTTCGCGCTTCACCCGTCCGAGCCTGGACGACGAAGATGTCCGCCGGCTGGTTCGGGGTCGACCAATGCAGGGCAAAGCTCTTTCCGTCCTGGCCCGCGACCAACCCCGCCCCGCTCCCGAGGGGAAGCTTGGCGTCGGCCACGGGCTTCAGCGTTTTCGCATCGAGGATGCGGACCACCGAGCGATTTCCAGCATTGAGCCGAATGGCCAGGCGATCGCCTTTGCGCGGAACCGCGAGCTCGTCGATCGCCGCGGTCTTGAGGCTTGCATCGACGAAACGGCCGCGTTCCGCCAAGGATGCGGCATCGAGGGCGAGGAGGGTGCCGACCTCCGATCCGGCATCGGTGGCGACGAACAGGGTCTTTCCATCGCCGGAGAACGCCGCGGCCCAAATGACCGCCGATTTTCCCTCGGCGGGATAAATCGTCTTGGCCTTTCCCGTCACCAAATCGACGAGGCCAAGCGTCGTCTGCGAACTGGAAACGTAGCGGTTGAGCAGCGCGCGCTTCGCGGTCCGATCCACGGCCAAGAGCTCGCCGGGAAGGCTGTCCGTATAGACCGACTTGGGCGGTGCCCCGCCCTTTATGGATTGGACGTAGACACGAACCGTCGGCTCTTCGTTCTTGCGGGCGCTGTACACGAGGGTGTCCGGTGCCCCGTCCGAAACGAAGGGCGCATCCCGGTGGAGCGACTCACCGGGGGTGAGTTCCGTGAGCCCGCTGCCATCGACCCCGATGCGAAAGATGGAGAAGTTCTCGTCGGCGCCGCGATCGGAGAGGAAGATCACGCTCTTGCCGTCGGCCGAGAAGGTCCCTCGGACGGTGCGCTCCGTGGTTTTCGTCAATCGAACGGCGGGGGCCTCCGGCTTTGCAGGGTCGCCCAGATAGAGCTGGGGCAGCCCGTCGCGGTTCGAGCGAAAGACGACCTTCTTTCCGTCGGGGGATAGGCTTGGCTGACCGTTGGTGAACGCGGCGACGATGCGCTCCGCATCGGAGACGAGCACGCCATCGCGCTGCGCGGACGCCCCGGAAGGGACATCCGCGGCCACCGGTCCCGAGGTGGGTTCACTCCGGGCGGGCGGCGCCAGCGAAGGCGCGGACGCCGGCGGGGTCGAGGCGCTCGTGGTCGTCTTGGCGGGTTCCGGCGGCGAGCCCCCGCAGGACGCGAGAAGCACGGATGACCAAACGAAGAGCAGCGCACGCTCGTTCATGAAGACCCCCTTTCAAGGAGGCCCGTGAGTCTACCCCTCGCTGGAGTTCGCGTAGCGGCGGATTTCGCGCAAGGTGCGCGCCGCGAGCGTGCGCAGCTCGGACACCTCGTCGCCTTCGACGATGGCCTCCATGGCCAGCGCAAGCATATCCCACTTGAGGAAATTGGCCGCCGTCACGGCGGCGTCGCGCAACTCCGGCTCGGGTGCACCCATCGTGTCGGCGAGGAAGGCGAGCACGTCGGGCTCGGGCGTGCGGTTCTCGCGCACCAGCACACCGCGCGGTGTGGCCGAAAGGCCCATCTTCAAGATGTGCAACCGGCGGGTGGCCGGATCCGCCTCCGCGCGGGCCAGGGCCACGAGCTCGGAGGGCTGAAACACGTCGAGATCGCGCAGGCGCTCGTACACGACCGCGGCATCCCGCCCGGTGGCGTAGACGTACCGCGCCTTGATGATGGCGCTTTCGCAGTAGCGAATCGTGGTCGCCTCGTCGAGCGGCGTCCAGGTGAACTCGCCCGGGCGGCTGTCGTGCTTCGGCGTCACCGAGTTGAAGTGCCACGATTCTTCCCACGCCATGGAGATGAGGGAGGTAAGGCGGAACGACGGCTTGAGCGCCCAGTGGCGGTGCTCGGCGAAGATGGGCTCGTGCTCGTCGATGGAGCCGTCCTTGGGGCGCGGCTTGCCGTAAAACGCTTCGACCCGGGCACCGAGGGCCTGGGCAAACTCGGATTGAAGGAAGACGTCGATCGACGTTTCGCCGGCGTCACGCCCGCGGGTGAGCAGATGGTGCGTGGCCCAGCGGCGCGAGAGGATCTTTTCGCGCCGGTTGAACTCGTCCTCGTTTCCTTCGGGCGCGGACGGTGGGTAGAGGCCACCGCCGCCCGCCTCGCCGGTGAAGGCCTGACGCCAGGTGATGCGCGCCTCGGCGTGGGGGCTCGAGATGAGCTCGAGCAGCGCAACGCTTTGCGCAACGACGTCCTCCCGCTCGCGCGGCTTGAGTTGCAGGGCGCGCAGAAGCACACGCAATTCGGCGCGGTACGCGGGGTTTGCGTAGAACGTCGGCGGCCAGTTCAGCCCTTGGACATACCGGCGTATCGCGTTCGCAAAGCAGCCCTCCGGAGCTTTGGTTTCGCTCCGAATGACGTCGATGACGAGCGAGATCTCTTCGAATTCGTGCGGGGTCAACGGTTCGAAATCATAGAGCGAGCGGTTGCCATTGACAAAATTCCCGGATCAGCGGCGATGGGCAAGTTCCTTTCACGCTTTGTGCCCGTTTCCGTCCTCTCCTTCTGGAGCCATGGCCCGATGCCTCGTTTCGTTGCCGGTTGGTTGCTGCTGCTGGTGTTGGCGCTGGGATGCTCGCGGCGCCCGTCGGGTACGTCCAGTGCGTCGGGCGGTGAGGCTGGCGTGCGCATCGCCAAACGGGTCGTATCACTGTCGCCGTCGACGACCGAGTCGCTCTTTGCGATCGGCGCCAAGGACGTCGTGGTGGGACGCTCGCGCTATTGCGATTTTCCGGCGGAGGCTCTGAGCTTGCCGCAGGTCGGAGGCTTCGCGGATCCAAACTTCGAGGCCATCTTGGCGCTGAAGCCCGATCTGGTCGTCGGTGGGCGGGGGCCGGCGGGGCCGCAGCTTCTGGATCGGCTGGCGGCGTTCGGCACCGAGGGCTATTTTCCGGAGAACGAGTCGTTCGCGCAGATTGACGCGTTGCTGCTCGGGCTGGGCGCGCGCACGGGGCATGCGGCGGAGGCGGGCGCGGTGGTGACGAAGTTGCACGCGCGCGAAGCTGAAGTGCAGGCCGCGGTGGCCGGGCGACCGCGGTGGCGCGTGCTCCTCGTCTTCGGGCTCGAGCCGGTGGTGGTGGCCGGGCCGCATAGCTTTGCCAACGAGATGATCGAGCGCGCGGGTGGCACCAACGCGGTGCGCGAGGGCAGCCTGTACCCCACCGTGGGGATGGAGCAGATCTTCGCGCTCGACCCCGACGTCGTGGTGAACGCCGCCATCGCCGAAGCGCACGGCGCGCAGCGGATCCACCGCGAGGCGCCGGGGTGGCGGGAACTCCGCGCGGTGAAGTCGGGGCGCGTGGTGGCCATCGCCGACGAAAGCGTGCTCCGGCCCGGGCCGCGCATCGCGGAGGCGCTCGCCGTCTTCGCCCGCGGGCTGCACCCTGAGGCGGCGATCCCTTAGCGCAAAAGTCGATGGATGGTGGCGGACTCGCGGATCGTTTTCAGGCGCGCCGCGGCAGCGGGACAATCTCGGCGAGGCCGGCGCCTTAGTCCGTCCCCAACGGCAGGGTCGCCAGAGATATGGCGATCCTGCCTTTCTGGACCAGGCATCGCGCCGGTCCCGCCGGTTTCGTTCCGCTGCCGCGGTTCACGCATTGGGTCATTGGATACCTGGCACGTTCAGTCAACCCGTTACCTTAGGGACGGGCGGGCTTGCGGCGGCCGAGGCGGCGCAGGGGGAGCACGAGCATCGCGAGGGCAAGAACGCCGCGTGAGAGCGGGCTGCGGCCTTTCCACGTGCGCCGCTTCGCGCCCGAGGTGCTGCACTGATCCTCCTCGCTGTCCGAGGTGCTGCCGTCGTCGTCGGCTCCACAGCCTTCGCCGTCGTCGCTGCGGGAGTCATCGTCCGAGCCACCCGAGTCGGTGGTGTCGCTGCTGCAGGACTCGGAGTCCTCCTCGCGCGAGCTGCTCGAGTCGGTGGTGTCGCGGCTGCAGCTTTCCGAACTGCCGCTGGACGAATTGGACGGACGCGAGGAGCTCCCCGTGCTCGATCCGCTGCAGCCCGCGCTCTCGTACGAGTCGTTCCCGCTCGGCGTGGGGGACGAGCCGCCACCGGGCGAGCTGCTGCACGTCGCCTGCGCCAGGACGACCTGATCCGGCGCCGGGGAACTCAACGCCGTGACGCTCAGGTCCGGCGAGGCGCCGTGGGCCGGGATGCGCCCCTCGAGCCGCGTGATGCGCAGCGACTCCGGCGCGCGCTGCGCGAGCGCGAGCTCCAAGTCGTCGGCCCTGCCGCCGTAGCGCGCGGCCAGCTCGAGGTACGCCACCGTCGCGGAGGGGACGACGTTCGTTCCCGCCCGGCGCTCGCGCACGAAGCCGCCCTCGGGCGACGATTCGACGACAAAGGCCCCGGCCGCGGCACCGGCAAGCGCAGCGTCGCGCTTCAACAGGTAATCCGAGCGATCGCCGAACCAGTGAATCGACGAGGGCCATCCGATCCTCGTTCCAAGCATCGACGGCGTCTGCGCCACGACGAACGCCGTCACCTCGACGTTGCGCGGCGAGCGGAGAAGCGACAGGGGAATGGGCATGCCCGCTTCCGCGTCGACGACGCGAATCACCGGCGTATGCGGCCCGTTCGTGCGCACCACGACGAGGTCTTGCGTCGCCAGGCGCGCCACGAGATCGCTCCGCACGTCGTCGGGCAAATCCGGCTGGCCGAGCTTCGTGTCCAGCTCCGCGGGCGATGTCATCCTATCCATCTGGGGCGCGAACGGGCTCGGTCCGACCTGCACACTCCGATGCGTCTCCACGGCGGTGCCTCCGCACGACGACATCACCCGCACCGCGGAGGCGTCGTCCAGCGCTTCGAGCCATGCGTGGGAGACCGCGTCGACCGCCGCAGTTTTCCCGGTGGGAATGACCCACACCAGCGGCGGCGTTTGCGCCGTCGAGAGGGAGTACCACCGCACCGTGCCCGCGGCCGTGGGCGCAACGGCGATGCGCACCTGCGTGACTTCGGTTGCCTGGGCAACGTCGCCGTGAAGCACCAGACCGACGGCACCCGCCGACCGCGGCACGATGAAGAAGCAAAGCAAGACAAGCGTAAGCCAGAGAGCCCGCACGCCGAGGTGCATCGCAAGGGTTACGCCACGTTGCGTATCCCCGTTTGCACCGCGCGAGCGACGCAAAAATGAGCCGCCCTGCGTGCGTCTTTCACTGACTCAAATTCGCTTCTGTGAAGCGGCTACAACACCGGTCGACCGTTGGTCGACTTTTGCGTCAGTCGTCGCGTTTCGTGCCACGCAGCAGGTCCTGAACGCGCTTCTCCAACTCGGGCGACATGGGCGGCGGATCGTCGTCATCGTGTGGTTCGACCACGCGCAAGTACGAGACGCCCTTGGCGGAACGCTTCTTCGCTGGAACCGGCTTCGGGCGCGCCGCCGGACGACGCGCTTTGGCCCAGCGCGCGCTCAACGTGCGGCGGTAGATCCACGCCAGCATCGACCCTTCGGCGAGCAGCTCCGGAAGGTAGCGCTCCCAGCCCGCGTAAATCGCATACACCACGGTCAAGCCCACGGTGAGCCAGGCGAGCCAGAGGCCCCGAATGGGAAGAATGAAGTAGATGCGGACGACCCGATCGGGAAACCAAAGGCCCCAAGCGACGATCATCGCGCAGCTGCAGGCCCAGCTTCCCAGGTAGTGCTGCGGCAGAACCGACGCATCGATTTGCGCCAAGAGGCACGTGAACACCGCCGCGGAGACGGCAATCCCGCCAAGCACGGTGAGGAACCGCGCCGAGCCCCACTCCCCCGCGAGATCCGATCCGAACCAGTAGATGCCCAGGCACGTGAAGAGCAACGACAGCGGGTTGGGCTCGATGAACGCCCACGTGAGGAGGCGCCAGACCTCCCCGCGCCAGACGGCCGCCGGCACGAGCGAGGCGAGCTCGAACAGAGGCCCGGTGTGGCGGCTGCCGAAGGCGACCGCAAGCGAACAGACCACCGTGAGCGAAAGAAGCAGCCCCACGCCCCAGGGCAGCCGCCCGCCGAACGAAAACCGATCCTGCCAGCGCCCCTGCCCTGCCATCTCCTTCTTATAGTTAAGCGAGATGGACCCGAAACGCGAGGCCCGCGACAATGCGTCCATGCCTGCCAAGTCCCGCGTCCGCATCGATCAACTGCTCGTGACCCAGGGCCTTGCGCCCTCCCGGGCCCGCGCGCAGGCCATGGTGCTCGCCGGCGTGGTCTACGTGGGCGACGAGCGGGTCGACAAGGCCGGAACCACGGTGGCCGCGGATGCGGCCGTGACCGTGCGCGGGGCCGATCATCCTTATGTGTCGCGCGGCGGGGTGAAGCTCGAGGGCGCGCTGGACGCGTTTGGCGTCAATCCGACGGATTGGCGCTGCCTGGATCTCGGGGCCTCCACCGGGGGCTTCACCGATTGCCTGCTGCAGCGCGGCGCCAAAACGGTCATCGCGGTGGACGTCGGCTACGGGCAGCTCGCGCACAAGCTTCGCGTCGATCCGCGGGTGGTCGTCATGGAGCGAACCAATGCGCGCACGCTGACGGCCGAGACCGTGGGAGGCGAAGTCGACCTCACCGTGGTGGACGCGTCGTTCATCGGCATCGACCGGCTGACCGAGGCCATCGCCCGGGTGACCCGGCCCGGAGGCGAGCTCGTGGCCCTGGTCAAACCGCAGTTCGAGGTGGGTCGGGAGGAAGCGACACGAAGCAAGGGCGTGGTGCGGGACGAGGCGGTGCGCGAACAAGCCATCGCCGGAGCCGCCGCCGCCATCGAGGCGGCAGGATTCACGATTCTCGCGCAATGCGACTCGGTCCTGCCCGGCCCGAAAGGAAATCGCGAAGCTTTCGTACACGCCCGCCGAAGTCCGTGACAAAGTCCCGCCCGTCTTCATGCAGCAATCCTCGTCCCGCACCCGGCGGCCCTCCCTCGGGGCCATCTTTCTGACGGTTTTTCTCGATCTTCTCGGCTTCGGGCTGGTCATCCCGTTCTTGGCGGAAGAAGCGCGCGACAACTTTCAAACCACGGCCCTGGTCGGAACCCTCCTCAGCGCGGTGTATTCGCTGATGCAGTTCCTCTTCGTGCCGGTGTGGGGCCGGCTCTCGGACCGCATCGGCCGACGCCCCGTGCTGGTTTGGTCCGTGGCCGCCAATGCGCTCACCATGCTGGGGCTCGGGCTGGGGATCGCGTACGGGTCGCACGTGGGCTGGCTCTTTGCCGCGCGCATCTTCGGCGGCATCGCCACCGCCAACCTGGGCACGGCCAGCGCGTACATCGCGGACGTCACCAAGCCCGAGGACCGGGCGCGCGGCATGGGACTCATCGGCATGGCCTTCGGCCTCGGCTTCGTCCTCGGCCCCGGCTTCGGCGGCGCGCTGGCGAAGATCACCATCAATGGCCACACCGGCGCGGTCGCCTGCTTCGCCGCCGCGGCGCTGGGCGTGGTGAATTTCGTCTGGGTGGCCCTGGGACTCGTGGAGTCGCTCCCCAAGGAAAACCGCGCGCAGAAGCCGGTGCGTTCGCTCTCGCCGCTCAACCTCGATGCTGCCCGCCGCGCCTTTGCCGACAACGGCATCCTCGCGGGCATCGTGGTCAATTTCATGATCGTGTTCTCGTTCACGAACATGGAGCAGACGTTCCGCTACTTCAACAAGGACGTCTTCAAGATGGACCAGGTGGAGAGCGGCCTGCTCCTCGCGGCCGTGGGCGTCACCGCGGCCATCGTGCAGGGCGCGTTCATGCGGCCGCTCACCAAGCGCTACTCGGAGCCCACGCTCATTCCGGTGGGCGTCTTCGTGCAGGCCATCGCCTTCTTCGGGCTGGTGTTCGCGCCCACCGTGGGCCGCGGGATGCTCTACGCCTCGAGCCTCGCCCTCGCCGTGGGCAACGGCATCACGCAGCCGACGGTCTCGTCGTACGTGTCGCGGCGAGCCTCGGCCACCGAGCAGGGCGCCATCATGGGCACGAACCAATCGGCGGCGAGCCTGGCACGCGTGCTCGGGCCGGCGTTCGGCGGCTTCGTGTACGGCGCGTTCAGCCCGCGTTCGCCTTACGTGGCGGCGACCATCGGCATGCTGCTCGCGCTCACCTGTACCTTGGCGCTCGCGCGCAATCAGAACACGAGCACCCAGATGTCGTAGAGCGCGTGGGCCCACACCGCGGTGGAGAAGCCGCGTGTGAGGTAGATGATCGTGAGCACCACGCCGATCACCATGCGGTAGATGAACGACGCCATCTGGAACTTGTCGCCCAGCGCGCCGATGTAGTGCATCCCGCTGAAGAGCGCTGCGGCCGCGAACATCCACACGAACATGATGATGAACGCCTTGAACGAGGACGTTCCCGCGACCACGCGCTGGTTCATCACCTGCACGTTCTGCTTGGCAAAGAGGCTCACCAGCACCTTCGCCCCGAGCCCGAAGAGCACGACGCGGAAGGCCAGCTCCTCGTAAAAGCCCGCGCCCATCGAGGTGATCATCCCGACGAAGCGCTTGTCCTCGAAAAGCGGCCCGAAAAGGCTCGCCTGCGGGGCAAACATGTTGCTCACCACGTACGAGCCCGCAACGCGCATCATGATGGCGTAGAGCGCACCTTCGACGATGACCTGGGCGAACTTGCTCGTGCGAAAGGCCTGCCCGCGGCCGAGCCACGCGAAAATGCCGGCGAACACCACGCCGATGGAGGCCGTCATGAGGAGGTACACCCCCCGGTTGCCCTCGGCGAGCTGCACCAGGGTGGGGGTGACCACGTCGGTCGCGTTCTGAATCTTCAGGAAGACGACGCCCGCGTGGTACGCGAGGAAAAGCGGCAGGGTGAGCGCGAGGTCAATCCACGCGCCCGGCTTCTCGACAAATGCCTGGGGGGAGCCGTCGCGTGACATGTGTCAGCCGAGTGAAGGACGAAGCCGATAAACGATGGCAACCACCATGGCGACCCAGAGGAACAAATTCAGCACGAAGGGGACGTCGCGCAACATCTCTTGGGTCGGACTTTCGCTCTTGAGCCCGCGCCCCGCTCGGCCAGAAACCAGGAATAAAAACCGGAAGATGCCAAAAATGGTGAACGGCGCGGTCATCCAGAGCGACTTCGTGTTGAAGAACGCGCACGTCACCGGATCGATCGTGTACGCGATGTACGTGACCACGGTGGCGCCGCCGGTGAGGGCCAGAAGGACGTTGAGGCCCATCGGGGAATAGGCCTTGAGGGCTGCGCGCTGCTTGCTCGCATTTTCACCGGAAAGCTCGTGCCGCCGCTTCCCGAAGCCCAAAAAGAGGGCCAGAAGCGCGGTGCATGCGATCATGTACGTGCTGACCTGCGTATCCGTGGCAAAACCGCCGGCCAGCACGCGCAGCACGAAGCCGAACGAGATGAAGCCCACGTCCAGCACCGCGATGGACTTCAGCTTGAAGGTGTAGGCGATGTTTTGGCAGAGGTAGATGACGGCGCAGATGAAGAATTTCCAATGGAGCAAGAAGCCAATGCCCAGCGAGAGCACCACCAGCAAGACGGCCATGAGCCACGCAAGAGCCTCGGGCACCTCGCGGCTGGCGATGGGGCGGTAGCGCTTGACCGGGTGAATGCGGTCGGCCTCCACGTCGGCCAGGTCGTTGATCGTGTAGACCGCGCCGGCCAAAAGGCAGAAAACCCCGGTCGCGGCCAAGGCCCGCCCGGTGACCAACAAGTTCAGCGCGGGGCCCGCAGGGGTAGAGAGAAAGACGTCTTTGTGGAAGAACATCGGCGCCAGCACGAACAGGTTTTTCACCCATTGGTGAGGGCGGATGGTCTTGATCAGGCCGGCCAACATAGGATCGCTCTTTAGTACTGACGTCCTTTCGATAGTACAACGGCTGTTCAACCCGGAGTTTTCGTGACTGCCACCACCCTTCCACGCCCCCATCGCCCCCACGGCCGGGCGATCTTTTCGCGCCTCACCGTGTTTTTGCCTGCTCTCGCCGCGCTGATCGCGTTTCTCGTGTGCGCGGTGCCCGGCGACGCGTCGGCGGACTCGAGCGAGCGCTTCTCGAAACTGACCCGCCTGCACCAAGAGGTGCGCTCGGCGCGCGGGCCGCACGCGTACGTGGCGCTGCGCAAGCTCTGGCAAGAGTGGAACGCGGGCGATCCGGGCGAGATCGAGGAGTTGCTGCGCGCTGTGGCCCAAGACGCCTCCATCGCGCCGCCCACGCGCGCGTACGCCGGGCTTCTCGAGGCCTACGCCCGCCGGCGACGGGGCGATCTCGAAGGGTCGCGCACCCGGATCGCGAAGCTGGGGTACGTGTCGCGCTTCCTCGTGGCGGGCGCCTTCGACAATGAGGGCAAGGCCGGTCTCGATCGCGACTTCGGCGTCGAACCGCCGGAAAAGAAGCCGGACACCCCGGATCTGGGGCGCACCTTCGACGGCAAGGAGCGGCCGGTCCGCTGGCGCGTTTCGCCGGCGACCGCACCCTACGGTTGGCTCGATTTCGGCGGGCTCATCGAGCCGACGCAGAACGTGTGCGCGTACGCCTTCACCTACGCGCGGGACGAAAAATTGGCCGCGGGCGCCTCGCGACCCATCTCGATCTGGGCGGGCAGTGCGGGGGCGATGCGCGTGTGGTGGAACGGCGAGGAAGTGCTGCGCGACGAGAAGTACCGCTCGATCGATGCCGACCGCTTCGCCGCCAACGTGACCATGACGAGCGGCTACAACCGGCTCCTGGTCAAGATTTGCGGCGACGACGACGCCCCGATGGTGACCATCCGCCTCGCCGGTGAGCGCGGCGAGCCCGATCCGCGCATCGTGACCGATGCCGATCCGGCCCACGCCAAAGAGGCCGCCACGTTGGGGAAGAAGCAGGCCTCGCGGGTGGAAGGTGCCATCCAAGGCTTCGAGCGGCTCATCAAGGGCAACGATCCCGCCGCGCTCGAAGGCTTCGCGCGGTACCTGCAGCTCACGATGTCCGACGATCCCTCGGAGCGCCGCGCACGGGATCTGGCGCGCAAGGCGGCCGAAAAGGCGCCTACGATTCGCCGGCTGCTGCTCGCCGGGGAGCTCGTGGAGAATCGCAACCAGAAGGCCATCTGGATCGAGAAGGCGGAAGCGCTGGCCAAGAAGGGCGGCGTTTCGACCGAGGACCAGATCGACGTGCTTTTGGCGCGGGCCCGGCACGCGCGGGCGGGCTCCAATTGGCGCGATTCCGTGCCCTATTTCGACCGGGCGCTGGCCTTGGATCCCGACGAGGTGGAGGCGATCCTCGGGCGCTACGAGCTGTACGAGGAGGCGAACCTCAAGGAGACGGCGTCGGCCTTCATCGAGCGGGCGCTCGCGCGGCAGCCGCGCAGCGTGGCCGTGGTGCATGCGGCCGTGGGCGCGCTGCGGCAGATGGAGCGCACCACGGAAGCGGGCGAGCTGGAAGAGCGCTACTCGCAGCTTCGCTTCGACGACATTTCCTTCGTGCGCGGGCGCATCGATCTGGCCATCGCCCAGCGCGACATCAAGGGCGCCGAGCGCTGGCTCGATCGCATGATGGCGCTGAACCCGGACAGCGCGCCGCTTTTGTCGGCGGCGGCCCAGAGCTACCTGCTCATGGGCAACCGCACGCGATCGATTGCATTGTACAAGAAAGCGCTGGATCTCTCGCCCGAGAACACCGACACGATGAGGGCGCTGGCCGAGGCACAGGGCCTGGCGGGGCACCCCGAGGAGCAGCAGAAGCTCCTGCGCCAGGTGCTCTTCTTGAAGCCGCAATCGAAGGAGGTGCGCGAATACCTGGCGCACCTCGAGCCGGCCAAACCGCGTCCCGACGAAGGCTACGCGCGCCCCACGAAGGAGTTCCTCGCGCTGCGCAAAGCGCCCTCGCGGGGGGAGAACCGGCGCACGTTGGTCGACCTGCAGGTGACCACGGTGTTCCCGAATGGCCTGTCGAGCCGCTTCCACCAGGTGGTCTTCCAGCCGCTCACCGAGCGTGCAGCGACCGATGCGCGCGAGTACGGATTCAGCTTCCAGGCCGACAGCGAGACGGTGCAGCTGCGCGGCGCGCACGTCTACCACGAGAACGGCCAGGTGGAGGACGCGACGGAGAACGGCGAAGGGCCGGTGAACGATCCGTCGATTAGCATGTACACGAGCTCGCGCGCGTTCTACGTGCGCTTCCCGCGCCTGTCGCCCGGCGACGTGGTGGAGCTGCAGTACCGCGTCGAGGACGTGGCCGCGCGCAACGAGTACGCCGACTACTTCGGCGAGGTGAAGTACATGCAGGCCGGCGAGAACATCGCCCACTCCGAGTACGTGCTCATCACGCCGACCTCGCGCACGTTCTACTTCAACAAGCCCAAGGTGCCGGGCATCCAGTCGACGAACAAAGTCGTGGGCGACACGCGCGTGTACCGCTTCACTGCGGAGAACGTGCCGGCCATCGATCCGGAGCCTTCGCAGCCGCCGTACTCCGAGCTGCTCGGCCACGTGCACGTCTCCACGTACAAGAACTGGGACGACATGGGCCGCTGGTATTGGGGCCTCGTCAAAGATCAATTCGTGGCCGACGAAGAGGTGCGCCGGCGCGTGGCCGAGGTCACCAAGGGCCTGAAGACGGACCGCGAGAAGGTGCGCGCGGTTTACGATTTCGTGGTGCAGAAGACGCGGTACGTGGCGCTCGAATTCGGGATCCACGGCTTCAAGCCGTACCGGTGCGCGCAGATTTTCGCGCGCGGCTTCGGCGACTGCAAAGACAAGGCGACCCTCATCGTGACCATGCTCAAGGAGCTGGGCATCCCATCGACCATCGTGGTGGTGCGCTCGGGCATGCGCGGCGACTTCGAGACCGATCCGGCGAGCTTGGCGCCGTTCGATCATGCCATCGCCTACGTGCCGTCGCTCGATTTGTACCTGGACGGGACGGCGGAATACACGGGCTCGATGGAGCTGCCGGCCATGGATCGCGGCTCGCTCGCCATCCAGATCAACGAGGGCAAGCCCAAGCTGGTGCACCTGCCCGATCCGCCGGCCAGCGAGAGCGTCGCGGTGCGCAAGATGGAGGCCACGGTGAACGTGGATGGCACGGCGCAGATCGATTGGCGCGCCGAGGTGACCGGTGTGTCGGCGCCGACGTGGCGGCAGCGCTACTGGGCCGAGGCCACGCGCAAGCAACGCGTGCAAGAGGACCTGTCGGGCGAGTTCGCGGGGCTCGAGCTCTCATCGCTCGAGGCGGCGAACTTCGAGGACATCGAGGGCAAGGTCTGGGTCCACGCCAAGGCGAAGGTGCCGCAGTTCGGACGCAAGGAGGGTGACCGATTGAGCCTGCCCGTGGGGCCGAACGATCACGCCGTGCGCGACTACGCGTCGCTGTCGCAGCGGCGGCTCGACGTGCGCATGCGCGCGCAATCGACGGACGAGTCGGATTGGACCCTGCGCATTCCGGCGGGTGCGAAGATCGTCAACGCACCGGTGAAGGCGGAGGGCTCGAGCCCCTTCGGGAGCTTCCGCGTGGACGTCGACATGTCGGGGTCGACGGCGCACGTGAAGACGACGGTCACCATGACCAAGACGCGCATCAAGGCCAGCGAATATCCGGCGTTCCGCGCCTTCTGCGAGTCGATGGACCGCGCATTGGGGCAACGTCTCGTGTTGGGCGTGAAATGAAGGGTTCTCGATTGTCCATGTTCGATTTCGGTAGGCGGGTACAGGGGCTGGGCGTCGTCGTGGCTTTGGCGCTGGCCAGTGCGGTCGGCTGCGGGGGAGCAGCGCCCACGGTGCGCAGTCCCACGTCGCTCGGCGATGCGCGGGACAAAGGCCGCGCCTCGGGCGATGCGGAAACGGTGGGGCGCTGGGCGCTCATGGAGATGGTGGCGCCGGGAGGCGATGCCGGACAGGCGAAGAACGCCATCGGCAAGCTGCGGCCCATGAAGCACGAGGGCCTGTACGGCAACCTCGCGCTGGCGCTCTACGACGAGACGCACGGCGATCCGCGGACGGCGGCCGACGCGTACGCCGCGAGCCTGGTGGCGGCGAGCAAGAGCGACGATCCCGACGTGCAGCTCGTCGCGTGGTTCGCGACGAACCACCTGCATGCCCTGCGCGGCCCGGTGGCCGAGCTATACACCCGGCACAAGAAGACGCTGGAGGACCTGATCGCGCGACCGGGCAAGCTCGGATGGCGCTCGGTGGCCGAGCTCACCGATTGGTCCAACGCGGAGGCGTTCGACAAGGCCGTGGTCATCGACGACGCGTACGACGCGCAGTACACCGCGCGCGCCGGATGCGCGCGCAAGGTGCGCCTGGCGGGCCCATTTGGGCGCGGCACCTCGGTGGATCGGCGCCGCTCGTTCCCCGCGGAGGAATCGCGGCCGTGGCCGCCGTCGTGGGAGCCGGATCCGCAGCGCGGCATCCGGCCGCACATCCTCAAGGTCGAGCAGCACCGATGCTTGGTGGGCTCGCCCGAGCAGACCGGCAAAGGCGTCTTTTACGCCGAGGCGTTCTTCTCGACCGACCAGGAACGCGATTTGATCCTCGCCGTCGCGGGCGCGCTCAAAGTGTGGGTCGACGACGTGCCCGTGCTCGAGCGCGATCTGCGCGAGTGGGGCGTCTGGCAGCGCTTCGGCGCCAACGTGCACGTGGGGGCGGGCCGGCACCGGGTGCTGGCGCGCGTCCTCAACGACAACACGTCGATCCGGTTCTTCGGCGCCGATGGTCGACCCGCCGGCATCGCGACGGATCTCGATGCCACGCGGCCCTATGGCCTGACGAAGGCAACCGCGCTGCCCAGCGTCAACCCGGTCGATGGCATCGTGCGCGCACGCGCAGCCGCCTCCCCGCTGCAAGGCTTCTTCGCGGCGACCCTCGCCAGCGTCGACGGCTTGGACGACGTGGCCAGCGCGCTGATCGATCCCTACGTCGAACCGGAGGACGCCGCACCCGTGGCGCTACAGACCGCGGCGGCGTTCGCGCACGCCGATCCGATTTACCCCGAGGACAAGCGCCGCCAGAACGAGCGCCGCTACCGGACACGCGCCGTCGAAAAGGACCAGGGCCTCTGGTACTCGCGTGCGTGGCTCGCGCTCGATGCGGGCGAGCAAAAAGGGCTCGTCGAGGGCGTGGAACCTTTGCGCAAGCTGGTGGAGGAGTTCCCCAACGAACCGGAGGTCCTCGAAGGCCTCGGTCGCGTCTACGGCCGCCTCGAATGGCGCGCGGAACGGATGCGCGCCTTCGCCGATCTGAGCAAGCGCTTCCCCGACGACGCCGACGCCCTACGCGCTTACCTCGATGCGCTGGAGGACGACGGTCCGCTCGAACAGGCCGACGCGGTGGCGGTGCGGATCAAGAAGCTCGATCCCGACGCGGAGGTCGATCTGGAGCGCGCGCTCGCCCGGCACGACTGGAAGGCGGCCATCGACGAGCTGCGGCGGCTGGCCAAGCGCCGGCCCGATCGCAAGGAGATCGCCACCCGCATCGCCGACGTGCTCGCGCGCGCTGGCAATCCCGGGGCGGCGGCGGCGGAACTCGACAAGGCGCTGGCGAAGAACCCGGAGGATGCGACGGTGCGTTTCCGTCTGGCCGATCGCGCCTTCGCCAAGGGCGAGCGCGGCGCATTGCGGCGGGCGCTCGCCGAGTCCATCCAAGCCGGGGCCTCGGTGTCGGAGCTTCGCGATGCCATCACGGTCATCGAAGGCGCTACGAACCTGGAGCCGTACCGCATCGACGGAAAACAAGTCATCCGCGACTTCGAGAAGTGGGAAAAGAGCGGCAAGAAGATGGCCGGCAACGCCGCGCGCGTCCTCGACTACTCCGCGCTGTGGGTGCACCCCGACGGTTCGAGCGAGATGCTCGAGCACGAGATCCAGCGGATGCAGTCGCAGGAAGCCATCGGCAAAGAGGCCGAACAACAGCCGCCGCAAGGCTTGGTGCTGCGCCTGCGCGTGATCAAGCCCGACGGCAGCGTGCTCGAGCCCGAGCCGGTGGAGGGCAAGCCGACGTTGACCTTGCCGCACCTCGAGATCGGCGACTACGTCGAGATGGAGCACGTCACCTCGTACCGGGGCGACGGCGAAAAGGGCAAGAGCTACAAGGGCCCGCAGTGGTTCTTCCGCGAGGCGGACAAGGGCTACTGGCGCAGCGAGTTCGTGGTCATGTCCCCGAAGGATCGCCCGCTGGAGGTCGAGACGCGCGGCAACGTGCCCAAACCGAAGGAGCGCGCGCTGGGGACCTTCGTCGAGCGCCGCTGGCGGGTCGACGAGAGCCCGCCCGCGCCCGAGGAGCCCGATGCCGTGCCGCCGACGGAGTTTCTCCCGAGCGTGCGCATTGGCTGGGGGCAGTCGCTGCAGGATTCGCTGGCCCGCCTGGTGGATCTCGCCTCCGACGAGACGCCGCTCGATCCGCGCCTCGGAAAATTGGCGCGCGAGATCGTGAAGGACGTGCCCAAGGATAGCCGCCTGGCGCGCGCGGAGAAGCTTTACCATTACGTGCTCGGCGCCGTGGAGGAGGGCAACGAGAGCGACGGGCGCCGTGCCCTGACGGGGCGAAGTGGGTCGCTGCAGTCGGCCTACGGGCACCTGTTGCGGCAGCTCGGGATCCCGCTGGAGCTCGCGGTGGTGAAGAACCGCCTCGCGCCGCCGCCGCTCGGGAAGCTGAGCGAGACGGAGTCGTTCGACTCGCTGGTGATGCGCCTCGACACGGAGGCCGGCATTCGCTGGCTCACCGTGCGCGACAAGTTCGCGCCCTTCGGCTACATCGCCGCGGGCCTGCGCGGGCAGCCGGCATACCGGCTGATCCCGGGCACGCCGCGGGACACGACGGCCGCGGGCGGCGATCTCGATGGCGTGAGCTTCGAGGGGCGGGCCACCTTGCGCGAGGACGGCTCCGCGAGCCTCGATCTTTCGCAAGCCTTCCGCGGCAAGGTTGGGGCGTCGGTCCGCGGGGTGTTCGACCGCATCGCCGCCGGCCAGGTGCGCGACTTCGTGGAGACGCGGCTCGTGGGGCGGAATTTTCCGGGTGCGCGCGTGCGTGACGTCCAAGTCGAGGGCAAGCAGACCTTGGATGCGCCGCTGGTGGTGCGCGTGAAGGCCGACGTGCCGCAACTCGCGCGCGCGGTGAACGGCGGCATGTCGCTCAAGCCGATGTTCCCCATGCGCCTGGCGCAGCTCGCGGCGCTGGCCGAGCGGCAGACGCCACAACTCATCAGCGGCTCGTCCCACGTCGAGGTGAAGTTCGAGGTGGTGGTGCCCGAGTCGATGCGCATGCCGTCGAGCCTCCCGGTGGGCGAGGTGCGCGATGGCGAGCGCGTGGTGCGGGTCGGCGACGCCGTGCACGGGCACGCGCTGTACTTGGATCGCGTGGTGGACATCCCCGCGGGCCGGGTGCAGCCGGGCGAGGAGTACGTGCGGTTCCAGCGGTTTTCGCAGCAGGCGGACCAACTCGTCGAACGGGAGATCTTGCTGGGACGATGAGCCGCACGGTACGGCGCTATCCGTGGGATGCCCTGGATGGCATGAGCGCGCGCTCGCTCGAGGCGATGCGCGCGCTCCGGCACTTGCTCACGGCCAGCGGTTCCATCGCCACGATGGAGCGCGCACTCGCGGAGATCCTCGACAGCCGCATCGAGGTGCGGCTGCGCCACGTGCGGGATGCTTCACGCGCGGGGCGCTCGGATCCGAGCGCGGTGACGTTCGCGCTCGAAGACGACACGGGAACGCCGCGCGTGTGGCTCGAGGTGGAGGGCGCGCTCGCGGCGCAGGTTGCGGCCCGCGCGCTTCGCCGTCCGCTGCTTCGCACCTCGTCGCTGGATCCCTTTTCGCCGCCGCCCGCGACGGTGTTCGGAGCGTTCGCCGCGGTGTTGGTGACGACCTTGCGGCGAGGTGCAGGTGCACTCCCGCTGCGGGTTCGGACGATGGATGCGGCAATGGAGGACGCGCTCTTCGCGAGCTTCACGGTGGTGCTCGGGGACGAGGCGTTTCTCGCACGCGTCGCTTTTTCGCCCGCCGATCCGCTGCTCTCGCCACGCACGGAGCCTCCGTGGGATCGGGCCGGGCTGGTGCGCCTGGGCGACATCCCGCTGAGCATGCCCATCGTGGCCTCGGTGGCGATGTCCACGGTGGCGGAGATGAAGACGCTGACACCGGGCGCGGTGTGGCTTCCCCCGCCGTGGAGCCTTTCAGGCCCCGTGACTCTTTGCGCGCCGCGCTCGGACCGGGGCGTGTCGGCAACGCTCGGCGCGGACGGCAAGCTCGTGGTAGGTGGCTCGGTGGAGGATCTCTCGATGGCTCGCGAAGACAATGCCCTGGTGGAGAACGCCGGCGACATCGCCGTCGTCGTCCGTGTCGAAGTCGGCTCCGCCGAAATGCGCGCCCGCGAATGGGCCAACGTCCGCCCGGGCGACGTCATCACGTTGGGCCGCCCCGTGGGCTCCTCCGTGCTGCTGCGCGTCGGCGGACAGGAGGTCGCCCGCGGCGAGCTGGTCGACATCGAAGGCGAACTCGGCGTCCGCATCCTGGAGAACCAGGGCTGATGCTGCGCAACGCCACGTTCCTCTTCGCCTTCGTGTTCGCGTGCAGCAAGCCCCCGGCTCCCGACAAGGCGGCACCCGACGCCGGCGCCGTTCCGGAAAAGAAAGCCGAACCCGCCGTCGCGGAAGCCAAACCGGCCGCGCAGCCGGTCCACTGGGCTGGCACCTACAAAACG
Source organism: Sorangiineae bacterium MSr11367 (assembly GCA_037157805.1). Classification (NCBI taxonomy): domain Bacteria; kingdom Pseudomonadati; phylum Myxococcota; class Myxococcia; order Myxococcales; family Pendulisporaceae; genus Pendulispora; species Pendulispora rubella. The sequence continues at coordinate 12,167,715 of CP089983.1, read as the reverse complement.
ACGCGCGGCACCTTCTACGTGCCCGCCGGCCCCGAATACAGCGGCGTAAAATGGCGCGGCGACGACGGCCCCGAGGGCCTCGGCGACGGCAAAATCGAACTCACCGTCGATCCGCAGACCGGCAAGGTCGACGGCACCCTCGAAGGCGTCCTCGGCCCGTCCGTCGTCTATGGCTCGCTCGCCGGCGAAACCCTCGCCGCCACCATCGCGCGCAAGGACATTGCCGATCGCGGTTTCAGCGGCACGCTTTACGGAAAGGTGACCGCCGCCGACGCCACCGGCACCATGAAACTCTCCCTTCCCGACGCCCACCTCGTTCGCGACGGGCAATTCACCCTCAAGCGCAAAGAGCACTAGCTGCCATGTACCCCCGCGTGAACTACCTCGAATGGGCCATCCAAAACGTCGGCCGCACCGCCTTCGATCTGGCCACCAGCGGCATGCCGGCCTTCTCCCTTTCGGAGCTCGGCCCGCCGCCCGATCTGGACGATAGCCGGGCGCGCCCTGCCCTCGTCGCGGCGATTGCGCACCACAATGGTGTCAGCCCCGAGGAGACGATCGCCACCATCGGCGCCGCACACGCCATTTGGATCGCGTACGCCAGCTTGCTGTCACCTGGCGATGAAATCCTCGTCGAGGAGCCGGCCTACGAACCGCTCCTCACCACCGCACGCGGCATCGGCGCCCACGTCACCCGCTTTCCGCGTCCCGCCACCTCGGACTACGCCGTCGATCCCGAGATCATCGCGTCGCGGATCACCGAGCGCACGCGCGCCGTTCTCATCACCAATTTGCACAACCCCACGGGCCGCCGCACGGACGACGACACGTTGCGCGAGGTGGCGCGCCTCATCGGGGAGCGCGGCGGCCATCTCATCGTCAACGAGATCTATTCGCCCTTCGACGACTTCGTCGACAAGGACGGCGTCTTCCGCGGGTGCGCGCGGCACTTGGCCGACAACATCGTCGTCGTCTCCAGCATGACCAAGTGCTACGGCCTGGGAACCCATCGCTTTGGATGGGTGCTCGGCCCGGTCGACGTCATCCGACGCGCCTACGCCACCATGATGAGCAGCGCCGGGTACCTGCCCCTCCCGCACGCGCAGCTTTTCATTCACGCACTGGGTCATATTCAAACGTTGGCCGCGCGTTCTCGGCGTCTTCTCGCGGACAAGCGTGCACGCGCCTCGGCCTGGTTGGCGCAAGAACAACCGCGGTTCGCGTGGAGCGGGCCACAATCCGGGCTCTTCGGTTTAGCCACCCTGCCCGGCGCCGGCGATCTCCGGCCAGCTCTGGAGAAGGGGGCGGCCGAGCATGGCGCCCTCGTCGTCCCCGGGTCCTTCTTCGAAGTCCCCAATGGATTTCGTCTCTCGTGGTCCATTGATGATCCACGTCTCGACGAAGGACTCGACCGTCTCGGTCGCATTCTGCGCGGCCTCTGACTAGACTTCATCGATTAGCTGCCGCGATCGCCGCAGCGCGAGGTCTTCGTCATGTGGCAAACATTTCCGCTCTTCGGTAGCACCCTCCTCCTGTGCGTGATGGTCGTGGCCGCGTACACGTTCGCGGTGTCACTCGCGGCCGGTACGACGGGCCGCCCGCGCACGCTGCAAGCTGCACGCTTCGGTGCGTACGGAACCGTCTTCCTCATCGCGTCGTGCGTGCTCTGCCTGGCCTACGCCTTCGTGAGCCACGACTTCCGACTGCGCTACGTCGCTCACTATTCGGATCGGTCGATGGACAAGGTCTTCCTCTTCACAGCGCTCTGGGGAGGACAGGACGGGTCGCTCTTGTGGTGGCTCTTCTTGCTTTCGCTGTACATCGGCACGTGCGTCTTCGTGCTCGGCAAGAAGCACCTCGCACTGCAGCCGTACATCATCGCGACGATGATGGCCGTCGTCCTCTTCTTCGGCGTGCTCATGGCCTTCGCGGCGAATCCGTTTTCGACCAGCGTCGGCGGCGCCCGCGGGGACGGTGAAGGGCTCAACGTCCTTCTGCAAGACTTCTACATGATCATCCACCCGCCGAGCCTCTACGTCGGGTTCGTCGGCTGCACGATCCCGTTCGCCTACGCCATCGCCGCCTTGGTCACGGGCCGGCTCGATACGGAGTGGATCACCGCCTCGCGCAAGTTCACCCTGTTCTCCTGGCTCTTTCTGGGCATCGGCAACACGCTGGGCATGCTCTGGGCGTACGTCGAGCTCGGGTGGGGCGGTTACTGGGCGTGGGATCCGGTGGAGAATGCGGCGTTCCTGCCCTTCCTGACGTCGAGCGCGTTCATCCACTCCGTCATGATTCAAGAGCGGCGCGGTCTCTTGAAGCTGTGGAACATCTTCCTGGTGTGCCTCACCTTCTTCATGACCATCTTCGGCACGTTCCTCACGCGCTCGGGCGCCATCGCCAGCGTGCACTCGTTCGCTCAGTCGTCGATTGGCACGTACTTCCTCTACTTCCTCGCGCTGGCCATCGGCGTGGTGCTCACGCTCATCCTGTACCGCTGGCCGGAGCTGCGGCACCTTCCGCCGTCGCCGCGTTTGCGCAAGGCCGCGGTCATCTCCGGTTGGACCATGGTGCTCCTGGCCGCGCCCGGCGGTTGGGCGCTCGCGCACTACCTCCCCTGGCCGGTGCTCACCATTCCGCTGCTCTTGGGCTTCACCGTCTACGCCGGCGTGGAAGTCGTCTTCCGCCGCATGACCGCAGGGATCGAAACGCACACGGAGCGCCCGGAGATCGAGTCGATCTTCTCGCGTGAGTTCACCTTCGTCATGAACAACTGGGCCCTTCTCGGGTTCATGGTGTTCGTGCTCGCGGCGACGACCTTCCCGATGATCAGCGAGGCCTTCTGGAACGAGAAGGTCACCGTCGGACCGCCCTATTACAATGCATGGGTGCAGCCCATTGGGCTGGTCATCTTCGCGCTCATGGGTTGCGGCTCGCTCCTCGGTTGGAAGAAGACGAGCCCCGATGCGCTCCGCCGCAACTTCATGGCGCCGGGCATCGCGTTCGTCGTCGCCATCGTGCTGCACTTCGCGGTGGGCAAGCGCCTTGGCTTCCCCGCCATCGCCTTCAGCGAGCCGATTTATCCGGGCACCCTGGGCCAGGTGCTGCGCGCCTTCAATGCGGTGACGCCGGTGATGGGCGTCTCGCTCTGCGCCTTCAACGCGGCGGTCATCGTGCAGGAGTTCGTGCTGCTCTTCCGCTCGCGCCGCAAGAGCGGGGCGTCGGCGGGCACCCCGGCGGCACTTTGGTACGCGGGGTTCTTCCCGGGCTTCCTCTACACGATGATGACCTTGCCGCCGACGTCGCGCCGCCGCTACGGCGGCTACATCGTGCACATGGGCATCGTGCTCATGGTGCTCGGCTTCACGGGCCACTCGTGGAACATCGACCGCGAGACGGCGATGATGCCGGGGCAGGTCTACCAGATCGACAACTACGCGCTCGAGTACATGGGCCCGCGCATGGAGCTCGACAACTCGAAGCGCATGGTCTTCGCCGACTTCCGCGTCACGAAGGACGGCAAATTCGCCGGCTACGTGAACCCGGCGAAGTTCATCTACAAGAAGAACGCCGAGCAGCCCACGACCGAGGTCGCGCTGCTGCACACGCTGCGCGACGACCTTTACGTGGTGGTCGGCGCCATCAATCCGCAGACGAAGCTGGCGACGTTGCAGTTCCACGTGAACCCGCTGGTGACGTGGATCTGGTTCGGCTGCATGATCCTCATCCTAGGCAGCATCGTGTGCATGTGGCCCGAGCTGCAGCCAGAAGAATCGCGCGTGTGGGCGGTGGCGCGCGGCACGGCGGGGGCTGTGGGCAGCATGACCCTGGGTCTGATCATCGCGCTCATGCCGGTGACCGCGCATGCGCAGTCGGTGGGTGCCGGTGCATCCAGCTTGCACGCAGGAACGGTGCACATCGAGTCGCCGGCCGAGAAGGAGGTCTTCAGCGCGCTCCGTTGCATGTGCGGCGGGTGCGCGCGCGATCTTCTCTCGACCTGCGCGTGCGGGACGGCCGACGAAGCGCGCGATGCGATTCGCGCGAAGATGCGCGCCGGCGAGACGAAGGATCAGATCGTGCTGGCGTACCAGAAGCAATATGGCTCGGAGGCCCTGGCCATTCCGCCCAACACGGGCGCCATGCGCAGCATCTATGCGGTGCCGCTTGCGGCCATCGCGGCAGGCGGCGTGGGGGTGATGGTTCTCTTTCGCCGATGGCGGGGGAATTCCAAGGGGCAGCAGCCTGCGCCGAAGAAGGACAAGGGCAAAGACGACGTGAAAACGAAGCGTGACGAATACGACGCTCGCCTGGACGAGGAGCTTCGCGATCTCGATGACTGAAACGTCGAAACGCAAACCCAAGGAACCCGCCGTGGCCGAGGCCACGCAAGCCGTGCAGGCCGACGAGGCGGAACGCCGCCTCGGTCGATCCATCGCCATCGGCCTGCCGGTGGCGACGGTGGTGGCGGCACTGGCGGTCGGGTTCATCGCGAGCGTCGGGCCGGCGCTGCTCGTGATCACGGGGGGTGTGCTGGTGGGGACCATCGCCCTCCTCTGGGCGAGCCTCCGCACCCTTGGGGGCGATGCACCGCTGCCGCAAGACATGGATCATCTGGCCGCGCGGGCCGATCGCGTGGGTGACGCGGAGGAGCGCAAACGCGCCGTGCTGCGCGCGCTGAAGGACTTGGAACACGAGCGAGACATCGGAAAGATGGACCCGGAGGATTACGCGGAGATCGCAGCGCACTACCGCGATCAGGCGAAAGAGATTTTGCGCGAGATCGACGCCGAGGTGGAGCCGTACCGCGCGAAGGCGGAGGAGCTTGCGCAGAAGCATTTGGCCAAGCGCGGGTTGGCAGAGAATCTCCCGCTCCCCCACCCCAACCCTCCCCCGGATGGGGAGGGAGCCGAGACGGCACTCGACGAAGCTCACGTCTCGGACAACGAGGAGGAGCAAGGCTCGAAGGAGGAGGCGCCCGGCGCGGTGTCGCGGGTGGCGTGTTCGAAGTGCGCGACCTCGAACGAGGGTGATGCTGCGTTTTGCAAGAAGTGCGGAAACGCGTTGCGCGGGGTGGCCAATGCGCAAGCTTAGGTACGCACTGGTCTTTCTCCTCGCCGGGGGCGTGGCCCACGCGCAGGCACCGAAGCCCGCGGCGCCGATCCTCCCGAAGCCCGCGGATGCCGGCGCCCCCGATGCGCGTTCCTCGAGCGATGCAGGCCGTCGCGACGCCGCGCCCGATCATCCGGGTCCCGTGCGCGGGGACGAGCAGCTGCCACCAGGTCACCCCGCCGCCCTGCCCGACGATGATGGGGACGCCGAGGGCGCGGCCGATCCGCACGATCACGGCGGCGAAGCCAATCCCCACCAGGGCCCGAACGGCATGTTCCGCGCCTCGCCAGACCTCGTCGACGACGACTCCTCGCTGCCGACAGGAACCATCGCGGTGCAGCTCCTCGATCCGGAGAACAAACCGCTCCCCAACATCGACGTCACCTTGGGCATCCTTCAGCAATCGGTGGCCAAAGGCGATGCGCGCAAGCACGTGAACCGGATCACCAACGCCGACGGCGCCGTGCGCTTCGACGGCTTGGAAACGGGTTCGGGTGTCGCCTACCGCGTGAGCGTCCCCCGCGAGAGCGCGGTCTTCGCGGCCAGCCCCTTTCAGCTGGCGCCGAGCAAGGCGGGGATGCGGGTCAAATTGCATATCTACCCGGTCACCTCGGATCTCGAGCAGGCCTTCGTGGTCATGCAGGCCAACCTCTACGCCGAGTTGAAGGACGACCGCATCCAGTTCGAAGAGGCCATCAACGTCTACAACTTCGGTCGCTTTGCTTGGGTTCCCGACAACCTGGTCATGTCCCTTCCGGCGGATTTCACCGCCCTCAACTCGCAGCAAAGCATGAGCGACCAAGGCGTCGACGCCGTCGAACAGCGCGGGGCGCGGGTTCGAGGCACCTTCGGGCCGGGCCAGCACTCGATCGTCTTCCGCTGGCAGCTTCCCTACGCGGGGGCATCCAACGTCGACATCCGCGTCGGCCTCCCGCCGCGCGTGGCAGCCTCGCGCGTTCTCGCGGCGGCGTCGCAGGACATGAAACTTCGCGTCGAGGGTTTTCCCGCGGCCGTGCCCAACGCGGACATGAATGGCGGGCGCCTGCTCGAGACGGCGAAGGAAATGCAGCGCGGCGAAGTCTTGCGCGAATTGAGCATCACCCTGAGCGACATCCCCACGCCGGGGCCGGCGCGCTTCATTGCCACGGGCCTCGCCGCGCTCGGTGTCATGTTTGGATTGGGCTACGCCTACCAGACGCGTGGCCGGCGCCGCGTGGTCCCCAAGGGCGACGCCAAGCGCACCCGCCAGCAGCTTCTTTTCGAACTGGAAGAACTCGAACGCGCCCACCGCGCCGGCGACGTGGGTCCCAAGACCTACGAGCGGGCACGCCGCGAAATCGTCGACGCCATCGCCCGCACGTTGGCGTCGTAAGCTGCAGCGATCCATTTTTTGATCGGCGCACCCACCTGAGGTGTCCAAGGCAGCATGAGTTGGGCACTGGTATTCGCCATGGCGGGCGCGGTTGAGGCCGCGCCGCCACCGACCCCGTCGTGGTGGGTCGACCCGGCATCGTGCCCGCTATGGACCACGCCCCTCTCACGCGAAATCGCACTGGCCTGTGAGGCCACGGGCCGCGGGTGCGATGTATCCACGTCGGACGACAAGGCGGCGCGCCGGCTCGTGCTGCAGTGCGCGGACCCGGATCACTGGACCCTCGAGGCCCACGATGCCGGCGGCACGGGCCTCTGGCACATCGAGGTGCGCGGCGACGACGATGAACGCTTGCGCGCGGCCGCCATGTGGGTGGCGCGTTCGGACGTCACCATGGCTCCAGAGGCCAAGGTGCCCGCACCGCCGCCCACGCCGCCCGCCCCTGCGGCACCGATAAAACTGATTCCTCCGCCACAAGGGGGCTGGGGTGGCCTCGCACTCGCGATCCACGGTTCGTATTACCCAGATGCCACCGGTGGATCACCGGGCCTTGGCATGACCTTGCGCGTGCACGACTCGGGCGACGTCGTCTCCTTCCTTCCTCGGTCGTTCAGTACGTACGCCAGCTTGACGGGTGAAGCCACCTCCGACGGACGCGCCGATTACGACCAGAGTACCTTCGCCCTGCGCCTGGGTGTGGGCCTCATCTGGCACGCTCCCCACACGAAGGACATCATCGGGTTTTCGCTCGAAAGCGGCCTCGGTTTTGCGCGGATCCGTCAGGGCACTTCGATTTCGGCCATGAAGTCGACCGACCACCATCCCTTCTGGTACGCGCTGGCCGGCATCGTCGCAGAGGCGCCGGTGCAGGGGGATTTTCGGCCGTTCCTGGCGCTTCGCATCGGCACCAGCTGGCCCAAGGCACCGGGCCTCTCCCTGGGTATGGTCGAAATCGGCTTCCGGTGGCGCGCATGGTGAGCGCGCTCGTTTCTTTGATCGCGCGCGCTTTGCGCGGTGTCTTACCCGGCATGGCCTGCGCAGGCATCGCCCTTGGATCGAGCACCGCCGACGCGGCCACGCCGACGGTCACGTGGTGGGTCGATCCTTCGTCCTGCCCGGAATGGAGCACGCCCCTCGCCCGCCAGATCGCCCTCGCGTGCGAAGCCGCGGGGCATGCGTGCGACGTCAGTGCCGACCAAGGCACGCGACGCATCGCCCTTCAGTGTGGCGACGAGGAACACTGGACCCTCGAGGCCCACGACGAACGCGGCACGGGCCTCTGGCACATCGAAGTGCGCGGCGACAACGACGAGCGCCTGCGCACGGCGGCCCTCTGGGTCGCGCGCTCGGAGGGCACACTTTCCAATCCCCCGCCGCCCGCACCGAAGCCCCCGCCCCCTTCCCCGCCCGAGACGCCAAGGCCCGCCCCCTTCGCGGAGAACGGCAGAAAACCGGGCGGTCTCGCGATGGGCGTGCGCGGCCTGTATTGGCCACACGATCAGGCACGCGATGGGGCGCTCTGGGGTTACGGCCTGGGATTGCGCGTCCTCGATTCGGGCAACGCCCTCCGCTTCCTTCCCCAAAGCATCACGCCGTACATTTCGGTGGCGTTCGACTTCGCGCGCGGTGGCGATCGCGACGCCCGCGGCTTCAACGCCCGCCTCGGCGGGGGCGCCATGTGGCATCCATCGGGGATCCGGAATATTTTCGGCCTCTCGCTCGAGGCCGGCGCTTCGTGGGGGTACTCGACGTACGACACGACCCTGAGCTTGGTCGGGGGACCCAGCGGTCGAGGAAGCAACGACGACATCTTCGTGCACGCCTTCGGCGGCGTGCACCTCGAAGCCCCCACCGGCGGAAGCATTCGTCCGTATGCGTCGCTCCTGCTGGGCGGCATCATTCCAAATCGCATATTGGGCACCGCCGTGGGTGTGCTCGAGATTGGTTGTCGATGGGCCGCCTGGTAGATCTCGCAATCACGATGTTGGGGGACGACGCCGATCGCGGCGAAGCCGAGTTGTGCGAGCCGCCGATGGCGTGGCCCGATTTGGTCTCGCTCGTCCGCGCCCAAATGCGAAGCCTCGTCGGAGCGACGCCCGACCTCGAGGACCTCACGCAATCGGCCCTCGAGCGCATCGTCCGCGCCATCGACCGCTTCGAGGGCCGGTCCGAATTTTCGACCTATACCTACCGTATCTGTGCACGCCAGGCGATGAACCATTGGCGGTGGTCGACGCGCTGGCGACGATGGTTTTCCCTAGGCGACGCACCGGAGGAACCGGAGGACCCCGGACACACGAATCCTGCCGCCATCACCCTCGAACGTGAGCGGTCACGCTGCCTGCACCGCGCACTCGATCGACTCAGCGCTCCGAAGCGCGCGGCCATCGTGCTCTGCGATCTGGAGGAGCTTCCCACCGCGCGCGTGGCCGAGATCCTCGAGTGCCCGGAACCCACGGTGCGTTCGCGCCTTCGGCACGCACGGCTCGAACTCACGTCGCTCTTGTCCAAGGACCCCACGTTTCGCGGGGAGACACCATGAATCCCACCTGCGATCGCGGCTTCGACGCCAACGACGTGGCGGAAGCTCTGCGTGAAGAGGGGCACCCGGACATCCCCGACTTTTCGCAACACTTGAAAGCTTGTCTCATGTGCCAGCAAAACGTTCACGTCATTCGGACGGCACGCGACGCGTGGCGTTCCGCAGCCTTGATGGACGACGCGCGGGCGCGAAATGCCAGCGAGCGGCGCCTCGTGCGGGCGTGGCGAACGCCCCGTCCGGCCTTCGGCTGGCGAAGTGCGCTCATGGGGGCGGCCATCGCCTCCGTGATCATGCTCCGCTTCGGGCCGCGATGGCCCGAGGCCCACGCGCCGGTCAACGTGCCGGTGGCCAGTGTCACGCCCTCGGCCTCGTTGACCGCGCCGCCCGCCATTGCGCCGGCTCCGGCCGCGTCGGCCCGTGCGTCGTCGTTCCTGGTCATGCGCGACTGCCCGGCGTGCGCGCGGTCCGGCATGGCGGCCAACAGCACCCTCGATGCGCCGGCCGAGGTTCCGCGCGGGGCGAGCCTGATGCTGAGCTGGGCGATGCCCGGTGAAAGCGAGCCTGCCTCTTCGCTCGAGGTCACCGGTCCCGCACGCGTCGCTCCTCTCATGGCCCGCGAAAAGGGCGACAGCCCCGCGCTCCAAGTCGATCGCGGCAACGCCGAGGTCCACACCTACGGCGAAAGCGAAATCGTGAGCCCGCATGCGACGATGCACACGCTGCCGAAAATCTCGTCGGCGTGGCACTTCGAGGTGACCCCCACGCGCACGAACATCGTGGTCGATGCCGGTTGGGTCGCCGTGGGTGCCGTGGAGCGCAAAGCACCGTCGATTCATTTGCTCGCCGGGCAATCGGCGGAGGTCCGCTCGGGCGGCGAAATCGTGCTCTCGCCGCGTTCGGCCCCGTCGGAAAGCTCCCGACCCACGCCGCCGCCTCCACCGCCGTCCCACAAGCCGGAGCCGCCCGCCCCCGCGCCTTCGCCGTCCACGGCGTCGACCCCCGTGGAAGAAGACACGGACACGTCGCTCTGGCAATCCGTGCAGACCGCCTTGCACGCAGGCGATCGCGCCGTCGCAGAGACCAAAGCGCGATCGCTCATGCTGTCCGGTCGCTCGGCGAGCTACCGCGACAAGGCCACCTTCGTCGTGGGCGAACTCGAGCTCTCGCGCGGCGACATCGCGGGTGCGCAAGGTCGCCTCACGTCGCTGGCGTCCACCACGCGCGATCCCGCACTCGCCGCCGACGCCACCTTCTTGCTCGCGCGAAGCTACAAAGACCCCTCGGAACGCGCCCGCGTCTGGGGGCGTTTCATCGCCTCGGGTCCCGCTTCGCCCTACCGCGAACAAGCCATGCTCGAACGAGGGCGTGCACTCGCCGATGCCGGCGACATCGACGGCGCCCGCGAGGTCGTCGCCGCACTGAAAAAGGTGGACCCCCTCCCCGCCATCGTGGCACGCGGACTCGCGGCCCTCGAAGCACGCACGGCCCGCTGAATCGCGTTCATCGCTTTATCGTTTCTTGGAGTACCTCGATGAAGTCCATTTGGTCTTGCTTGTCTTTTTTCATTGGCTTGCCTTTCTTGGTATGGCTCTCGATGGCCGTGGCAGGTTGCTATTTGCCTGTCACGGTCATCGAGACGCACGACGAACACCCGCCCAAAGATACGCCAGCGACTTCCTCGCCACTTCGCACGTGCAACCGCGTCGATTGCACCCGCCGCTACGACCAAATCACGCAACTTGCCACGCACAACGCATTTGCGTGGGCCGACGATGGTCCGGTTCATTACAAGAAACCGAATCAGATGTATCCCGTTTGGAAGCAACTCGACCGCGGGGTGCGCGGGCTGGGACTACGCCCGAGTCCTCATTTCACCCTTACCGACACCGATCCCCATGACGTCTACGTGACGCACAATACCGATTTACGTGGGGCCCTCGGTCAAGAGCCGCTGGTGAACGTTCTCCATCAGGTTCGCGCGTTTCTCGAGAACAATCCGTCGGAGATCGTCACCATCTTCGCCGAGAGCTCGGTGAGCCCCGAGGCGGTGGCCCGCTCGTTCGAGGAGGCCAACCTCACCGACTACCTGTACACGCACACGCCGGGTACACAGTGGCCGGCATTGGGTGCCATGGTGCTGGTCAATCAACGGCTCGTCGTGTTCAACGACAGCCAAGACCCCAATCGACCGGCGTGGCAGCATTACCTCTGGGACTTCGTCGTCGATACCGATTTCAACGTCTCCAATTCCGATCAGTTCTCCTGCGGGTTCTACCGCGGCAAGGCGAGCAACGACCTCTATTTCATCAATCACTTCGTTTACAAAGACGACGCGGGTATTCTCATGCCGGATCCGGCGCTGGCCGTTCGCGCCAATCAAGCGACCGTGGTCTACGAACGCGCCAAAGATTGTTGGCATCGAACGAAGCGCAATCCAAACTTCGTGTACATCGATTGGTTCGGCCTGGGCGGCGCACTCGACGCCGTCGACTCCCTTAACGAACTTCCACGCGGCACCACACCCTAGCCACTCGACCCCGACACGACCTTCATCACGGAGGGCCCGCGCTCGCGTCGTCGTGGCCCCGATCCCCCAAAGGGGAAAGAGCCCGCATCTCCTCGGCGGCCGCCTTGACGCAGTCGACGCCTTGAACGAGCTCCCGCGCGACGGCGCTCCCTTGGCGTCCTCGGCGGTTCGCTTTTTTTCCGCGTGGCGAAGTCAGCCGTCTCGTTCGAACCGCGATCGGCGCCCGGTGGACGGCCTGGTAGGTCTACGCCCGAGCTGTGGAGAACGTGCCGGCAAAATCGGGGACAGCACAGGGGAAAAGGCTGCGGATAAGTCTAGCCCCTACATCCTTCCCCATCCGTCCCCGTTTTCCACACGGAGCCTTCCACAGCCCTGAGGAGACTTAAGTTCCGGAAATTACGTCAAAAATTTGACTATCCACGCTTCTCACAGCCCCTATCGACACCACTAGAGATCTCATCTAATGGGTAATACGGAAGAACCCTGGCGGAGCGCATGGAACTCACGGTAGCCAAAAAAGACCTGCTGAAGCTCGTCACGAGGATGCAGGGTGTTGCGGAGCGTAAGAGCACCATGCCCGTGCTCTCTAATGTCCTGCTTGCGGTGGAGGGGCCAAATTCTCTGCGACTCGCGGCGACGGATTTGTACCTGGCCATCGCGGGAAAGGTCGCGGCGGAGGTCAGCAAGCCCGGAAGCGTCGCGGTTCCAGCGAAGGACCTGCTCGAGCGCGTGAAGATGATGCCGGACGGCCCCATCCGCATCGCCTCCGAAGACAACGCCACCACGACCTTGAAGGCCACGGGAAGCGCCCGCCGGTACACCCTGCGGGGCATGCCCGGGGAAGACTTCCCTCCCCTCCCCGTTCCCGCCGAGGGCGCGCCCACGTTGGCCATCGAGGTCGACGTCCTGCGCGAGCTCATTCAAAAGACATACTTCTCCATTTCGGGGGACGAGACGCGGGCGCACCTCAACTCCGCACTCTTCGAGTGGGAGGGCGACGTGGTGCGCATGGTCACCACCGATGGCCACCGCCTTTCCAAGATGGAGGTCAAGGTCGAGGGACGCCAAGCTTCGGCCACGATGCTCATCCCGCTCAAGGCCATCCTCGAGCTGCGGCGCCTCTGCGACGAGATCGTGCCCGAGCAGGGCAAAGACGCACGCGCGCAGATCCAGATCACGCAGAGCGGCTCCAGCGCCTTCTTCCAAGGCGGGGGGAGCACCTTCAGCGTCAAGCTCGTCGACGCGCAGTTTCCGCCGTACTCCCAGGTCATCCCGCAGAACTCGGACAAGAAGGTCCGTGTGCCCCGCGGGCAGTTCGCCGATGCCCTCCGCGCCGTGTCGATTGCGGCCAGCGAGCGCACGGGTGGCGTCAAGCTGGGCATCACAGGCGGTGTGATGCGCATCACCAGCGAATCGCCCGAGAGCGGCGACGGCTTCGACGAGATCCCGGTGGACTACGCGGGGGCCGACATCACCATCGGCTTCAACGCGAAGTACTTCCTCGACGTTCTCGGCTCGCTTCAGGAAGACGACGTCATCCTGGGCCTCAGCGGCGAGCTCGATCCCGCCGTCGTGCGCCCCGCCAGCGAGCGCAACTTCCTCGCCGTCGTCATGCCGATGCGCATTTGAAATCGCTGCACATCGAAGAGATTTCCGTTCGCCACTTCCGCAACTTGGCGCGCGTCGATCTCCGACCCAGCCCCCGCTTCAACGTGGTGTACGGGGACAATGGCCAGGGGAAAACGAACCTCCTCGAGGCCATCTACCTCGCCGCCACCTCGCGCAGCTTTCGCACGGTGAAGCCGGGAGAGTCGGTGGAGCACGGCGCCGACACGGCAAGCGTGCGCACCGTGCTCTCCGAGGGCGGTCTCCGACGCGAGCAAACGGCCGGCCTGCGTGCGGGCCAGCGTCTGCTCAAGATCGATGGGAAGCGGCCGGCCACCGCCGCGGAGTACGCGATTCGAACGCCCGCGGTGCTGTTTCACCCGGGCGATCTCTCGCTCTCGATGGGTGCAGGCAGCGAGCGCCGTCGCTTGCTCGATCGGGTCGCGCTGTACCTGATGCCGGCATCGCTCGGCGAAACCATGGCCTATGCGCGGGCCGTGCGCGAACGACAACGCGCCCTCGAGATGCGCGGGGTGGACGCGCGCGATCTCGAACAGTGGGAAGAGCTGGTGGTGCGACACGGCCTCGCCGTCATGACCGCACGCCGCCATGCCGCCGCGGATCTCGCCGCGTCGATGTCGATTGCCTTCACCCGCATCGCCGCACCGGACCTGGTGCTCGGCGTGGAGTACGCACCCTCGGCACCCGACGTCGCCGAAGCGTACCGTCGCGAGCTCGAGCGAAACCGCCGCGCCGACTTGAAGCGCCGCGGCGCGAGCATCGGACCGCACCGCGACGATCTCGCCCTCGCCCTCCAAGGTCACCGCATGCGCGGCACGGCCTCGCAGGGCCAGCACCGCGCCGTCGTGCTCGCGCTCAAGGCCGCCGAGATGGATGTCATCGGTGGCGCGCGGGGAGTTCGCCCCATCTTGCTGCTCGACGACGTCTCCAGCGAGCTGGATCGCGAGCGCACCGCGTCGCTGTTTTCATTTTTGCGGGAGCAGCAGGGTCAGGTGTTTCTCACGACCACGCGCCGCGAGCTCATCGAGACCGAAAAATTGCCGGACGCCGCCTTCCGCGAACGCCTCGACTTCTCCGTTTCGAGGGGGGTGATTTCTCCCTCCGATGAAGCATCCTAAATATAGGAAATACCTCGAGAATTATCAGCGCTTCTTGGTGGATAAAAGCGCCGTCGCGGGATATAATCCACGCCTTCGTCCGGCCCTCCACTCGGGGCGTGCGAGGGCCTCGGTTCCACGCTGCAAATCGCAGTTCTTCGAACCGAACAAATAGCCATCCAACGTTCACCACGCTGACAAGTTGATTGCCAGATGATCGAAACGCCCCCTGAATCCCCGCAGACGGTCTCTTCGGGTACCGCAGACGCCAACCCCGCTTCCCGCGCCTCCAACGAAGCGCCGGCGAGTACCGCCGCTCCGGCCTCGACGTACGGAAGTGAGAACATCACCGTGCTCGAAGGGCTGGAGGCCGTTCGCAAGCGGCCCGGCATGTACATCGGCGACGTGCACGATGGCTCGGGCTTGCACCACCTCGTGTGGGAAGCCGTCGACAACGCCGTCGACGAGCACCTGGGTGGCTTCTGCAGCAAGATGATCGTGACCATCCACTTCGACGGTTCCGTCACCGTCGATGACAACGGGCGCGGCATCCCCACCGGCATTATGAAGGACCGGGGTGTCAGCGCGGCCGAGGTCGTGATGACCGTTCTGCACGCCGGCGGCAAGTTCGACCATTCGAGCTACAAGGTCTCCGCAGGCCTCCACGGCGTCGGCGTCAGCGCCGTGAACGCCGTGAGCGAGTGGCTCAAGATGGAGATCAAGCGCGAAGGCCACGTGCACTTCCAGGAGTTCCGCCGGGGCGCACCGGTGGCTCCCCTCGCCGTCATCGGCGACACGGACAAGACGGGCACGAAGATCACCTTCAAGCCGGACGCGGAGATCTTCACCACCACCGAGTTCAGCTACGACATCCTGGCCAGCCGCCTTCGCGAGCTGTCCTTCCTCAACGCTGGGTTCATCATCGAGCTGGTCGACGAGCGCGATCCGGGCGGTGGCAACATCGCCGCGACCGAAGGCAAGATCCGCCGCGAGGTCTTCCTGTACAGCGGCGGGATCCGCGAGTTCGTCGAGCTCCTCAACAAGACGAAGGAGCCCGCGCACGACAAGGTCGTGTACATCAACGCCGAACAGCCCAACGAAGAGGGCAACCCCATCGGCGTCGAGGTCGCGTTGCAATGGAACTCGAGCTACGCCGAGCAGATCTATTGCTACACGAACAACGTCCACAACAAGGACGGCGGCACGCACCTCACCGGTCTGCGTGGCTCGCTGACGCGCGTGTTCAACTCCTACGGCACTGCGCAAAACCTCTTCAAGGACGTGAAGAACGGCCTCTCGGGTGAGGACATCCGCGAAGGCCTCACGGCGGTCATCAGCGTCAAGCATCCCGATCCGTCGTTCGACTCGCAGACCAAGTCGAAGCTCGTCTCGAGCGAGGTCAAAGGCATCACCGAGGCGGTCATCGGCGAGAAATTGGGCCAATTCTTCGAGGAGAACCCCTCGACGGCGCGCAAAATCTTGGAGAAGGCCATCCTGGCCGCCAAGGCGCGCGAAGCCGCCCGCAAGGCGCGCGAGGTCGTGCGCAAGGGCGCGATGGACATCACGAGCCTCTCGGGCAAGCTGGCCGACTGCCAGTCGCGCAACCCCGAGATCGCCGAGCTGTACATCGTCGAGGGAGACAGCGCCGGTGGCTCTGCAAAGCAGGGCCGCGATCGCAAGTTCCAAGCGGTGTTGCCGCTTCGTGGAAAGATCCTCAACGTGGAGCGCGCGCGCTTGGACAAGATGATCTCGTCCGAGCAGATCGGCACGCTCATCACCGCGCTGGGTTGCGGCATCGGCTCGCCGGAAAGCGGCGGCTCGTTCGACGTGGAGAAGCTGCGCTACCACCAAGTCGTGCTGATGACCGACGCCGACGTCGACGGCAGCCACATTCGTACCCTGCTCCTCACCTTCTTCTACCGGCACATGCCGGAGATCATCGAGAAGGGCTACTTGTACATCGCGCAACCGCCGCTCTACCGCGTGCGGCGCGGCAAGAAGGACACGTACCTCAAGGATCAGCCGGCCCTCGATCGGTACTTCCTCGAGCACGGCGTGCGCGAGCTCGCGGTGCGCTCGTCGCGGGGGCTCACCATCACGGGCGAGCCGTTGCTTCGCCTCGCCGAGCGCCTTCGCTTTTTCCGCCGCGCGCTGTCGAAGATCGATCGACGCGCGGATGCTCGCCTCGTGGCGACGGCGCTGCGGTCCGGCGGGCTCGGGAAGAACGAGATCCGCGACAAGGCCAAGGTGGAGGCGGGTATCCCGAAGATCCGCGCCCAGCTCGAGAAGAAGTACCCCGACATTTTCCCGCTGACCATCGAGGTCACCTGGGAGGCGGAGCACGGTGCCGCGCGCATCGAGATCACCCCGCGTCCGGGCTCGGCCGCGCGCCAGACGATGATCGATTGGAACCTGGTCGAGTCGGCCGAGTACGAAGAGCTCTACGCCATCGAGCAAGACGTCCGCTCGCTGGGGCCGGCGCCGTACTTCGTGCGCGATCTCACCAAGCGAGGCGCGAGCGAGGGTGAAGAAGGCGCGGAGGAAGCCGCCGCCGAGGAGGCTCCGCAAGCGGCGGCCGGGGCGGCCAAGGGCGAAATCGAGATCGAGGACGCCGACGCGCTCTGGGAGTACCTCGATGGGCGCGGTCGCAAGGGCATCCAGCTGCAGCGCTACAAAGGTCTAGGCGAGATGAACGCCGAGCAGCTGTGGGAGACCACGCTGGATCCGAATGCGCGCGTCATGCTCCAAGTGCGCTTGGACGACGCCGTGCAGACCGATCAGATCTTCAGCATCCTCATGGGTGATCAAGTCGAGCCGCGCCGCGAGTTCATCGAGGACAACGCGCTCAACGTGAAGAACCTGGACATCTGATCGCGGGTTCGCAAGACCGGCCTCCCAAAGCGGAGGCCTGGGAGCAAGTGCGCGCCGCCGTCATGAAGGGGCGGTAGGCGCGCTCTTGCCGAGGACCCGTGGGGACTTAACTTGCCCGCCAATCACGGAGCAAGAGAAAGCCCATGCGTCCCGATCGAATGACCACCAAGAGCCAGGAAGCCTTTCGCGATGGCCTCGAGCTCGCAGCACGGCGAGGCAATCCGGAGTTGTATCCGGAGCATTTGCTGCTCGCGATGCTCGAACAGGAAGGTGGCGTCGCGGGTCCCCTTCTGCAGAAGGCAGGGACCGACGTCGCGCAGCTGACGACCGCCCTCACCCGCCGTCTCGAAGGCTTTCCCAAAGTGTCCGGCGGCCCAGAGCCAGGCCTCTCGCGCCGCCTTCTCGAGGTCGTGCGGCGCGCCGAAGACGAGGCCAAGGCCCTCAAGGACGACTTCGTCTCCGTCGAGCACTACGTCCTCGCGACCGCCAAGTCCGATCGCGAAATCCAGGCGCTGCTCGAGCAAAACGGCAACGTCACCTACGATCGCCTCCTCTCGGCGTTGGCCAGCGTGCGCGGTGCCCAGCGCGTGGTCGATCGCGATCCCGAGGGCAAGTTCCAAGCGCTCGACAAGTACACCCGCGATCTGACCGACGCCGCACGGCGCGGCAAAAGCGATCCGGTCATCGGCCGCGACGAAGAGATCCGCAGGGTCATGCAGGTTCTCTCGCGCCGCACGAAGAACAACCCCGTGCTCATCGGCGAGCCCGGCGTGGGCAAGACCGCCATCGTCGACGGCATCGCCCAACGCATCGTGCGCGGCGACGTGCCGGAGTCCCTGAAGAACAAGCGTCTCGTCTCGCTCGACATGGGCGCGCTCGTCGCCGGTGCGAAGTACCGCGGCGAGTTCGAGGACCGGTTGAAGGCCGTCCTCAAAGAGGTGGAGACCGCGGCCGGGCAGATCGTGCTGTTCATCGACGAGATCCACACCATCGTGGGTGCCGGCGCGGCCGAAGGCTCGATGGACGCGGCCAATTTGCTCAAGCCTGCCCTCGCGCGCGGTGAGCTTCGCTGCATCGGCGCGACGACCCTGGACGAGTACCGAAAGCGCATCGAGAAAGATCCGGCGTTGGAGCGCCGCTTTCAACCCGTGTTCGTGTCGCAGCCATCGGTGGAGGACACCATTGCGATTCTGCGCGGACTGAAGGAGCGCTACGAAGTTCACCACGGCATCCGCATCCAAGACGCGGCCTTGGTGGCCGCGGGCACGCTGTCGGATCGGTACCTCACCGAGCGCTTTCTGCCGGACAAGGCCATCGACTTGGTCGACGAGGCCGCGGCGAAGATCAAAATGGAAGTCGACAGCATGCCGGCCGAGATCGACGCCGTTCAGCGCCGGGTCATGCAGCTTCAAATCGAGGAGCAGGCGCTCAAGAAGGAGCGCGATCCTGCCTCCAAATCGCGGCGCGAAGCCGTGGCGCGTGAGCTGGCCGAGCTCGAGGAGAAATCCAGCGCGATGCGTGCGCAGTGGCTGCGTGAGAAAGAGGTCATCGAAGAGATCCGCCAGGCGCAGCCCGAGCTGGAGAACCTGCGCGCCGAGCAAGAACGCGCGGAGCGTGTGGGCGAGCTTGGGAAGGCCGCGGAGATCAAGTACGGCCGCATGCCGCAGCTGGAGAAGAAGATCGAGGAGCTTCGCCGCACCTTGGCGAAGGTGCAGGAGAAGACGTCGTACCTTCGCGAGGAAGTCACCGACGACGACGTGGCCGCCGTGGTCTCCAAGTGGACCGGCATCCCCGTCTCGAAGATGCTCCAGGGCGAGATGCACAAGCTTCTGCACATCGAGGACGCGCTCCGAAAGCGCGTCGTCGGGCAAGAAGCGGCGGTGGAGGCGGTGGCCAACGCCGTGAGGCGTTCGCGGGCCGGGCTTTCCGATGACCGGCGGCCCATCGGCAGCTTCCTCTTTCTAGGACCTACGGGCGTGGGCAAGACCGAGCTTGCGCGGGCCCTCGCCGAGTACCTCTTCGACGAAGAGCGGGCCATGCTCCGCCTCGACATGAGCGAGTACATGGAGAAGCACGCCGTGTCGCGTTTGATCGGCGCACCCCCCGGGTACGTTGGTTACGAAGAAGGCGGTCAGCTCACCGAACCGGTGCGACGACGGCCCTATTCCGTCATCCTCTTCGACGAGGTGGAAAAGGCCCACGCCGACGTGTGGAACGTGCTTCTGCAGGTGCTCGACGATGGCCGTCTGACCGACGGGCAAGGTCGCACGGTCGACTTCAAGAACACCGTGATCATCCTCACGAGCAACATTGCGTCGCCGCAGATCCAAGCCATCGAGGCCCGTGGGAACCTGGAGCCGGGCGACAAACGGGAGCTCATACGGCGTGCCGCCCTCGAGGAAGTGCGCAAAGCTTTCCGGCCCGAGTTCGTGAACCGCCTCGACGAGATCGTGGTGTTCGAGCCCCTGCGGCGGGAAGATCTGCGGCACATCGTGGACATCCAGCTTCAACGCTTCCAAGCACGCCTTGCGCGGCGCGACCTGCGCATCGAGGTGACGGACGCTGCGAAGGATTTCCTTGGCGAGGTGGGTTGGGATCCACAATTCGGTGCGCGGCCTCTGAAGCGCGCGATCGTGCGCTACCTCGAGGACGAGATGGCGAAACGGGTGCTCGCGGGCGACTTCGCCGCTGGAACGACGATCCTCGTCGATCGCGCGGGCGAAGGGCTGACATTTCGGTCGCAGGTTCAGAACTGAAAGTTGGCACACGCGCCCTGTGAGCGCGGTTATCCACAGGTTCCCCACGCGCGCGGAGCGTCAGGCCGAATGCGTCCGCGCGGTGGGTCGCATGCGGCCACGTGTCCAACGTGACCGGGGCGAAATGGTGACCTGTGTCGTGGAGGCCACTGGAAGGTGCACCAGCGGCGCAGCTTCGGGTGCGCAGGTTTGGCGGCAGTTGCGGGGCCCCAGCACGTGGGCCGCAAAACCTTCGGGCTTTTGACGCGTAGAACTCGGCGTGAAGAACGAGATTTCGGCGCTTTCAACGGCTGGCACGAGATTAGCTACGTACCGTGCGGTTCCCATGGCATCCCGCAAGCG
Organism: Sorangiineae bacterium MSr11367; assembly: GCA_037157805.1. Taxonomy (NCBI): domain Bacteria; kingdom Pseudomonadati; phylum Myxococcota; class Myxococcia; order Myxococcales; family Pendulisporaceae; genus Pendulispora; species Pendulispora rubella. Next base: position 12,147,473 of record CP089983.1, on the reverse strand, counting down.
AACATTGTTGAAGGAAAAGCTGCCTCGCTTCGCACGAAAGAACGTTTCGTGGATGGCGATCCTCGCAGCGACGACCTTCGGCGTCGGCGCTGGGGCGGCGACGGTGCATGCGGAAGTGCGCGCAGCGGCGAGCGATTTGCGCGATCTTCGCGCCGGCGAAGAGTACCGCCTCATCGTGCAGACGTACGACGGCGATCGCGATCCGCATCGGCCGGGCGCAAAGCCCGTGGCTTCGATGCAGCGGGCGGTGACCGCGGCCGAGTTGCGGCGCGGGGTGCAGATCGACTTGTTCGAGCTGCACGAGGGCGGTCAGCGTAGCGAGCGCGAGCCGGTGGTCGTCGCGTGGATCGAACGCGGGCGAGCCGACCTGGAGTTCGACGGTCGCGAAGCCCGCATGCCGGCGAATGCGCTGAGCGGTACAGCCCGCGTTCAACGCGACGGCGACCGCGCCACCATCACCCTGGTGTAGCTCGTGTAGCCGAGCTTGCGGGAGGCTGCGACACCGCGCGATCCGGCGGCTCGAGCCGCGTCGAACGCAGCGTCCGCACGCGCCGCTCGAATTCGCGCGTCGCCTCGGGTGTGAGGCAGACGCCGCCAAATCGCGCCTCCAGGTACAGCTGGGTAAGCGACAGAATTTCGTCCGCCAGCGGGTGCTTGTTCAAGCGCAAATGTTCCGCGTGCGCGAGCGGCGGCAGCGCGGCCGGGCGCGCGATCCCTTGGACCATGAGGGCGCCGTCGAGGGAACGGTAGAGCGCGGCCGCACTCTCGAGCCGTTTCTCCGCGGGGGACTTCGGCGCGGGCTTCTCGCCCGACTTCCCTCCCCTGCGGCGTCGCTTCCAAACGACGTAGGCCACGGAAGCGGTCGCGAGCAGAAGCGCGGCGACCACAGGCGCACGCGTCAGGTAGCCGAGCAACCCGCGGTTGAGACCCGTCTGCGCGCGGAAGCGATCGTACTGCCGGGTCGCATCCTCGAAGAGGTGCACCTGCGTGCGCAAATCGTAACCCACGACGTAGCGGTTCCAGCGCTGCGACAGCGCTTCCACCAAGTCGCGCATGTACACGAGCGCGCCCGTGGTCTCTTCGAGCGGCTGCGCGCCGGCCGGCGGCGTCGGATCGAACGTATGCCATCCGGGGTGCACGGGATCGTCGAGGTACACCTCGGTCCACGAGTGCGCATCGGCCTGGCGAACGGCATAGTAGCGGCCAAATCGATTGTACGTACCGCCGACGAATCCGGTGACGTTGCGCGTGGGAATGCCGACTTCGCGCAGCAGCACCGCCATGGCCGTGGAGAAGAACTCGCAGTGGCCGCGCTTCGATTCGAAGAGGAAGTGGTCGACGGGCTGCTTCGTTCCGCCCGACGGCGAGCCGAAGTCGTACTTGTACTGGGTGCGCAGCTTCTCCTCGACGACCTTGGCCTTCGCGTAATCATTGGGAAGGCCGTCGGTCCACGCATGCGCGAGGCCGCCCATGCGCGACGGCAACGATGGCGGCAGTGCGAGGTAGCGCGCGCGATCGTGCGGGGTGAGAACCTCCGTCACCGGCGTGCGCTCGCGATCGAGGTACACGTCGTAGCGCAAACCGCGCGCGCTCTCGCCGGCATAGCGCACCTCGCCCTCCGGCCCACGCTGGAGGGTCAACGCGTCGTTGAGCAGCGGCTGGCTGGGGAGATGGATCTGCATGGCCACGGTGTGTGGCGGAAGGAAGACCACCGGCGGGTCGAGCGACTCGAGGTCGAAGGTGGCCTTGCGATCTTTCTCGCCATCGGGTGGGCGCACCAGCGGATACAAATCGGAGCCGGGAAAGGCCCGCTCGGCGGCGCGCCGCTCGGTCTGCGTGCGCAGCCACGCGCGCCCGTCGTACGCGTCGAACGCGGTACCACGCAGGCGCAGCACCATGCGCGAGGGACGCGGATCGGGAAGATCGGGAATGTCGAACCGAAGCGCCACCGCCGAAGAGAGATCCGTACGCAGCGCACCGACGTCCCCGAGATCGACGCGATCGGAGAAGCCGACCATGCGCCCGGGGCGCGGGTGGTTCAGCAAGAGCAGCGAGAGCCCCACCCGCGGAAACAGGATGAAGAGCGTCGCGGTGAAGAGAAAGATCGGCACCGAGATGAGGCACGTGGCCGCGAGGAACCCGCGTCCGACGACGCGGCGGCTTCGCAGGATGCGCGGCACGTCCACGGGAAGGCCGGTGCGATCGCGGGCGCCTTGGCGGTAGTTTCCCTCCACCTCGCGCCGGAGGTGGCTCAACACGAGGGCGCCCGGTGCGACCACGAGGAAGCCGAGAAAGCAGAGGCCGTAGGTCAGCCCGCCGCCGAGCACGGTGCCGGCGACGAAATGCAGCAGCGCCAGCACGATGATCTGCTGATCGTGCGCGGCCCCGCGGCGCGTGGCGAGCCGCACGATTTGGAGCAGCGCCGCGAACTCGACGGAGACATCGAGCATCGGCCGCCCGGCGACGAGGCGCGCCGCCTGAATGACGAAGATGGCCAGCGGCCCCGCGGAGGCCAGGTGCCGGAGCACGGGTCGACTCTGCCATCGCTCGGGAATGAGCAACGCACCGACGAGTCCGATCATGAGCAGCGCATTGGTCCAAGGACTGAGCGCCGCGGTGCTCACGATGGCCAGCACGCCCAGCGCCGCGAGCGCATCCGTCATGAGCCGGTGAACGAGTCCGAAGCGCATGATCAGATCAGCTTGCGAAGCGCACGCGTGGGGATGGGTTGGACGAGGGCGAGGAAGCGAAGGACCGGATCCGCGCCCGTGGATCGGTCCCCGCGGGCGACGTCGCCGCTCGAGGTGCGCACGGCCACGGCGTCGCCGCGCTTCAAATGCGCGACCGCGCGGGATGCCACATCGCGGATGCGCCGCTCGAAGCGGGCATCCCAATCTTCGGCCGCGCTCTCCGGCCGCGCGGTCTCGAGCGGCAGCGAAATGTCGGGTCGTGCCTCGCGCGCGCGCTCACGCAGGACCTGCTGTCCGACGGCGGCGGTCTTCTTCCATTGAATGTCGCGCGGATCCTCGCCGGGCCGCATCAAGCGAAGCCCGAGGAACTCGTCGCCGTAACCGCGCCCGAGCGTGCCGTCGGTACCGGGAAGGCGGCCGGCGGGCAGGGGACGCAGCTTCACCGGATCGACGGGCGGGTAGATGATGAGCTCACCTTCGGCTTCGATCTCGCGCGACTTCTCGAAAAGCCCGAACGGGAAACGCGTGGCAATGCGAAAGCCAATGTGGTGATCACGCCCGCGTTTGTTCGGCGTCCGTCGGTACGCGGCAACCTGCGCAGATTTGGGACTGATTTTCAGAAAGAAACAGCGTTTGTCTGCGGGCTGTCCGTGGCGCAGATCTTCGACTTCGATCGCGTACGACGGAACGCGTTTTTTATGATTGTAGACCTCGATTTCGACCAGGTGGGCGCGGCCGACTTGTGCGCGCAGCGGCAGGCGTCTCAATACGGTGAGATCGCGCAACGAGATCTCGCTCATGACGCCGCTCACGACGATGAGTGCGAGCAGCATTCCCAGGAGCAAATAGAGAAGATTGTTCGCCGTGTTGATCGCCGCAAAGCCAACGCCGAGCGTGATGCCGACGAAGAACTTTCCCTCGCGCGTGAATTTCAATTTGCGAGGCGGGACGAACAAATTTCGGAAGCGCGCCCAGAGCCCAACCTTGCGATCGCGTCGGACGAGGGGGCGCTGAGGAAACGACTCCCGCATGACGGTGCTCAGAGGGGAACGGGGACGCGGCCGATGATCTCGCGCAGGGCATTCTCCGCCTCGTCGCGCGTGGGCATGAAGCCTTCGGCGTGCGTGGAGAGCCGGATGCGATGCGCGAGCACGGGGACCGCCAAGTCATGTACGTCGTCGGCGATGCAGTAGTTGCGTCCGCGCAGAAGAGCGCGTGCGCGCGCCGCATTGGCGAGCGCGATGGCGCCACGTGGCGAGGCACCGAGGGAAAGCGTGGGCGCGCTGCGCGTGGCTTGGATGAGCGCCTGCAGGTAGCTGCCGAGCGCATGATCGAAGGCGACGCGGTGCACTTCGCGCTGCAAGGCCACGAGGCGCGACGGATCGAGCACGACGGAGACGTCTTTCGCGGTGTCCGTGTTGCCGTCGAGCAGAAGGCGCATTTCCACCTGGGGGGGTGGGTATCCGATGCGAACTCGGACCAAAAACCGGTCGAGCTGGGACTCGGGAAGCGGGAACGTACCCGCGAAATCCTGAGGATTCTGCGTGGCGATGACGAAGAACGGGTCGGGCAGGGGCATGGTCTGCCCGTCGAGGGAGACCTGGCCTTCGTTCATCGCCTCGAGCAGCGCGGACTGCGTGCGCGGGCTGGCGCGGTTGATCTCGTCGGCCAAGAGCACGTTGGCGAAGACGGGACCCTGGCGCAGCACGAACTCGCCGGAGCGTTGGTCGTAGACGGAGACGCCGAGCACGTCGCTGGGGAGCAAGTCGCTCGTGAACTGGACGCGCCGGAGTTCACCACCGACGGCGCGGGCCAGGGCACGCGCCAACGTGGTCTTTCCGACGCCAGGAACGTCCTCGATGAGAAGGTGACCCCGCGCAAGAAGGGCAACCAATGCGAGCTCGACGGCGTCGTGCTTCCCTTCAAGGGCGCTTTCGACCGCTTGGCGTAGCTTCTGCAATGTCGGCAGCTCGTTGGAGATCACCGCAGCCGCAGCGGTCATGGGCCTGAGAATAGCACGTCCCGCAGCCGAACACGGACTCGAGCAGCGAATCGGTGTCACTTGATGGAAGGTTGCGCTCGCAAGGTCGGCTAGGGTTCGGTTCGTGGCCTTTTCCGTAGCGGTTCGTGGCGTGACCAAGACGTATGGACCCGTTCGAGCGCTGGCGAATGTGAGTGCACGGTTCGAAGGCGGTAAGATTTCGGTCATCGAAGGCGCGAACGGCTCGGGTAAGTCGACGTTGCTGAGCATCCTCGGGACCCTGGCGAAGCCTACCTTGGGCGATGTCGATCACGGTGAGCTGGGGACGACGAGGGCGGACGTTCGCGCCGTGCTGGGATGGGTCGGGCACGAGACCTTGGCGTACGGTGACTTGTCGGGTCGCGAGAACGTGGTGCTGGCGGCACGCCTGCGGGGCATCGATCCGGAGACGGGCTGGCGGCGGGCGTGCGAGCGCTTCGATCTCGCTTCGTTCGGCGAGCGACCGGTGCGCACGTATTCGCGCGGGCAACGCCAGAGGATCGCGGTGGCGAAAGCCTTGGTGCACGCGCCGCAGTTGGTGCTGCTCGACGAGCCGACGGCCGGCCTGGATGTGCGCTCGACGGAGCGTCTCACGCGCGTCGTGCGCGAGGAAGCGGATCGCGGGGCGGTGGTCATCTTGGTGACGCACGATCCGAGCTTTGCGCAGATCGGTGACGCACGCGTGCGGCTCGAGCGCGGCCGGGTGGTGGCGTGAAACGCGGCACGGCACGTCCGCGCGGACGTCCGCGCGTTTGGTATCCTGCGCGCGATGGATGAGTTTAACCCGCGCCAGGCGGCACAGACGCGCGTGGGGATGCTGCTGCGCCAGAAATGGCGCCTCGAGCGCGTGCTCGGCGTGGGCGGGATGGCGGCGGTTTACGCCGCGAGGCATCGCAACGGACACCGCGTGGCGGTGAAGGTGTTGCACGCGTCGTTCGCCACGGATGCACAAATCCACACGAGGTTTTTGCGCGAGGGTTATGCGGCCAACAAGGTGGAGCATCCGGGGGCGGTGCGCGTGTTGGACGACGACATCGCGGAGGATGGCGCGCCGTTTTTGGTGATGGAGTTGCTCGACGGGTATTCGCTCGATCGCGCGCTTCGCGATGGGCCGCTCACGGTGGGCGAAGCGTTGCGTGTGACCCGGCGGGTGCTGGAGGTGCTGGTGGCGGCGCACGAACGGGGCATCGTTCACCGCGACATCAAGCCGGAGAACGTGTTCGTGACCGTGCCGGGCGGGGACGTGAAGATTCTCGATTTCGGCATCGCGCGCCTGCGCGAAGCCGCAGGAGGGAGCACGGGCGGGACCCTCGGCGGCATGGTGCTGGGAACACCGGCCTTCATGCCGCCGGAGCAAGCGCGCGGCCGCTGGGAGGAGGTCGACGGCCAGAGCGACGTGTGGGCCGTGGGCGCGACGTTGATGACGCTTCTGGCGGGGCGTTCGCTGCGGGCAGCGGAGACGATGAACGAGGAGCTGCTGTTGGCGATGAATCAGCCGCTCCCGCTGGCCGCGGCGGCGCTGCCGGGGATTGCGCCGGAGGTGGCCGTGGTGATCGACCGGGCGCTGGCCTTCGACAAAGGCTGGCGGTGGCGCACCGCGCACGCGATGCACGAGGCCGTGCGGGCGGCGGAGGCGGCCGTCGTGGGCCGCGACACGATGGTCGTCGGGTCGAACGAGACGATGGCCCCGATGCAGGTGGTGATCACGCCGGTGCTCGCGGGAAACGACGCCCGGGTGTCGATGCACGAGGGTGCGACGTTGAGTGCGTCGCCGGTGGTGGCGGCATCGGCCGGCGCGTCGACCAAGGGGCAGGGGAGGGAGCGGCGCGTGGTGTGGCTGGCCGCCGGGGTGATCGTAGGGGTGCTCGGCGGCGGCGCGGCAATTTTGGCCGCGTGGCCAAAACATCCCGCGGCGGTGGCAGCGCCGGAGGATCGGGCAGCGCCCTCGGTGTCGGTCGAGCCGGCGTCGGCGCCGGTGGCGTCTGCGGCGATGGTTCCCGTGGGCATGCTGGATGCGGGGCCGCCCGCAGCGTCGTCCCCGCCGGGGCGTGTGCCGGTGCCGTCGGGGCAGCCGCGGCGTCGTCCCGCGGCGTCGGCGTCCGCCGTGGTGGCGCCGGTACCGGAGGGCGAAAATCCGCTGGACCGAGGCAGACATTAGCGGACGGCGGCGTACGACCCAAGCGTGTCACGGACGTCGCTGGTTCGCGGGTGCATCGTAGGCTTCGGGAGTCTTTTGGTGTTGGGTACGCCGGCCTGGGCGCAGCCGCACGACGCGGCTGGCGCGGAGGCGATGTACCGCCGTGGAAAAGAGGCCGCGCGCGCGGGCGACTGGGCGACCGCATGCTCGCAGTTCGCCGAGAGCCAGCGGCTGGAGCCCGCGCCGGGGACGCTGTTGAACCTGGCGGATTGCGAAGAGCGGCGCGGCCAGCTGGCGCGGGCATGGGAGCATTTTCTGCAGGCGGAGACGGCGCTACCACGTGGTGATTCGCGCGTCGCGTTCGCGCGCGGGCGAAGCAAGGCCTTGGAGCCACGGGTGCCGCGGCTGACCGTGCGGCTCGCGGGAGCGTTGCCGGCCAAGGTGCGCGTGCGCCGGGACGAGCACGATCTGGGGGACGCCGCATTGGGGGTTCCGCTTCCGGTGGACCCCGGCCACCACGTGGTGGTGGCGCTTGCAGAGGGGCGCAAGGAGACGCGGGTGAGCGTGCTCGTGGCCGAAGGGGAGTCCCGGGAGGTGACGGTGGTCCTCGCGCTGGATGCACAGGACCCGTCGCCGCCGCGGGACGTGCGATCGGTGCCGGGGCGGACGGAGGGTCCGCCGCGCGGGAGCGAAACCGGCTCGGGCCAGGGGCGCTCGACGCTGGGTTACGCGCTGCTGGGCGTCGGGGCCGTGGGGCTGGCTGCGGGAACGGTGACGGGGCTGATGGCGCTGTTGCGGGCCGGCACGGTGAAGGATACGTGCGGGCCCGACTACGACCGGTGCGATGGCGCTTCGGTGGACGCCGCGCGGCAGGGCAAGACCTTTGCGACCGTGAGCACGGTCTCGTTTGCGCTGGGGGCGGTGGCTGCGGGCGTGGGCGTGTACTTCCTGCTGACCCCCGCAGAGAAGCGCCCGCGGGCGGGGCTGCACCTGCAGCACGTGCAGATCACGGCGGTGGGCGCGAGCCTGTCGGGCGCCTTCTGACTGGGGTAAGTCTGGCGCATGGAAAAAGGATACCTTGCAGCGTCGGATCGGTACGAGCGCATCGCCTATCGACGGTCGGGCCGCAGCGGTCTGCAGTTGCCGCTGATCTCGCTGGGCCTCTGGCAGAACTTCGGCGGAGACCGGCCCTTCGAGAACGGGCGTGCGATTGCGCGTCGGGCCTTCGACCTGGGCATCACGCATTTCGACCTGGCGAACAACTACGGTCCGCCGTACGGCTCGGCGGAGGCGAACTTCGGCGAGATCCTGGCCAAGGATCTGCGCCCGTACCGGGACGAGCTCGTGATCTCGACCAAGGCGGGCTACGACATGTGGCCGGGCCCCTACGGGAACTTCGGGTCGCGAAAGTACCTTCTCGCGAGCCTCGACCAGAGCCTGCATCGCATGGGGCTCGACTACGTCGACATCTTTTACTCGCACCGTTTCGACCCGGCGACGCCCCTGGAGGAGACGATGGGCGCGCTCGACGCGGCCGTGCGCCAGGGCAAAGCGCTGTACGTGGGCATCTCGTCGTATTCGCCGGAGAAGACGGCGGAGGCGGCCGGGATCCTGCGGCGCATGGGGACACCACTGCTGATCCACCAGCCGTCGTACTCGCTGCTGAACCGGTGGATCGAGGGCGGGCTGCTGGACGTGCTGGAGCGGGAGGGTGTCGGCTGCATCGGCTTCTCACCGCTGGCCCAGGGCCTTCTCTCGAGCCGGTACCTCGAGGGCGTTCCGGAGGGCTCGCGCGCAAGCCGCCCGGGCTCGCTGGGGACGGAGCAGCTTTCGAAGGAGAACCTGGCCAAGGTTCGAGCGCTGGACGCAATTGCCAAGAAGCGCGGCCAGTCGCTGGCCCAGATGGCCCTGGCGTGGACCCTGCGGGACGCGCGAATGACCTCGACCCTCATTGGGGCGAGTTCGGTGACCCAGCTCGAGGAGAACGTGGCCGCCCTGTCGAAGCTCGAGTTCAGCGCCGCGGAACTGAAGGAGATCGACAGCCACGCGACCGACGCGGGCATCAACCTCTGGGCGAAGTCGAGCGCGAAGTAGCCCGGTCCGGGGGCATGCGCGGAGTGGAACCGCCAAGACGCCAAGAGCGCCAAGAAATGAGGTGGGTTGGAAGGGCTGCCGCGAGCGCCCCGCCCCGGAAATCTCTCTTGGCGACCTTGGCGTCTTGGCGGTCGCTTTTTGGATCGTGTCCTGAAGGGGTCGCGGGGCTAGCCGAAGAGGCGGTTGAAGAAGCCGCTGATCTTCAGGTCGGAAGCCAGGGTGTCGATGGGGGCACGCCGCAGGGTCCCGAGGTAGGGGGCGGCAGTGACGTACTGGATCTCGCTGCCGTTGAGGCCCGTGGAGGAGTCCGGGCGCTCCGGCATGGCCAGGACCACGCCAGCGATGGGCAGCCCCATGGCTTCCGCGGCGCGCGCGGTGGCGGCAATCTCGTGAAGGACGCCAAGGCGGTCCGGGGCGACGAGGACGACACGCGGGATGGAGTCATCCTGGGCGGGGGGCGTGCTGGCCGTGTGCTCGGGGGGAAAGGAATCGGCCCGAGACCAGGCGGCGGACGGAAAGGCGGGGTCGGACGGGCTGGCCCCGGACGAGGACCAGGTTCCCGAGGTGGAGCCGGGGATCTCGGTGGCGGGCGGCGGGGTGACGACGACCGGGGCGCCGGCGCCGCTGGACTCGGCGGCCACGGCGATCTGCTGGGTGATCGGGATGGCGGAGGCCGAGGCGACCGCGGCCTGGTGCAGCGCGAGGGCGAGGTCGGCGTTCGACTCCTTCCGGTTGAGGGGGCTGAAGAGGCCCCCCACCAGTTCGAGGAGGACCAGGTTGAGATCCAGGTCATCGAAGAGTCGGATGGCGTCCAGTATGGGCTGGAGCTCCAGAGAGATGCCTGCGCGTCGGGCGGCGAGGTGGGGGGAGATCGGCTCGCGAAAGGTGTAAACGGGGTCGAGCCACCGTTTCACGTGAAACGATGAGACGGCGGCCAGCTGGGCCGAGTCGGTGTATTCACCGCCCGCGGGCTCGACCCCCGTCTCAACGGGCTTGAAGGCGGCCACGCGCAACTTCAGGGCGGACGCCGCACGAGCTATGGCGCAGGCGAAATGCGTCTTACCAATTCCGGTACCGGTGCCGGTGATGACGATGCGTCTCAAGGCAGACTCCCCCTCTGTTGGACCGATGGGCGAAAGTTAAGATTTGGGCTCTTCGAACGAAGTAGCAAGGACAAGGCTAAGGGCGCGGATCGCGTTCTCAACGTGAACGTCGGTATGCCGGGCCGTCACGGTCAAGCGCAGGCGCGACGTTCCGTAGGGAACGGTAGGTGGACGCACTGCGAGAACGTGAAGCCCATGCTCGTGCAGTTTGGCGGCGGCCTCGACGGCTGCGCGAGCGTCCCCGATGACGATGGGGAGGATGTGACCGTAGCCCAGGACGGTCAGGCCCATCGCGTCCAGGGACTCCCGTAGGTGGTTCGAGTGGGAGAGCACCGTGTGGCGTCGCCAGGGTTCGGCGACGGACTGGTCCAGGGCCCGCCGGGCGCTGGCCGCGACCGCGGGGCTGATCCCGGTCGAGAACACGAAGGGCCGGGCGCGGTTCCAGAGCCAGGTGGTCAGGGCGCGGCAGCCTGCGACGAAGGCCCCGCTATGGCCGAGGGACTTGCCCATGGTTCCGATGAGGACGTCGGGGATGACGCCCTGTTCGGCGCACAGACCCCGCCCATCGGGACCAAAAACGCCCAGCGCGTGGGCCTCGTCGACGATGAGGGCGGCCCCGGTCGTGTCGCAAAGGGCCCGAAGGGCACGCAGGTTGGGGGAGTCGGCATCCATCCCGTAATAGGACTCGACGACGACCCAAGCCCTCCCCGGGGCGGCAGTGGCGATGGCCTGGCCAACGGCATCGAGATCCAGGTGGGGGACGACGATGGTTCGCGCCTTGGAGAGACGGCACCCGTCGATGAGCGAAGCATGGTTGAGGGCATCGCTGACGACGACGTCCCCGGGCTGCGCCAGCGCGGCGACCGCTCCGAGGTTCGCGGCGTACCCGCTGGAGAAGACCAGAGCGTCTTCGGTGCGCAGCCAGGTGGCCAGTGCGCGCTCGAGCTCCCCGTGCGCCGCACGCTCACCGGCCATCAGGCGGGAGGCGCCCGCACCGCGCGGGGTGTGCCCGGTGAGGGGAACGCTGGCGAGGCCAAGGTAGTCGTTGGAGCAAAAGGAGACGGACGTCGGGTCGAGCGGAGCATGGCGCTCGCGGAGGAGGTCCTGGGTGCGGAGCGCCTCGATGGCCTCGGAAAGATGGGCCAGGGCAGGGGGCGCACCCTGTTTCACGTGAAACACGGACGAGGGCTGGCTGGGAGCCACCGGCTCGGTCTCGAGTTGGGCGCTGGGGGCGCCTTGGTTCACCGATATCATTCAGAACGAGAGCCTTCCCCTTCTGCCGACGACTCCAGGGCGCTGTCGATGCGCACCAGGATCCGACGCAGAAGATCACGAACCTTCACCTCGACGCGCTGACGCTTCGCCCGCTCTTGCTCAAGGTCATGGGCAAGGGCAATGGCGGCCAGCACAATGGATGGCGGCGCCCCGGGGTTGGGTCGATGCGCGAGCTCGGCCAGCTTGGCGTCCACCGCGGCCGCGAGCCGGGTCAACTCGGCCTGCGATGACGAGCTCACGACCTTGTACCGCTGGCCGGCGACCTGCACATGCATCACCTGGCTGGCGCGACGATCCATCCAGACCACCATAGTCCCACCCCGCTTGGGTCACCATAAAAGCGAGGGTTTAGGGTTTAGGGTTTAGGGTTTAGGGGGAGAGAGATACCGGCGGGTTTGGGCGCAAGCGACGATGCTCCAGGTGACCGATTGACGACAAAGATCTCCCCTTCTCCCCCGTGAAACCTCGTCCCAGCCTAGTGAGCAGTCGCCTCGCGGCGGGGAGTCGAAATACACCGCGAGCTCACAGGGCGTTGGAGAGGAAACCAGCACGGAAAACAGGCCGCAATGGTCGCCCTTCAGTGGGCCCACCGCGCTGACTGAACCCAAAAAACTCCCCGCCTCCCTGTGAATCTTCTCCAGGGCCTAGTGGGCGATTGCTTCGTAGATGAAGATCGCGGGCAGGGCGAAGAGCATCAGGTCCAACCGGACCCCGAAGACGATGTCGGCCTGGCGGCCGTCGCCGAGGCCGTAGCGGGCCGACACGAAGAGGCCGTTCTGCATCTCGTACGAGGAGTGGAAGTTGTAGCCCATGGCCCCGAAGAACAGCGTCGTCGACAGGCCGCCCTCCCAGTCCAAGGCGGGCGCTCGACGCGCGAAGGCGCCCCCGGACAGGATGACCGGCACGGACGAGAACACAGGCAGCAAGACGGAAAGACCGCCTCCCGCCTCCAAGGTGTCGAAGCCCGCGGTCAGAACCTCGGCGAAGGGCCCCACGCCGATGCTGCGCTCGCTCGAACGCAGGAAGAACACGTCCCCCTTCGCCCCGAGGTGGAAGGCTCCATGGGGTCCGTCCTCCAGCCGGAGATCGGTCACGGCTGCCCCGACCGTCGTTCCGACGCTCACTTGCGGCGCGGCGTGGGCGCGGCCTTCGAAGGCGCTGCAGCTCCAGGCGATCGCGGCGACCGAGGAGGCGAGGGTGAAGGCGGTTCGCACGAAGCGATGTTTCCACCGCTTCGTGGCCGCGAGCAATGACCTTAAGTCAGTACGGCGTGCCGGAGTTCGTCATGGGTCACGTCCTTCACCACGGACTGACCCGGCCCCGAGGCAAAGGGGATCCGAATGCGGTTCCCGCGGCGCTTCTTGTCGCTGCCGACGAACCGGAACGAGGCGGCGAGATCGGCGGCCGCAATCTCGGTGGGCAGGTGGAAGCGACGCAGCAGGGTGCGGATCCGCTCCACGTATGCGGGCGGGGTGAGCCCCAACTTGACCCCCAACTCGAGCTCCAGCACCGTCCCGAGGGCCACGGCCTCTCCGTGCCGGTAGCGCGAGAACCGGCCATGAGCCTCGATGGCGTGCCCCAGGGTGTGGCCCAAATTGAGCAGCACGCGCTGGTGCCCGGTCTCGCGCTCGTCGTCGCGGACGATGCGCACCTTGGCCGCGATGGCCGCGCGGACGATGGGAAGCAACCCTTCGAGCCGCTGCGGCGACAGAGGTCCCACCGCCTCGAGCGCCTCGAGCAGCGGGGCGTCCGCGATGGCCGCAATCTTCACGATCTCCGCGATTCCACAGGCAAATTCACGCTCGGACAAGGTCGCGAGGTGGGCGAGGTCCACGATGACGGCGCGCGGCTGGTGGAAGGCCCCGATGACGTTCTTGCCCACGGGATGATCGAAGCCCGTCTTGCCGCCCACCGACGAATCCACCATCGAGAGCAAGGTCGTGGGGATCTGGATGCAGTCGACGCCGCGCAGGAGCGTGGACGCCGCAAATCCGGCCAAATCGCCCACCACGCCGCCGCCAAAGGCCACCACCAGCGCCCCGCGGTCGATGCCCGCGCCTAGGGCGGCGTCCCAGATCGTGCCCACGGTGGGCAGCACCTTCTGCTCCTCGCCCGGCGGCAACGACACCCGCGTCGACGGAATCGTCAGAGGGTGCAGCGCTGTCTCCAGGGCCTTGCCGCGCGCCCGCTCCACGTGCGCATCGGTCACCACCAGCAGCGACGAGGGCGCGAGGCGCGCGATGGCGTCCGTCACGCGCTCCGGCGCGTCGTGCGTCACGTCCACCACGTAGCTGCGCTCCCCGAGCGGCACCGCCAGCGGATCGCGCTGCACGAGTGGGACGATGGCGTCGACCAGCGCATCCGCGTCCACGTCGTCGGTCTGCAAGGTCTGGTGGCACTCGGCGTAGACGGCCGCGCGCTGCTCGAGCAGATGCTGCACGCGCACCGCCGGATCGGGCGCGGCCAAGTTGGGCCGCCCGGAAACGTCGCCCGCACGGCGCGCGATCGTCTCGGGTCGCGCCGTCAGCGTCACGAGCACGGTGCGCTCGAGGGCCATGTGCCGCAGCTCGCGCGACGTGACCGTGCCGCCACCGAACGCGATCACGCGTGGCGTGGCGTCGAGCAGCAAGGAGCGCACGACTTCGTGCTCGCGCGCGCGGAAGGCGGCCTCGCCTTGGCTCTTCCAGATCTCCGGAATCGACTGGCCGGCGGCGGCGGTGATGAGCTCGTCCGTGTCCACGAAGGGAAGGCCGAGTCTGGCGGCCAGGCGCGCCCCGACCGTGCTTTTGCCCGTTGCCATGAATCCACTCAGCACAATCGATCGCACGATGTTTGGCTCCTATCTCCGCGGTCGTATGGTTCCTAGGGTGACTCGTCGTCCACACGCCTCGCCGGAACACTCGAGCGTAGACCGCTCCGCCCCAAGTTCCTACCCGGATGCATCGGCCGGCTTGTCCCTCGTCGCCAAGGGCAACGTCGTGCGCTTTGCCGTGCATGCGAAGCCGCGCGCCAAAGAGAGCGCCATCGTGGGCGTGCGCGAAGGCGCGCTCGACGTGCGCCTGGCGGCCCCGCCGGTGGACGGCCTGGCGAACGAAGAGCTCGTGCGGACCTTGGCCGAGGCTCTTCGCATGCCCCAGAAATCCGTCCGTCTGGTGCGCGGCACCGGTTCGAGGGAGAAGCAGGTGGAGGTCGACGGGCTCACCGCGGCCGAGACGCTCTCCCGCCTCGAACGCTTCATCCGCGGGGCTGCCGAGCCGCGGAAATGAGGGTACGCTCAGGCCCGATGAGCCGCACGCTATCGTTCGAGAAATACCAGGGGATTGGCAATGACTTCCTCGTCATCGACGCGGAGGACGACGGCGTCGTCTCGCCGGAACTCGCCGCCAAGCTTTGCGATCGCCGATTCGGCATCGGCGGCGACGGCGTGATCCTCGTGCTGCCCGGTGGACCCAGCGCGCTGGCCCGCATGCGCGTGCTCAACGCCGACGGCAGCATCCCCGAGATGTGCGGCAACGGCATCCGTTGCATGGCGCTCCACGTGGCGCGTCACCACACGAGGGCCTCGCGCGGTGAGCGCGTGCTCGATGCCACCTTCGAGACCGACGCCGGCCCCCGCCGCTGCCACGTCGAATTGGACGGCGCCGAGAACCGCGCCGCCGAGGTCACCGTCGACATGGGCGTCGTGCGCATCCACGGCAGCCGGCGCCTTTCGCTGCCAGGCGAGAAGTCCGAGTGGAGCGACATCGATCTGGTCGAGATCAACGTGGGCAATCCGCACGCGGTCTCGCTGCGAAGACCCACGGCCGAGGACATCGACCGCATCGGGCCGCGGCTCGCCACGCACGAGGCCTTCCCAGAGGGGGCCAACATCGGCTTTGCCCGCGTGCAGGATCGCAGCTTCATCGACCTGGTCGTGTGGGAACGCGGCGTCGGACTGACCCTGGCCTGCGGCACCGGCGCCTGCGCGGCGGTGGCTGCGGCGTGCTCGCGCGACCTCGCACCGTGGGGGAGCCCCGTGACGGTGCGCCTTCCCGGCGGCCCGCTCACCATCTGGGTCGAGGGAGACGGAGGGCGGGCGCGAATGCGGGGCGGCGCCCAGCATGTGTTCTCGGGGCGGGTCGACGTCGCCGGATGAGCGACCTGGCCTCGGCGCTGCGCATGCCGCCCATGCCGCCGATGAGCGTGCTCGTCGTGTGCCGGGACCCGGAGGAGTTGCGCACGTTCGAGGAGACCGCGAGCCACATGGGCGATCGCGTGACGGGCGCCTCCGACCTCGCCGAAGCCATCGCGGTCTGCGCCAATTTGAAGCCGGACCTCGCCTTCGTGGACGTGACCTTGGGCGAGGGGACGGGGCTCTCGCTCGTGCACCATCTGCAGTCCGCCTCGGAGGGCATCACCGTTTACGCCATGGCGCCGTCGCCCAAGTTGGATTTGGCCCTCGAGGGGCTCACCTTGGGGGCCACCGGCATGCTGACCTTGCCCACGACGGGCGACGCGATTTTGCGCGCCATGGGCGAGGTGCGTGAAAAGCGCGGGACGGCGCGGCATCGCGAGTTCCTGGGAGCACAGCTTGCACATGCAAGGATTGCCATCGAGGCGATGCGCCAGATGGCCAAGCTGGCCGCACGCGGCGCGATGCCCGATCTGATGCGCGCCGTCGCCGATGCCGTCGTGCAGGTGGGCGCGGCGCGCGCGGTCTCCGTGTACCAGCCCGAGGGCGCGTCGCTTTCCCGGGTGGCCACTTCGGGGCCGGTCACCGCGCCCGAGAGCTCGGGGGACATCGATCTCGAGAGGTTCGGCTCGAAGCAAGACCGCGAGACGTTTGCGCTGGGGCCGGGGGCCGTGGTGGTCGAGGGCGGCGATCCCGCGTACCGGCCGGCGCTCGCGGATCTCACGTCGTTTGCCTCGTCGCTCGTGGTGCTGGCCTCTCGTGCGGCCGGGGCGGCGGCGCGGGGTGCGGAGCCGGCGCGTTTCGAGACGGTGGCGCGGTTTCGCGAGCTCCTCGCGAGCGCGCTGGACGAAGCCGCGCGGCACGGGCGCAAGGTCTCGGCGATCTGCGTGGCGCTCTCGGATCCGCTGGGTGCGATGCGCCGGCCGCCGTCGAAGCTCAAAGAGGAGCTGCGCGCGTTGACCCGTCCCGGCGACGCGCTCGGGCGCGACGAAGGCGACGACGAAGTGTGGCTGCTCTTGCCCAGCACCGGGTCGCTGCAAGCGCAGCTTCTGCGGCGAAAAATGGCCTTTGGCGCGGTGGGCGCGGCCACCTTTCCCCAAGATGCCGGCACCGCCGACGCGCTGATGAAGCTCGCGCGCGCCCGGGTCGAGCTTTCCCTGCGATCGCCGGTGCGGATGCTCGATTTGGGCCGCAAAAGCCTGCGCGCCATCGTCGAAGGGCTCTTGGCGTGCCCGCTGCTCGATGCGGGGGAGGGCTCTCCCTATCCGTTGGATCTCGCCGTGCCCGCGGCGCTGTCGCTGGTGCGGCACGCCTGCCTCGAGGCGCGCCGCGGTGGGGCGATGTCCCTGCTGGTCTCCGGCCGCGACGGCGTGGGCTTCGGCCCGGCGGTGCGCGAGGTGTGCGGCGACGTCGAGGAGATCGATCTGCGCGGCTCGGACGGGGACGGCGTGGATGCCATCGTCGTCGCGGCCGAGCATGGAACCTGGACGTGTTGCGGCGTTCGGCAACGCGATCGGTTCAAGGCCGTGCACGCGGCCGACGCCATGCTGGCCGATCTGGTGGCGCGCAAGCTGGTCGAGGCGCGCGCATGAGCACCAGCGCCGATCCGGTGGCGACCTTGCGCGAGTTCGTGCGGGCCAAGCGCACCGGTACCTTGGTGGTGCGCGAAGGGGAACGCGTCGCCGAGCTGCGGCTCGCGATGGGCAACATCGAGGACGCGCTTTTTCTCGACGCCACCGGGGAAAAGGCGCTGTACCGGGCGCTGGCCCTTCCCGGCGCGACGTGGAGCTTCGAGCACCGCACCACGGGAACCCGCCGCATCCGCACGCCGACGGAGCAGATCCTCCACGCGGTTCCGCGCGTCTTGCTCGAGCTCGAACGCCTCCGCGAGGCCTTTCCCGATCCGCACGCGCGCCCGCTCCTCGCGGTGGAGACGGATCCGAGCTTGCCGCTGACCATGAGCACCTCGGCGCGGGCGCTCCTCGTGCACCTGCGCGGGCCGATTCTTCTCGATGCGCTGCTCGACCGCGTTCCGGCGTCCGATGTGGAGATCCTCTCCGCCGTGTTGGAGCTGAAACGCAGCGGCCGCGTGCGCATCCTCGCACCGCCCCACGAGAGGGTGCCGCTCGGCACCGGGGAGGAGCTCGCCGCGCTGGCGCGCACCATCGAGCAGCGGAAGCGCCTCCGCATCGGCGATGCGGTTCGCCTCGTTTTCGCGGGCGCGCCCCACCGCCTCGCGGTCATCGCGCACGCGGTCTCGTGCCTCGAGGGCGCGGCGCCGTCCCCGCACGGCGTGCCGCCCATTCCGATGCCCGCCACCGTGGCGCTGGTCCCGATTCACGGCGCGATGCAGCTCGATGTGACGACCTGCCCGCTGGTGCCGGCGTACGCGCCGCTTTGGCCCATGGCCATGAAGGGCAGCTTCGCCGTGGTGCGCATCGACGAGGCGGCGGAGCACCTCGTCGATCAGGCCTGCGAGGCGGCGGGCCTAAGGCCCATCGATGCGCGCGAGCTCCTGGCCGCCTACGATCCCGTGGAGGTCACGGACGTGGCGAAGCTCGTGGTGCGCGCGCTGCGTACGTAAGGCAACGGCCGATTGAGCGACTTTTGCGCCTAGCGCGACTTTGCGCCGCGCCCGACGAGCCCCAGGGCGACCAGCGCCGAGAGGGCAAGAACGCCCGCACCCTCGCCAAGTGGGATGGATCCGAGCAAGTGAACGATGGAGGTTGCCATGCTGCCGCGTCCTTTCCAGTAAGAAGCGGGGCGAACTCCACCGTCCCCGCATTTACGGAATCTCGACCTGAGTGCGGCGAACGTTGCGACTTTCTGATTGCCTCAAGCTTCGACGATCGTACCGATGGGATCGCCAAACACGACGCGCTTGATGTTACCGCGGGTAGCCATCTTGAAAACGCGGATGGTGAGGCCGTTGTCCCGGCAAAGTGTAGCGGCGGTGGAATCCATCACGCCGATGCGCTCGGTGAGAAATCGGTCGAAACTCATCTTCGTGACCATCTCGGCATCCGGGAAGCGAGCGGGGTCGCGGTCGTAGACGCCCTCGACCTTGGTGGCCTTGAAGAGTGCGTCGGCGTGGATTTCCATGGCGCGCAAGGCGGCGGCCGTATCCGTGGAAAAGTAGGGGTTTCCGGTGCCGCCGGCGAAGATGACCACGCGGCCCTTTTCCAGGTGCCGGATGGCGCGCCGGCGGATGTACGGCTCGGCGACCTGGCTGATGGGGATCGCGGTCTGAACGCGGGTGGGGACGTTGGCCTTTTCGAGCGCGTCCTGCATCGCCAGCGCGTTGATGACCGTGGCGAGCATGCCCATGTAGTCGCTCTGCGCGCGGTCCATGCCGGCGGCGGAGCCTTTGAGGCCGCGGAAGATGTTTCCGCCGCCGACCACGATGGAGACCTGCACACCCAGGGCGTGAACCTCCGCCAATTCGGCGGCGAGGTTGCCCAGCATGTCCGGCTGAATGCCGAAGCCGCCATCGGCACCAGAGAGCGCTTCGCCGCTCAATTTGAGCACGATGCGGTGGTACTTGAGGGCTGGATGACTCGGAGCCGGCGGGATGGTGCGATCGTCGCGGTCGTCGGTGAGAGATCGAGTCGGTGGCGCCATGGGGGACGACCTCTACCTGGCGTGTGCATTCCGCGCAACGGTGGCAAAGCCCAACTGACCCTGGTAATCCACCTTTCCCGGTGGAAAACCCTCGTTTGCGTATCATTTTGCTCACGGTCGTGCTGGCTGCCGCGGCGGCCTGTGGCCACAAAGCACGCGACGTGGACGCGGGCGATGCCGCCGCCACGCCCCGCAGCGCAACGAGCCTCACCCCGGAGGAAGCCGCGCAGGTGCTCGTGAAGGTCGGCAAAAAGAGCATCACGCTCGGCGATTTCGCGGCCACCTTGGAGCAGATGGACCAGTTCGATCGACTGCGTTACCAGTCGCCCGAACGGCGCAAGGAGCTGCTCGAGGAGATGATCCGCGTCGAGCTGCTCGCCGACGAAGCGACGGCGAAAGGCTACGACAAAGATCCCGCCGCCGCGGGCGAGCGGCGCGCCATCTTGCGCGAGGCGCTGACCGCGCAGGCGCGGCAGAGTGGGCCTACGCCGAACGAGGTGCCCGAGCCCGAGGTGCGGGCGTACTTCGACGCGCACCGCGGCGATTACAAGGATCCGGAGCGGCGTCGCGTGTCGGTCATCGCGCTGCGGGACGAGGCGAGCGCGCGGGCGCTGCTGGATGCGGCGAAGAGGGCGACGGCCGCGGAGTGGGGCGAGTTGGTGCGCAAGAAGTCGATCGATCCGTCGGCCAAGGCCAACATGCCCGTCGATCTCGCGGGCGATCTCGGGATGGTGAGCCCGCCGGGGGATCCGCGCGGGGAGAATGCGCGCATCCCCGAGGAGGTGCGCGCGGCGTTGTTCGCCATCGGCAAGGTCGGCGAGGTCCACCCGAAGCCCGTTGTCGTGGCCGGGGGAAAGAGCTACCTCGTGCGCCTCACGCAAAAGGCCGATGCGCGCGAGCGCACGTACGCCGAGGCCGAGCGCACCATCCGCATCAAGCTTTCGCAGGACAAAATGCGCGCGAAGGAGGACGAGCTCCTCGCTGCGCTTCGAACGCAGTACCCGGTCCAAATCGACGAGGCCGCGCTGGTCAACGTCGGCATGGATGCCGCCAAACGGAACTGATCATGGCCGCCGCACCGCTCATCACGTTGAACCCCCGGCCCAAGCCCCTCAAGGAGCGCCGGCGTCCCCAGGATTGGCGCTGGCAGATTCGCCATGCCGTGACGTCGTCGTCGGGCCTCGCGGGCGCACTTCGCTTGACCGAGCGCGAGCTGGAGGGTGCGCGTCGTGCGGAAGGTGCGGGGTTCCCCATCAGCGTGACGCCGTACTACCTCGGGTTGTGCGATCGCGACGATCCCGAGTGCGCGATCCGCAAGCAGTGCGTGCCCGACGCGCGCGAAGGCGAGAGCATCCCGGGCGACTTGGTCGATCCCTTGGGCGAGGTCGCGCACGAGGTGGCCCCCGGCTTGGTGCAGCGTTACCCCGATCGCGTTCTGCTCCTGGCGACGGATCGGTGCGCCGTGTATTGCCGCTTTTGCACGCGCTCGCGCATGGTCGGCAACGGCGGGGGGGCGATGCCCGACGAGCGGCTCGCGGGCGCGCTGGCGTACGTGCGCGCGCACCCCGAAATCCGCGACGTCATCGTGAGCGGCGGCGATCCGTTGGCCATGGGCACCGAGCGCATTGCGCGCTTGGTCGGTGCGGTGCGGGCCATTCCGACGGTGGACACGATCCGCCTCGCCACGCGCGTGCCGGTGACCTTGCCCATGCGCATCACCGGTGAGCTGCTGCGCGCGCTCAGGCCGTTCCACCCGCTGTGGGTGATGACGCACTTCAATCACCCCAAGGAACTGACCCGCGCTTCGCTGGCCGCGTGCACGCGCCTCGCGGATGCGGGCTTTCCGGTGATGAACCAGACCGTGCTCCTGCGCGGCATCAACGACGACGCCGCGACCCTGGAGCAACTGTTCCGCGGCCTCGTGCGCGCGCGTGTGCGGCCGTATTACCTGCTGCAAACCGATCCGGTGCGCGGCACGGGCCATCTGCGCACGCCGCTTTCGCGCGGCCTGGAGATCATGGGGGCGCTGCAGGGCCGCCTCACCGGGATCGCGCTGCCGAAGTTCATTTGCGACACGCCGGAGGGCAAGGGCAAGGTGCCGCTGCTTCCGAATTACGTGGTCGCGCAGGGTGAAGGGCGCACGACCCTGCGGACCTTCCGCGGGGAGCTCGTCGACTACGTCGATCCGCCCGTGTAGAGGTCACTCGCCGGGGCCGAAGTTCCAGTGACGGATCACCGGCAGCGCGTGCTCGAAGCCGAGGATGCAAAAGTGGGCGGGCTCCAGTCGCAGCCGCGCGCCGAATTGTGGCGGCTGCTCGAGCCAGCGCGCCGCCAGCGTGCGAAGCGAGTGGCCATGGGCGACGGCCACGACGTCGCCACGGTTTTCCGCGAGGATGGCGCGCACTTTCACGAGGACGCCGTCGAGCCGGGCGGCGACCTGCGCGATGGCTTCCCCGGGGTGCGCGCCGGTGCCCGGCGGCACGCCGTCGTGCCAGAGGTCCCAGGTGGGGCGCTCCTCGTGGATCTGCTGCCGGGTGCGGCCCTCGTAGGCGCCGTAATCCCACTCCTGGAGATCCGGCTCGAGCGCGAAGGCGCTGCCCGTCGTCGGCAGCCCTGCGAGCTCCGCGGTTTTTCGCGCGCGGCCGAGCGGGCTTACGAAGGCGTGGGCGATGGTCCGGCGCGAAATCCAGGGCGCGAGCGAACGCGCCTGCTCTTCCCCGCGCGGGGTGAGGGCGATGTCGGTGCGTCCGGTGTGACGTCCCGAGAGGGTCCATTCGGTCTCGCCGTGGCGAATCAAGATGAGATCCGGCATACGGCGACGTTCCCCCAGGTGCCGCGCGAAGGCAAGGTCACGCTGCGGATCGACATCGTGGTATTTGGGAGGCCATGGCCAGCCAGGAGAATCTTCCCCCCCATCTCAAACGACTCGACGAACTGAACGAGAAGGCGCTGGTCGGCGGCGGCGTCGAGCGCATCAAGAAGCAGCACGAAGGCGGAAAGCTGACCGCCCGCGAGCGCATCGACCTCCTTCTCGACCCCGGCTCCTTCGTGGAAATCGGGCGCTTCGTCATGCATCGGGCCACCGATTTCGGCATGGAGAACCAAAAGGTGCTCGGTGACGGCGTGGTGACGGGGTACGGCACCGTCGACGGCCGCAAGATCTTCGTGTTTGCGCAGGACTTCACCGTGTTCGGCGGCTCGCTCAGCGGTGCCTATGCGCAGAAGATCTGCAAGGTCATGGACATGGCCCTCAAGGTCGGGGCTCCGGTCATCGGGTTGAACGACTCGGGTGGCGCGCGCATTCAGGAAGGCGTGGAGTCGCTCGCGGGCTACGCGGACATCTTTCTGCGCAACACGCTGGCCAGCGGGGTGGTGCCGCAGATCAGCGCCATCATGGGGCCCTGTGCCGGCGGTGCGGTGTACTCGCCGGCCATTACCGACTTCATTCTGATGGTCGAGGGCACGAGCTACATGTTCATCACGGGCCCGGACGTCATCAAGACGGTGACCCACGAGGACGTGACCAAGGAAGATCTCGGCGGCGCGCACACGCACGCGACCAAGAGCGGTGTTTGCCATTTGACGTCGCCCGACGACCAAACGTGCATTGCGCAGGTTCGCGAGCTCTTGTCGTTCTTGCCGTCGAACAATCAGGAAGACGCGCCGTTCCGGCCCACGCAGGACCCGCCGCTGCGCGAGGTGCCCGAGCTGGATACGATGATTCCCGTCGAATCGAACAAGCCGTACGACGTGAAGGAAGTCGTCGCGCGCGTGGTGGACGATGGCAACCTGTTCGAGATTGCCGCCGAGTACGCGGCGAACATCGTGGTGGGATTTGCCCGAATCGGCGGGCGGGTGGTGGGCGTGGTGGCCAATCAGCCGCAGGTGCTCGCGGGCGTGCTGGACATCGATGCTTCGATGAAGGCCGCGCGCTTCGTGCGGTTCTGCGATTGTTTCAATATCCCGCTGGTGACCTTCGTCGACGTGCCTGGGTTCTTGCCGGGAACGGATCAGGAGTACGGCGGGATCATCAAGCATGGCGCCAAGTTGCTATTTGCCTTTGCCGAGGCCACCGTTCCCAAGGTGACCGTCATTCTGCGCAAGGCCTACGGCGGCGCATACGACGTCATGGCGTCGAAGCATATTCGCGCGGACGTGAACTTGGCATTCCCGACGGCGGAGATTGCCGTGATGGGGCCGGACGGCGCGGTCAACATCGTGCGCCGGAACGAGATTGCCAAGGCAGCCGATCCGGCAAAGGCGCGCGCCGACTTCGTGCTCGATTACAAAGAGAAATTCGCCAATCCGTACAAGGCGGCCGAACTCGGGTTCATCGATGAAGTGATCTACCCCCGCACCTTGCGCCAGCGGCTGCATCGCGCGCTCGAGTTGCTCAAGGACAAGCGGGATACGAACCCGCCGAAGAAGCATACGAACATTCCGCTGTGAAGCTACACCCCTCCTCCCCAACCCTCCCCCGGGGCGGGAGGGAGCTGATCTCCCTCGCCTCGCTGTTGTTGCCTGTGGCCGTTCTCGGTTGCCACAGGCACACCGAGCCGACGTTGGACGCGAGTGCGCAGCCCGTCGTCTCGGCACCGGAGATGGCGAGTGCCCCTCCCATTCCGGGAGGCATGACCGATCGCGTTCTCGGCAATCGGTACGCGTACATTCCGGCGCAGTGTTATACGAAGACGCGCGACGGTGCGGGGAAGGCGAACAACCCGTGCTACGCGTGCCACATTCACTCGGATCCTCCAAACTTCGTCGAGGATGCGGACCTGCAATTGCAATGGTCCTTTCACCCGTTGGCGGCGAAGAACCATTGGTCGAATCTGTTCGACCCACCCGTCGCGCGCGCCCCGCGTGAACGCGATGAAGACGTCCTGGCGTACGTCCGTCAGCGCAATTACTTCGATGCCGAAGGCAAGATAGCCCTCGCCCGAACCTTGTCCGCGCTTCCCAAGGAATGGGACGGCTCCGAGGACGGCAAATGGGATGGCTACATCCCCGATGCGTGGTTCTCCTTCGATAATCGCGGCTACGACCATCGGCCGGACGGTACGCCCACGGGGTGGCGCGCATTCGCGTATGCGCCCTTCTTGGGAACCTTTTTCCCGACCAATGGATCCTTCGACGACGTACTCGTTCGATTGGATCCCATGCTTCGCGAAGATCGCGATGGCCATCCGGATCAACGCATTTACGAAATCAATCTCGCCATCGTCTCGGCCCTCGTTGCGCGCGCCGACGTGGCCATCGAGCCCGTCGACGAAAACATCATCGGCGTGGACCTGGATCTCGACGGCAAGCTGGGGCGAGCCACACGCGTGACCTTCGACAAGGCCCGCATGCATTGGGCGGGGCGGGCCAGCCAGGCGGAGCCGGGTCGATTCCCCATCGTGCCCGGGCTATTCCCATTGGGAACCGAGTTTCTGCACAGCGTGCGCTACCTCGATGTCGAGCCCCATGGTGGTGTGGTCATGGCGCCGCGTATGAAGGAATTGCGTTATGCCAAAAAGGTCCGCTGGTACAGCGTCGACGATCTGCGCAAACACGCCGCGTCGGAAATCGTGGAACAGGCCGAGTCGGCCGATGGAGCCTTGCCGGTACTCTGGCAAATCGACCGTGGCATCTACAACAATCAGGGCTGGCTCTTTCAGGGCTTCATCGAAGCGGCCGATGGCGCGCTCCGGCCGCAATCGTACGAGGAGACCGTCTATTGCGCCGGCTGCCACGGCGAAATCGGGCGAACGACGGATAGCATCTTTTCCTTTCCACGAAAGCGCGGCTATTACCATTGGACGCAGCACGACCTGCATGGAATGCCGGAGCCGCGCACCCGAGATGGCCAATACGAATATACCCAGTACCTTCGAGAGAACGGTGCGGGGGACGAGCTCCGAGAAAACCGCGAAGTGATGGATCGCTTCTTCGATGCGCGGGGCAACCTGCGCCCGAACGAGGTTGCGCTCCTTCACAAGGACATATCGACGTTGCTTCTTCCCAGTGCTGCACGTGCGCTCGATTTGAATCGCGCGTACCACGCCATCGTGCGCGAGCAGACCTTCGCGCGCGGGCGCGATACCGTGCTCGCCCCGAGCAGCCATGTGTACGCGGACGCTCCGCGCGGCGAGAAAACGGGAATCGCGCGCGCGATAAGGTAAACGAGAGTTAATCTCTGGCCTGATCCGAAATGGCCGTGATTTCACCACGGCGTGCAAGGTTCGCCATCGAACTGTCACGGCAACGGGTGCGCGACGTTGGTTAGCGTCGGCGCCATCATGCGAATGCTGCGCTCGATGTTCTCTTTTGGTGGTGCCTCCATCGCGATGGCGGCGATGACCCTCGGAGCATGTGGCTCCGACGATACGATCGTGCCCATTGTCTCGGACGCGGGGAAGGATGCCACGGCTGCGGATGCCGCCGTCGACGCGCCGTCCTCCGACGCGGCCGCGGATGCGAAGGACGATGCCGATGTCCCCCGAGGGGAGGCTGGCGCGCCGGGGCGGCCGTCGCTCTCGGCGTTGGGGCATGTGGTGGTCATCTATTTGGAGAACCACAGCTTCGACAATCTGTATGGCAGCTACCCGGGCGCGGAAGGGCTGGCGGCTTCCCAAGTTGGGATTCCGCAGATCGATTCGTCGACGAATCAACCGTATGCCACGTTGCCGCAAACGGATCCGCACATCCCCGATGGCAAGCTGGCGAACCAGCCTTTCGATCTTACGCCGTACGTGCCCGAGGACCAGAAGACGGTCGATGTGCAGCATCGGTACTATCAAGAGCAGACGCAGATCCATGGCGGCAAGATGGATCGATTCGTCGATATCAATTACAGCAAGGGACTCGCCCTCGGGTATTACCCCACGGCGTCGCTGCCGATGGTGAAGTTTGCCCAGAGCATCGGCGGCAAAGTTACCGTTTGCGATCATTTCTTTCACGCGGCGTTCGGCGGATCGTTCTTGAACCACATGTGGCTCATTGCCGCGCGCACGCCCGAGTTTTTCGATGCGCCCGATTTCATGAAATCGCAGCTCGATGCGCAGGGGAACGTCAAACCCGACGCGGACCGCGCGCTGACGCCCGATGGATATGCCATCAATACGATTTACTCGGTGAACCAGCCGCACCCGACGATCGACGACACCAAAACACGCTATTTGCCGAATCAGACGTTTCCCACCATCGGCGACCAGTTGACCGCCGCCGGCGTCGATTGGGCGTGGTACGCGGGTGGTTGGAACGATGCGCTGGCGGGGACCATCGATCCGACGTTGCAGTATCAGTACCACCATCAGCCGTTCATCTACTTTGCCAATTATGCCGATGGCACGGAGGCCAAGGCGCGGCACCTCAAAGACGAATCCGACTTCGTGGCCGCGGCCAAGGCGGGAACGTTGCCGCCGGTGTCCTTCGTGAAGCCGGTGGGCATCAACAACGAGCACCCGCAATATGCCACCATGGTGGCGGGCCAGCAGCACACCATCGAGTTGATTCAGGCGATCATGGGCGGGCCGGCGTGGAAGGATACGGCCATCGTCATCACGTACGACGAGAACGGTGGCTTCTGGGACCACGTGCCGCCGCCCACGCGCGACAAGTGGGGGCCCGGTGTGCGGGTGCCGACGTTGGTGATCTCGCCGTTCGCCACGTCGGGGATCGATGCGACGCCGTACGATACGACGGCCATCCTCAAGCTGATCGAGAAGCGGTGGGGGCTGCCGTCGCTCAATGCGGCCGTCGATGGGCAGGCGGACTTGGCGAGCCACGCGCTGCGGTTCGCGCTCTAGCGGCCGTACGCCCATGTAGAGCTCGGCTCTATGTGTACGGAATGCATCATTTCGGTGATTTGACGCAATGCGGCTTCCACTGCGTCAAATCGGCCTTAGATTAACGGCCATGTCCAAGACGAGTCCGGAAGCACGGTGGCTCAACGAGCAATACGTGGCGAAGATCAACGCGGCGGTGGCCGAGGCCGAGTCGGGCCGCGTCGACGAGCTGGCCGACCTCTACGAAGAGGAGCGCTGGCGCTCGCGCACGCTGGTCGAAGTGTGGACGCAGCTCATTCAGCTGCGGCTGCGCCGTCGCGCCTCATGAGCGCTCGACCAACGTGATCTCGAACGAATAATTGTCCGACCGATAAATGTGCGCGCCGAACTCCACGGCGCTGCCGGATTCACCATAGGCCGTGCGCTCCATCGTGAGCACGGCCGCGCCGCGTTTGATGCCGAGTTGGTGCGCTTCCTCCGTGCTGGCCGTGCGTGCGCATATGCGTTGCGAAGCAATGCGAATGTGCACCCCGGTCGAGCGCAGCAGCGCGTAGAGCCCACGCTCCCCGAGCTCCGCGGTGCTGAACGACGCAAGGCTCGCCGGGAGCCAGTTGCGCATGATGGCCAGCGGCTCGTCCTGCGCGTAGCGGATGCGCACGAGGCGCACCACCGGTGTACCGGGCGGCACGCCGAGGTGCACCGCGATGTCGTCGGAGGCCGGCAGCACCTCGTGCTCGAGGACGCGCGTCGTGGGGTGCTGGTTTCCGCGTGTGAGGTCGTCGTGCAGGCTCGTGAGCTCCACCCGTCGCTTCACCTGGCCGTGCACCACTTGCGTGCCGATGCCGCGTCGGCGCACGAGCAGCCCCTTGCTGACCAGCTCCTGGATCGCGCGGCGCATGGTCGGGCGCGAGAGGCCGAGGCGGTCGGCCAACTCGATCTCGTTCTCCAGCCGGCTCCCAGGGACGAGCTCGCCCCGCTCGATGGCCTGCTCGATTTGACGCGCCACCTGGAAGTAGAGCGGCACCGGACTGCCGCGATCGAGCTCGATATCCACGTTGACTCCTTGGAATGCCCTGCAACGCAGTGCGTAATGCCATTATAACATTACGACGTCCTAACGTTAGTATGTCTTAACAAAGTATTGACTCGGCGGGGGCCGTGGCGGACCATCTCGTGGGCTCTTTGCGGTTTTGGAACGGCGCGAAGGCGCGGCCGTTCGGAGAGGATTTCACGATGCGGATCGGTCTTGCGGGGGTGGGCAGAATTGGCTCCTTTCATGCGAATACCCTTCGGCAGCTTCCCGAGGTGGAAACCTTGGTGCTGGCCGACGTCGACGCGGCGCGGGCGAAGCAGGTCGCGGCCACTGTGCGCGGAGAAGCGGTCGAGCGTCCCGAGGATCTTTTCTCGGGAAGCGCGCGCATCGATGCGCTGGTGATCTGCACCGCCACGGACGCCCATGCGTCGCTCATCGTTCAGGGCGTGGAGGCCGGTCTTCCGGTCTTCTGCGAGAAGCCCGTCGCCATCGATGCCGGGCAGACGCGGCAAGTGCTGCAGCGCATTCAGGGCGCGCGCGCCCCGGTGCACATCGGCTTTCAACGCCGCTTCGACGCGGGCTACATGGCGGCCCGCGCGGCCATTCAAGAGGGCAATTTGGGCTGGGTCCACACGCTGCGGGCGTGCACGTTCGACGTGTCGCCGCCGCCGGCGAACTACGTCCCCACCTCGGGTGGCCTCTTTCGCGATTGCAGCGTGCACGACTTCGACATTCTGCGCTGGGTCACCGGGCGCGAGGTCGTCGAGGTGTACGCCGTCGGGCAAAACCGCGGCGAGTCGTTCTTCCGCGACGCGGGCGACGTGGACACGAACGGCGCCCTGCTGACCATGGACGATGGGGCGATCGCCCTGGTGTCGGCCACGCGCTACAACGCCGGCGGGCACGACGTGCGGCTCGAGGTGCTCGGCTCGAAGGCGAGTATCGCCGTGGGCCTCGACAACCGCACCGCCTTGCGCTCCGTGGAGCCAGGCATCACGTTCCCCAGCGGCCAGCCGTACCCGCTGTTCTTGGATCGCTTCCACGACGCGTACGTCCGCGAGCTGGAGGCCTTCGTGGACGTGGTTGCGAAGCGCAGGGAGAGCCCCTGCACGGTGGAGGACGCGCTCTCCTCGCTGCTCATCGCGGAGGCATGTGAGATTTCGCGGCATCAACATCGCCCGGTGAAGTTGACGGAGGTTTCCCAATGATCAGCGATCGCATTGCAGGGGCGCCCATTTCGTGGGGCGTGTGTGAGGTTCCGGGCTGGGGTTACCAACTGACGCCGGAGCGCGTGCTCTCCGAGATGCGCGACGCGGGGCTCAAGGCCACGGAGTTCGGGCCCGACGAGTTTCTCCCGAGCGATCCGGCGCAAAAGGCCTCCACGCTCGCGTCGTATGGGCTGGCGGCGGTCGGGGGCTTCGTGCCGGCGGTGTTGCACGATCCGTCGCACGACCCCACACCGGTGGTGGACCGCGCCCTCGATGGCTTCGTCGCCGCCGGCGCCGGGGTGCTCGTGCTCGCGGCGGTGACCGGGGAAGAGGGGTACGACGAGCGTCCCACGTTGGACGCCCGCGCGTGGAATACCCTGTTCGACAACGTCGACCGGCTCTCGGCGCGGGCCAAGGCGCGGGGCATCTTGCTCACGCTGCACCCGCACGTGGGCACCGTGGTGGAGCGCGAATACGAAGTGCGCCGCGTGCTCGAGGGCTCGAGCGTCCCGCTGTGCGTCGACACGGGGCATCTCATGATCGGCGGCACCGATCCGCTGGCGCTGGTGCGGGAAGTGCCGGACCGCATTCGCCACATGCATTTGAAGGACGTCGATGCGTCGTGGGCCAAGCGCGTGCAGCAAGGGGAGGTCACGTACACGGACGCTGTGCGTTCGGGGATGTACCGCCCGCTGGGACGCGGGAACGTCGACGTGGCCGGCATCGTGGGCACCTTGGAGCGCGCGGGCTACACCGGGTGGTACGTGATGGAGCAGGACACGATCCTCACCGGCGCGCCGGAGGGCCAAGGTCCCTTGGCCGACGTTCTCGCCAGCGTGGCGTACCTGCGAGGATTGGACGGATGAGCGACGCGCCCGTGTCGGCCGCGCCGTACGACGTGCTCACGATGGGGCGCGTGGGGGTGGACATTTACCCGCTCGAGGTGGGGAAAAAGCTGGAGGACGTGGAGACCTTCGGCAAGTACCTCGGCGGCAGTGCCACCAACGTGGCCGTGGCCGCGAGCCGGCATGGACGCCGCGCGGCCGTGATCACACGTACGGGCGACGATCCCTTCGGGCGCTTCGTGCACCGCGCCCTCGGGGAGTTCGGCGTGGACGACCGCTTCGTCACCAGCGTGCCCCATCTTCCGACGCCGGTGACGTTTTGCGAGATCTTCCCGCCGGATCATTTTCCCATCTATTTTTACCGCTTTCCCAAGGCTCCGGACCTGGAGATCCACGAGCACGAGCTCGACCTCGACGCCATCCGCGCGGCGCGCATCTTCTGGGTCACCGGCACCGGGCTCTGTACGGAGCCTTCGCGCTCGGCGACGCTCGCGGCGCTCCGGGCGCGTGGCCGGCGCGGGATCACGGTGCTCGATCTCGACTACCGGCCCATGTTCTGGCCTTCGCGCGAAGAAGCGCGGCGCTGGGTGCAGGAGGCCTTGCCGCATGCGACCCTCGCCGTGGGCAACTTGGACGAGTGCGACACGGCGGTCGGCGAAAAGGAACCCAAGGCCGCGGCGGCCGCGCTGCGGGCGCGCGGGGTCGACCTCGCCGTGGTCAAACAGGGGCCCGAAGGCGTGCTCGCGGTCGATGGGGCGAACACGGTCCTCGTGCCTCCGCATCCCGTGGAGGTGGTGAACGGGCTCGGTGCGGGCGATGGCTTCGGCGGTGCCTTGTGCCATGGCCTTCTCGCAGGCTGGCCGCTCGAACGCGTGCTGCGCTTCGCCAACGTGGCCGGGGCCATCGTGGCGTCGCGCCTCGCATGCTCGAGCGCGATGCCGAGCACGGAGGAAGTGGAAACGGAGGCCTCGCATGGCCATTGACGTCGGCGCCCTGCTCGAGGCGCGCGCGCGGCGTCCGGAGCGCATCGCGGAGTTGGCGGCGGCGCGCGAAAAGCGCCCGCTGCTCGGTGCGAGCGGACGCCTGTTCATCATCGCCGCGGACCATCCCGCACGCGGCGCGTTGCGGGTTGGCAGCGATCCGCTGGCCATGGCCAATCGCTTCGAGTTGCTCGAGCGCCTCTGCGTGGCGCTCGAGCGCCCGGGCGTGGATGGCGTCATGGGCACGGCGGACATCCTCGAGGACCTGTTGCTTCTGGGGGCGCTCGAGAAAAAGGTGGTCATCGGCTCGATGAACCGCGGGGGCCTCGTGGGCGCGTCGTTCGAGATCGACGATCGCTTCACGGGCTACGACGCCGACACCGTCGCGCGCATGCGGTTCGACGGCGGAAAGATGCTCGTGCGCATCGATCTCGCCGACCCCGCGAGCGTGGTCACCCTGGAAGCGTGCGCCCGCGCGGTGAACGCCCTGGCCGAGCGCAAGGTCATGGCCATGGTGGAGCCATTCATCAGCCACCGCGTCGATGGCAAGGTGAAGAACGATCTGTCGACCGAGGCGATGACCCGCGCGGTGGCCATTGCTTCCGGCCTGGGCGTCACGTCGGCGTACACGTGGCTCAAGGTGCCCGTGGTGGATGACATGGAGCGCGTGATGGCCACGTCGACCTTGCCCGCGCTGCTGCTGGGCGGGGAGGGCGGCGGCGATCCCGATGCGGCATTCGAACGATGGCACAAAGCCTTGCGCCTTCCGACGGTGCGCGGCCTGGTCGTGGGCCGCACGTTGCTCTATCCACCGAATGGGGACGTGGTGGCTGCGGTGGATACGGCGGCGGGGTTGCTTCCGAAGGAGACGACATGAGCGACTTGCATCTGCGCGCCGACAGCACCCGCGAGGGGCCGTTCTCGCTGTGCGTGACCCCGCAGCGCGCAGGCTGGGAGTGGTCGGCCCTGCGCGCGCTCACCCTCGCACCGGGCGAGCGCGTGACCTTCGCCACGGGCGATGAAGAGATGATCGTGCTGCCGCTCACCGGCTCGTGCCTCGTGGAGTGCGAGGGCGAACACCACGAGCTTCGGGGCCGTCGCGACGTCTTCACCGAGGTGACCGACTTCGTCTACGTGCCGCGCGATGCGATGGTCACGGTCACGTCGCCGGCGGGCGGGCGGTTCGCGTTACCGTCGGCCCGGTGCGCGCGGCGGCTGCCGGTGCGCTATGGCCCCGCGGAGTCGGTGCCGGTGGAATTGCGCGGCGCCGGTTCGTGCAGCCGGCAGGTGAACAACTTCGCCACGCCCGGTGTCTTCGAGTGCGACAAATTGATCGCGTGCGAGGTGCTCACGCCTGCGGGCAATTGGTCGTCGTACCCTCCGCACAAGCACGATGAGTGCCGTGAGGGGGAGACGCAGCTCGAGGAGATTTACTATTACGAAGTGCGCGGTGGCATGGCCTACCAGCGCGTCTACGGCACCGACGCGCGCCCCATCGACGTGCTCGCGGAGGTGCGCTCCGGCGACGTGGTGCTCATTCCCCACGGCTGGCATGGCCCGTCGATGGCCGTACCGGGCTACGATCTGTATTACCTCAACGTGATGGCCGGGCCGGGCGAACGCGCCTGGCGCATTTGCGACGACCCTGCGCACGGATGGGTGCGCACCACGTGGACCGATCAGGCGATCGATCCGCGCTTGCCGATGGCCCGCCCTCGGGTGGCGCCCAACCGGAGGAACGTATGACGACGAGGCTTACGGTAGGACAGGCCCTCGTGCGCTTCTTGATCGCGCAGCGCACGGAGCGCGATGGCATCGAGCAACCGCTGTTTGCCGGGTGTTTCGGCATTTTCGGCCACGGCAACGTCGCCGGCCTCGGGCAGGCGCTGCTCGAGGCGGAGCTCCAGGGGAACTCGGGCTTTCGCTATTACCAATCGCGCAACGAGCAGGCGATGGTGCACGCGGCCGTGGGCTATGCGCGCATGAAGAACCGCCTCTGCGCCCTGGCATGCACCACCTCCATCGGGCCGGGCGCCACCAACATGGTGACCGGTGCGGCGCTCGCGACCATCAACCGCATCCCGGTGCTCTTGCTCCCCGGCGACACCTTCGCCACGCGCGTGGCCAACCCGGTGCTGCAGGAGCTCGAGGACATGCGCTTCGGCGACGTCTCCGTGAACGACTGCTTCCGCCCCGTGTCGCGCTATTTCGATCGCGTGCACCGCGCGGAGCAGTTGCTCGCGGCGCTGCTCTCGGCCATGCGCGTGCTCACCGATCCCGCGGAGACGGGCGCCGTCACCCTGGCGCTCCCGCAGGACGTGCAGGCGGAGGCCCACGATTGGCCCGACGAGCTGTTCGCTCCGCGCATCTGGCACGTGGGCCGGCCGGTCCCCGAGCCGGGGGCCCTCGCGCGGGCGCTCGAGTTGCTTCGCTCCGCGCAGCGGCCGCTCATCGTGGCGGGCGGCGGGGTCATCTATTCCGAGGCCACCGAGGCGCTCCGCGCCTTCGCCGAGGCGACCGGTATCCCCGTTGCCGAGACGCAGGCTGGCAAAGGTGCGCTGGCGTACAACCATCCGCAGGCGGTGGGCGCCATCGGTGCGACCGGCACCACGGCGGCGAATGCGCTCGCACGCGAGGCCGACGTGGTGCTGGGCATCGGCACGCGCTGGAGCGACTTCACCACGGCGTCGCGCACAGTCTTCGCGCACCCCGAGGTCCGGTTCATCAACCTGAACATCGCCGCGTTCGACGCGGCCAAGCATGCGGGCGTCTCCCTCGTGGCCGACGCGCGGGCAGGTGTGCAGGCCCTCGCGGCGGGCCTGGGCGGCTGGCACGTGGCCTCCTCGTACCGCGAAAAAGCCGCGGAGTTGGCCACCGCTTGGGATGCAAAGGTAGAGCGTGCTTACAAACGCGGGGCAACCCCGCTGCCGGCGCAGTCCGAGGTCATTGGCGCCGTCAACGAGATCTCGCAGCCGCGTGACGTGGTGGTCTGCGCGGCCGGGTCGATGCCGGGCGATCTGCATAAATTGTGGCGGACACGCGACCCCAAAGGGTATCACGTCGAGTACGGATATTCGTGTATGGGCTATGAAATCGCAGGTGGCTTGGGCGCAAAGATGGCGTGCCCCGATCGCGACGTGTTCGTCCTCGTGGGCGACGGCTCGTACCTCATGATGTCGCAGGAGCTGGTGACCGCGGTGCAAGAGGGCATCAAGCTCATTGTCGTGCTGGTGCAAAATCACGGCTACGCGTCCATCGGCAACCTCTCGCAATCCGTGGGCGCGCAGCGTTTTGGCACGCGCTACCGCTACCGCGCTTCCGGCGGGCGCCTCGACGGCGACGTTCTCCCTGTCGACCTGGCCGCCAATGCGGCAAGCCTCGGGGCCGACGTGAAACGCGTGCGATCCATCGACGAATTGCGCGCGGCGCTCCTTGGAGCGCGCGGCGCGGCGCATACCACCGTCATCCACGTCGAGACGGATCCCATGCTCGGCGCCCCGGACAGCGAGGCATGGTGGGACGTGCCCGTCGCCGAAGTCTCGTCCTTGGAGACGACGCGTGAGGCGCGCAAGGCTTACGATGCGGCCAAGCCCGCACAACGTACTTATACCAAACCGAGTTGACGTTCCTTTTGTGATCCCAGGAGAGGAAATCCCCGATGCTTACGACGAAAACGCTCTTTGCGATGTTTGCGATGGTTCAACTTTCGCTCGTGGGCTGTAGCAAGGAAAGCAGCCCCGCGGGCGGCTCCGGCGCGGCGAGCACGGGGCCCAGTGCGACAGGTGCAACGGGCACCACCGCCGAGTCCACGCCGGCGAAGGCCGCGAAGAATCTGACCTTTGCGCTCGTGTCGCACGCCAACGCGGGCGACAAGTTTTGGGACGTCGTGAAGAACGGCGAGGAGCAAGCGGGCAAGGACCTCGGCGTCAAGGTCACCTACCAAGGGTCGGGCGATCCGCAGAAGCAGGCCCAGCTCATCGACGTGGCGGTCAGCCAAAAGGTGGATGGCCTCATCGTGTCGATGGCCAACCCGGAGGCGCTGCGCCCCTCCATCCAGAAGGCGGTGCAGGCGGGCATTCCGGTCATCACCATCAACTCGGGCGCGGAAAAATCCGCCGACCTCGGGGCCATGACCCACGTCGGGCAGACGGAAAAGGTCGCCGGGGAAGCGGCGGGTTCGCGTCTGGCCAAGAAGGGCCTCAAACACGTTCTCTGCGTCATCCACGAGGCGGGCAACGTCGGCCTCGAGGAGCGCTGCGCGGGCGCCAAAAGCAAGCTCGAAGGCGGCAAGGTCGTGAACCTGCAGGTGTCGGTGAGCGATCTCGCCAGCGCCACGTCCACCATCGCCGCCAAGCTCCAGAGCGATCCCTCCATCGATGGCGCGCTCACCCTGAACAACGCGGTGGCCGGCGCGGCGGTGAATGCCATCGCCCAGGCGAATCGGCCGACGGTGACGTTGGCCACGTTCGACGTCGATGCCACCATTTTGCAGAACATCTCCGCGGGCAAAATCTTCTTTGCCATCGACCAGCAGCCGTACCTCCAAGGTTACCTGCCGGTGACCTTCCTCAATCTGTACCGCACGAATGGCACCACCGTCGGCGGCGGCCAGCCCGTGCTCACGGGGCCTGGCTTCATCGACAAGGCCAACGCGGAGTTGGTCCAGAAATACATCCAGCAGGGAGCTCGCTAGTCGCGATGACCACCACCGCCGCACGAAGGGATGAACGCGTCGTCGACGTCGGGATTGCCCGCCGCCTTCTCGCACGCCCGGAGCTCGGCGCGATCATCGGTGCCGTCATCATTTTCGTCTTTTTTGCCTCGCAATCGGAGGTGTTTCGCGCGCCCGCGGGCATCGCCAATTGGCTCGATCCCGCGTCGACCTTGGGCATCATGGCCATCGCCGTGGCGCTCCTGATGATCGGTGGCGAGTTCGATCTTTCGTCGGGCGTGATGACCGGCACCGTGGGTCTGACCATCGGGCTCCTCTCGAGCCACTATGGCTTGAACCTGTGGCTGGCCATCTTCGCCTCGCTCGGGCTCGCGCTGGGCATCGGCTTTCTCAATGGCTACGTCACCACGCGCACGGGGTTGCCGAGCTTCATCATCACGCTCGGCACCTTCCTCATGCTCCAGGGCCTCAACTTGGGCGTGACCAAGGCGCTCACCAACACGGTACTCATCGAGGGCATCGGGCGCACCCAGGGCTACCCCCTCGCGCAGCAGCTCTTCGCCTCGACGGTGAGCATCGCCGGTGCGGAGTTCCGCATCACCATCCTCTGGTGGATCGCCGTCACGGTGCTGGCCACGTACGTGCTCCTGCGCACCCGGCAGGGCAACTGGATCTTCGCCGTCGGCGGCGATGCCCGCTCGGCGCGCAACGTGGGCGTGCCCGCGGCGAAGACGAAGATTGCCCTGTTCATGACCACCTCGGGCTCCGCGTGGCTCGTGGGCACGATGGTGGCGCTGCGCCTCACCACCGTGCAGGCGAACCAGGGCATCGGCGACGAGCTCATTTACATCGTGGCCGCGGTCATCGGCGGGTGCCTCCTCACCGGAGGCTTCGGCTCCGCGGTGGGCGCCTCGCTCGGGGCGCTCATCTTCGGCATGACGTCGCAGGGCATCGTGTACGTGGGGTGGGACTCGGATTGGTTCAAATTCTTCCTCGGCGCCATGCTTCTCTTGGCGGTGCTGGCCAACCACGGCGTGCGTCACTACGCCGAGCAGGGACGAAAGTAGGAGCCAACCATGAGCGAATCGGCCAACGGTGCAGCGCTTCTCGAAGTTCGCAACGTCTGCAAGTACTTCGGCTCGGTGCTCGCGCTGCAAGGCATCTCCACCACGGTGCGTGCGGGCGAGATCACGTGCGTGCTGGGCGACAACGGCGCGGGAAAATCCACGTTCATCAAGATTCTGTCCGGCGTGTACGTGCCCGACGAAGGGGGCCTTTTCGTCGACGGGCAGCCGGTGCGCTTCACCAACCCGCGTGACGCCCGCAAAGCGGGCATCGCCACCGTGTTTCAAGACCTGGCCATGATTCCCATGATGGCCATCTGGCGAAATTTTTTCCTCGGCTCCGAGCCCACGAAAGGGTGGGGGCCCTTCAAGCGCTTCGATGTGGACAAGGCCCGTGAAATCGCGCGGCGCGAGCTCAAGGACATGGGCATCGATCTGCGCGATCCCGATCAACCCGTGGGAACGCTGTCCGGCGGCGAGCGGCAGTCGGTGGCCATTGCGCGCGCCGTGTACTTCGGCGCCCGGCTCCTCATTCTGGACGAGCCCACGTCGGCCCTCGGTGTCAAGCAGGCCGGCGTGGTGCTACGCTATATTGCGCAGGCGCGTGACAAGGGATTGGGTGTCATTTTCATCACGCACAATCCACATCACGCGTACCCGATTGGCGATCGATTCCTCGTGTTGAATCGAGGTCAAAGTTTGGGCGACTTCGCCAAAGGCGACATTTCGAGCGAAGAATTGACGCGGCTCATGGCCGGCGGTGCGGAACTCGATCAACTGGCGCACGAGCTGGCGCGTCCGGGCTTTACAGATATTAACAATCCGCGGAAAAACGACGACCGAAAGGTCGATCTCGCGCTCGAAGGGGTGACGTGACGCACCCCTGCATGGCGCGTCGCCGGCTCGTCCAATAAAGCTCCCCACTCGTGGTGCCTCGACGACGGTTCGTACGTTGGCAACTCGTCGTTGCTAGGTGTAGGTCCCAGACTCGCGTGGCTGGCTCGTACAGCCGCGGAGGCATGCCTTGGGTAGTTCAATCGATTGCGCGGCGTCCGTCGTGCTCTGCATTACGCTCGTTGCCGTGCTCGCGGCATTCTTGGCGCTTACCCTCCGTGTGGGGGTGCGCTCCTTCGAACGGCTCGAACGCGAGGCGCCGCTGGCCATCGTGGGCAAGGCCCCCATGGAGGCGGTCTACAGCGCGCTCCAGCCCGTGGCGCGCCTGATCGTTTGGCTAGGTATATCGGCCAATGGCGTCACGGTCTCCTCGTTGGGCTTCGCGGCCTTGGCGGCGATGTTCTTTGCGCTCGGGCACTTCGGCCTCGGGGCGGTCGCCGCGTGTGCGGCGGCGCTGGCGGACGCGGTCGATGGACTCGTTGCCCGGCAGACGCAGTCGGTGAGCCGTTTCGGGAAGCTGCTCGATACGACGGTGGACCGCTACGTGGAGGCGCTCTTTCTCGGAGGCATCGCCATCTACGTGCACGACACGGCGTGGATGCTCGCGTTGGTCCTGGCCGCGCTCGTGGGCGGCTTCATGGTGAGCTACGCCTCGGCGATGCTTCGTGAGATCGGCGCGCCGGACGTGAAGGCACCGATGCGCCGGGCGGAGCGGCTGACGTTCTTGCTCGCGGGCGCGGTGCTGGTGCCGCTGGTCGCGTCGGCGGTGCCCGATTTGGACCCGGCACTGCAGCTTTTGCCGCTGCTCGTGGCCCTTGGCGCGATTGCCGTGGTCGGCAACGTGAGCGCGCTGCGGCGGGTGCTCGCGGGCGCCCGTTGGTCGGATGAATCGACTTCGTACGAGAAAACTTGGCCCACATCGTCTCGGTTTCTTATCCAGCGAGAGTCCGTATCCGTTGGAGGAAACGATGAGCGAAGGAGATCGCCGCGCGCCCGGTGCGACGCGGATTCCGTTTGAAGCGATGGTGGAAGTCGGCGGCGCGACCGGCCCGGCTTTCGAGGCGCAGGCGGTCGACGTCTCGCTGGAGGGGATTCATCTGAGAACTGCTTACCTTCCCGAGGTGGGCCAGCCGCTGACGTGCCGCTTCGATGCGGGACCCCGCGAGATGGTGCTGGCCTCGGGCGAGGTCGTGTGGTCGCGCGAGGCGTCGCGTGGAGGCGAATTCGGGATTCGGTTCTCGAACCTGGACGCCGACAGCGCTCGCATCCTCGGGCAAATGATGTGTGTCTCGCCGCCGGCGCCGCACGAGATGGACGCGGGCCGGGAAGCACCGCCCCGGCGTGCAGGGCCCGGGATGAAGGTGCGGCTGCACATCGAGGGCCTGGGCTCGCCGATGAAGGCGCGCGTGAAGGGCATGCAGCAGGCGGAGCTGACCGTGGGCAGCGAACTCGGGTTCCTGCAGGTTGGCAAAGGGCTCGAGCTGGAGAACGCCGAGACGGGGAAGAAGCGCCCCGCGGTGATCGACCGGGTCGAGGTGCAGGTGGATCCGGGCTCCCAGGTGCCGGAGTTGGTGGTCGCGTTGAAATACGCGGACGAGTTCTCGCCGATGGAGACGGCGAAAACGGTGCGCGGGGTGGGCCCCGTGGTGGCGCCGCCTGCCGACATGCGCGATGCGCGTGACGTGCGCGAGGTTCGCGAGGTGCGTGAAGAGCCGCGCGAGGTGCTCGAGCGCGCCGACACGATGACGGCCGAAGCCGTGGTGCCGCCGCCGCCGAGCGACGGTGGGGTCGACGTCGAGATGAGCGACACCGATCCTGGCGACGCCGAGGGCGATGCACCGACGGCCGCGGATCGCATGAAGGGCGCCATTTCGCGGAGTGCGGCGAAGGTGACGCCGGCGATCAACGCGTTCGCGCAGCGGGCGAAGACGACGTTCGCGCTGCTCGCGGCGCGAAAGTGGCGCGACCAGCGCGACGGACGCGAGGCGAAGGACGACGTGGGCATTCCGATGCGCCGGGTGACGGCGCCGCCGCCGGGCGGTGGGCTGCACGCGGAAGGTCGCAAGGTGGTGCGCGACTTCGCGTCGCTGCGCGAGGGTCTGGAGGACAAGCCGGCAGGGCTTGCGTCGCTGGACAAGAAGAAGATGATCCTCGGGGGCGTGGCGGGTGCGCTGCTCATTCTGGGCGCGGTCGCGATGCGCAAGCCGGCGGCCCCGCCGCCTGCACCCGAGGCCGCCGCCAACGAAGCGCCCATGGCCAGCGCGGCTCCGGCCGCCCCGGCCGACAGCGCGGCCCCGGCGCCCAACGCCGCCGGTGCGCCAGGGGCGAGCGGCGCGCTGGCGAACGCCCCGGCGCCGCAGCCCGAGGCCGCATCGGCGCCGAACTTCGCCGACGCCACACCGCAGCGCGAGGAGCGCCGTGCACCGCCCCCACGTCGCATTGCAGTGGCACCGTTCTCCAACGGCGCCGTGTCCCATGGCAACGTGCTGCGTCTGCGCATGGACGGGGCCATCGAGAAGCTCAACGGCGCTGCCCAGCCGACGGGCTTTACCGTGGTGATTCCATCGCGTCGCTCCCTGGAGGCCGCCGCACCGCTCGCCGCACGCGATGGCCGCATCGCGAGCATCAAGGTGGTGAACGATCCCGCGGGCGCCGAGCTCTCGGTGACGTTCAAGGACGGCGTGCCGAACTACGTGGTGCGCGCCAAGGGTGAGACCTTGGAAATCGTGCTCGCGCCGGCCGGCCGCATGTCCGCGCAGGACCGCCTCGCCGACGCCCACGACGGACGCGAGGGCCACGACAGCCCGCGCGCCCACGCCACGCCGAGCAACGGCGGCAAGCGCAAGCACCCCGCAAAGAAGCACTGAAAATCGAACCGCCAAGACGCCAAGAGCGCCAAGATCATAACGAATGATCTTGGCGTCCTTGGCGTTTGCTTTTTTTGTCCCTGCGCGAGCGCTACGCCGCCTTCAGCGATTCCGTGCACTCAGGGCATCGGCTGGCGGCCAAGGGAATCGGCTTCGTGCACGCCGGGCAGTCTTTGGTGGCATCCGCGCGGAGTTGCAGGCGGGTCATCTGCTTGACCAGCATGAAAATGGCAAAGGCCAGAATGAAGAAGTCGAGCACCGTCTGGAGAAAGTTGCCGTAGTTGAGCGTGGGCGCGCCGGCCGTCTTGGCCTCGGCCAACGTCGCGTAACTCTTTTCCCCTAGATTGATGAACAGATTCGAAAAGTCGATTTTGCCGACCAACAGACCGATGGGCGGCATGATCATGTCTTTGACGAGGGAGTCGGTGATTTTGGCAAATGAAGCGCCGATGATCACACCGACCGCCAGATCGATGACGTTCCCCTTGAGCGCAAACTTCTTGAAGTCTGTCCATATCGCCATAGCCATTACCTCGCCCCTCTTCCCTTGCGAGTCAATCGAAGAAGCGAGGTCTGACTCGTGGCGGTGAGATCCCATCCGTCGCGGTCTCCGCGGCCCAAGCGTGCGGCTCCGGCATACGCGATCATTGCCGCGTTGTCCGTGCAACTTGCCAATGGCGGGACGAAGGAGTCGATTCCGCGGGCATTCGCCAAGGTTTTCACGCGTTCGCGCAATTCCCGATTTGCAGCGACGCCGCCGCCGAGGACGACGCGGGACACACCATTCATCTCGGCGGCCTGCACCAGCTTCTTGGCCAGAACATCGGTCACCGCGCGCTGAAACGACGCACAAAGCGCGGCGATTTCCGCCTCATCCTTGGGTCGTCCGTGGTCGGCCACATGTCGGGCCATCCGCGACTTGATTCCCGAAAAGCTGAATTCGAGCGAACGCACCGAAGCCATGGGCGCTTTCTGCGGAAAGCGCGAGGCATCCCCGATAGCGGCCAATCGGTCGATCACGGGCCCGCCGGGATAGCCCAGCCCTAAGAGCTTGGCCACCTTGTCGAAGGCTTCCCCGGCGGCGTCGTCCCGTGTGCCTCCGAGCTCGCGGCACGCATCGGCCGTGGGGCCATCGACTTGGTAAATCGAGGTGTGCCCGCCCGATGCGAGCAACGCGACGAAGGGAAACTCGGGTCGCGGTGCGTCTTCGTCGGCGGGCCGGCGCAGAAAGACGGCCAAGAGGTGGCCCACGAGGTGGTCGACGCCGACCAACGGCAGGCCGCGCGACCACGCGATCCCTTTGGCAAACTGCACGCCGACGAGGAGCGCGCCCACGAGGCCGGGCCGGTTGGTGACCGCGATGCCATCGAGATCGTCCAAGCCGACGTTGGCCCGTGCGAGCGCTTCGCGCACCACGGGGTCGATGTTTCGCGCATGGTCGCGTGAGGCAAGCTCCGGCACGACGCCGCCGTAGCGCGCGTGCAGGTCGACTTGGCTCTGCACCACGTCGGATAAAACGGTTCCATCGCTGCGTACGACGGCCGCGCCGGTTTCGTCGCACGATGATTCGATTCCGAGTACGAGCATGTCTAGATCGGGCAGTTGCCCGGGTGTTGCTGTAGCACGAACACGCCGAACAAGGCCGTCGCCGCCTCGGGATCGGGCGAGTCGCGCTGTGCGCCGCGCATCAAGCGGACCTCGACGTCGCCCGAGCTCATGAGGGAGACGACGACGGTGATGTCCGCGCGGTTGCGGAGCTCGGTGGCCTGCGGGGTGGCCACGTACATCATGTTCTTCTCGCGACCCTCGCCGAACGACAAGGTCGAGAGCGGGTCGTGCCAGATTTGCGGCATGTTCTCCAGCGCCGTCGCCCGAAAGAGGCCGTCCGAGGTGGTGATGGTTCCCGGCAGGCTTTGAAAGCGGTCCATGTCCAGGGTGAGGCACATGCGCGTGTTCTCGGGCACGTTGAAGCGCACGAAGCTGCCGTTGATGACCGTGCCCTCGTAGTGGCCATCCCCCGTGGAGAAGCGCGAGGTGTTGCGGCAGCTGCCGAGGCCGAGGAGCAGGAGCGGTAGCGCGCCGCCCGTCACGATTCGCAGGATGGAGAGGTTCACGGTTTTCCGTGTTGCAGAATGGCGCGGGCGCTTTCGCGGACACGCGGCTCGGGATCG
Source organism: Sorangiineae bacterium MSr11367 (assembly GCA_037157805.1). Taxonomy (NCBI): domain Bacteria; kingdom Pseudomonadati; phylum Myxococcota; class Myxococcia; order Myxococcales; family Pendulisporaceae; genus Pendulispora; species Pendulispora rubella. Next base: position 12,104,859 of record CP089983.1, on the reverse strand, counting down.
GTGGTGGAAATGCGCTGCGCGATCTCTTGTGCCCCACGGACGTCGAACGTCGCGAGCGCCTTCATCGCAGCTTCGCGCACGAGCGCGTACGAGTCCTTGGTGGCGGCTTCGCGCAGGTGCCGGCCCGCGTCGGGCGACGCATTGCCCAGTCGTCCCAGCGCCTGCACGGCGAGCACGCGCATGGCCCAATTTTCCTGCTCGCCGAGGAGCCTCGCCACGGCCGCCACCGCCCGCGCGCTCCCGTGCGATCCGATGGCCGCGAGGGCCACGCGCTGCACTTCTTCGTCGCGATCGGCCACCGCTTGGACGACCGCTTCGCTCGCCGCATCCGTCGGCAGGTGCGACAAGAGCACGATGGCCTTTTGCCGCACCTCCACCTCGGGGTGGCGCGCGAGCGAGATGGCCTGCGCCTCCAGGGCGCGCGCCAGCGATTTCGCCCGCGTCTGCGCGGCCTGCACGTCGGGATCCTTGGACGCGTCGGCCTCCACGAAGGGCCGCAGCGCGCCTTCGCCCGCGCCCACGGCATCGAGCACGGTCAGCGCGCGGTCGGCCGAGGTGCGCAGGCCCGCGAGCGCCGCGGCCTCCAGCGCATCGCCGTACTTCGTCACCGCGCGGGCCCGCTCCTTCGCGGTGAAGGTGCGTGACACGAGCCGTAGCAAAATGCCCTCCACGTCGAGCGCCCCATCGGGCACCGGGAGAAGCTCACCCTGCGCCCCCGCACCCGGTGCGGGCCGCGCGGATGCGGACGTGGTCGCAAGTAGGATCAAGGCGGAGCTGCCCGCTCCGCGCAGGGCCTCCGACGAATTGCGCGCCCGCGTACCCTCCGCGTCGCGCCCCGCGAACACGGCATCGGCCATGGCACCCAGGGCCCCCTTTCCGCCCGGCGGCTCGCCATTCTTCTGCACGCCCATGCGCGCCAGGGCCACCAAGGCCAGTTGCCGAGGCAACGGATCCGGCCCTTGCGCCAGCGAAAGCAACGTGGCCGATTCCGAATCGGCCGCGAGCTCACCCAGCGCGAACGCCGCCGAGGCACGCGCCACGTTGCCCGAGTCCAAGGTGCGGGCCACCCGCGCGATCTCGGCAATCGAGCCGCGATCCTTGAGCTGCCCCAACCCGAGCACGGACAGCCCGCGCATCTCCGGCGTGCCGTGGCGGGTCAGGTTGCGAAGCATCGCGACGGCGCGCTTGTCCTGCATGCGCGAGAGCCCCCACACCGCGGCGACGGCGACGGCGTCCGTCGGCGTTCCCTCGTCGAGCTGCGCCTCGCCCTTGGGGAACAAGAGCGAACGGTACTTCGGCAAGAGCCCCGGATCCCGCAGGGCACCGCACGCGATCATGGCCCGCGCCCGCAGCGCCGGATCGCCCGGCCCCGTGGCATACGAGAAGAGGGCCGCGCCGGCATTCTTGTTCTGCACGTAGCCGAGCACGTCGATGGCCACGCGCTGCTGCCCCGCGTCTTGATCGGCCAGCGCATCGAGCAGCGGTTTGACCGCGCGCCCGCCGACCCGCGCCAGCGCTGTGCGCGCCTCCTCGGCGTCCTTTTGCACGGTGGCGCGTTCGCCATCGGTGGCCGTGGGGCTGGCCGTGCGCTTCACCCGCTGCACCAAGCCGAAGGTCAGGCTGCCGTAAATCTCGACCAACAGGCGCCGGTAAATCGATTTTTGCGGATTGCCAATGGCCAGCGGCAAGAGCTCCTGCTCCAGCGATTCCAACGTGCCCTTGCCCAGGTTGATCTGCATGGACAGCCGCGCTGCCCGTGCGACCAGCTCCTCGTCCGGTGCACCGCGGAGCACGCGGCGGAAAAGGCGATCGGCCTCGTCGTTTTCGCCTTTGGACAAGAGCAAATCGGCCAATTCGAAATACACGATGTACAGGCGATCGTTCTTTGCGAGCGCCGCGCGGAATTCGACGATGGCGCGCGCGGTATCCTGCCGCGAGCGGTACATCTCGCCGAGGCGGCGGTGGCCTTCCGCGTCCTCGGGGCTCAACTCCACCGCGCGTGCGGCGTATTTGATGGCATCGTCATCGCGGTAAAGCTGCAGCGCATATTGGGCCATGCGCTGGTAAAGCTCGCGCGCCCGTTTGGGCTCCACCACGACGAGCTTTTCCAGCACGTTGATGGCATCGAGCAGTTTGCCCTCCTGCACGAGCACGCGCTCCAGGGCCAAATAGCTATCGGCGTCGCCCGGCGCCAATTGAATGACCCGGCGGAGCGTGGCCTCGGCCTCGGGCAACTTGCGCACGTGGATCTGCACCTCGGCCAGGGTGCGCCCCGCTTCGATGTCCGGCGGGTTGGCCTGGAACTGCGCTGTGAGCGGCGGCAGCTGCCGTTCGATGCTTCGCTCGAGCCCCCAGAGCGTGACCATGTGCGAGCGCACCTCGCGGGCCAGCACCTTGTCGCCGTTCTTTTTGGCCTTGTCGCCCAACTCCGCCCAGAGCGTGCGCGCCTCTTGGTAATTGCGTGACCGCTCCAGCGCCCCCGCGAGCTGCTTTTTGTACGTGAGGTTCTGCGGCTCGAGCTGCGCCGCCTCGCGCAAGGCGGTCAGCGCATCGGCGGTCATGTCGTGCTCGAGGTACACTTCCCCCAACGCGGCGAGGGCCCGCGCCCGCGGGCTCACCGTGGTGAGGATGCGCTTCCACGTTTGCACCGCCAATTGCGTATTACCATCTTGGAAATAGCGATCGCCCAAGTCGACCAAGTGCGATGGGTCGTTCTGCGCGACTTGCGTGAGCCGCGAGAGGACGTGAAGCGATTTCTCGTTTTCGCCGATGCGGCCATAAAAGTCGGCCAGGCGGCTGAGCACTTCTTCGTCGCCTTGCGCGCGCGCCTCCAATTGCGTGAGGAGCCGCAGCGCTCGGGCGCGATCGCCGCGTTGAATGAGGGCGTCGCATTGTTCGAAGACGAACTCGGGATTGTTCGGCGCCGCGCGAATCAAGGATTCGTATTCGGCAATCGCTTTGTCGAGTTCTCCTTGCGATTGCAAAAGGCGAACCATCTTGAGCCGCAAATCGATGTGGCGCGGGTTCGAGGCCAGTGCGCGCTGGTAGGTTTTCAGCGCATTCACGGCGTCGCCCGTCTCTTCGTACAGAGAGCCGAGCAGCGCCAGGCGCGCGAAGTCGCTCGGGTGCTCGTCCTCGATTTGCTTGATGAGCATCGGGAGCTGCTGGTCGGCGCGGTAAAGCTCCGTGATGACTTCGTAGATCTCGGCGCGGACGGCGGCCTCGGAGCCGGCCACGGAGAGCGCCTTTTTGAGGGTGGCGATGGCCTCTTGGTTCTTGTGGGCCTTCGCCTGCGCCTTGCCCAGCTCCTTGAGCGCGGGGGCGAGCGCGCGGTTGTCGCCCGCGGCGGCGGCGGCCAACTCTTTGAACTCCGCCTCGGCCTTTTCGAACTCGCCCCGCGTGAAGAGCTCGCGTCCGAGCTCGCCCTTCACGAAGAGGCTCGACGGCTGCATCTTTACCAGGTCTTTGTGGAACGCCTTCGCACCGGCGAAGTCCTTCGCATCGAGGGCGAGCGCCATCAACGTGCGCACCGTCTGCTCTTTGTCGGCGGGCACCGTTTGCAGGGCGAGGGCTTGCTCGTAGCGCTTGCGCGCCGCGGCCGTGTCTCCGCGATCTTGCAGAAGGCGCGCGAGGGCCAGCATCGCGGTCGCATCGTTGCCCTTGAGCGCGATGGCCTTTTCGTACGTCTTGATGGCGTCGTCGCCGCGCCCGTCCAGTTTGTAGATGCCCGCGAGCGTGACCGTGGCCGCGTACTGCTCGCCCCCCGCCGTCGCGGCGCGCTTTTCGAAGTCGGCCACGAGCGCGTTCAGGTTCCCATCCTTGTCGCGGTAAAGCTGCGCAAGGCGTTGCAGCGGAAAGGGCGATCCCGGCTGCGAGAGCACGATCTTCGCGTAGCGCTCGATGAGCACCGTCGGCGATGCACCCGTCTCGGACGACGCGGACGGTGCGCCGCCCGGCGGGCTGCCCGGTGGCTTCGGCGGGGTGGGCGGGGTACCTGAAGACGAAGGCGGCCGCGCGCCGCCGGGTTTGCCCCCCGGTTTGGCAGGCTGCGAAGGCTTGTGACGCCCGCGCGGGTCGAAATCCTGCCCATACGCGACGGACGCGGCGCTGGACCACGAGAGCGCAGCAGCGAGAACGGAAGCGAGCGCAGCAGAACGACGCGAAGGCAACATGACCAGTCTTATTCAGCTTAGACGCAAACCGCTGGCCGCGCACTGGATGGAAGCGAGAGGATTAATCCTCGGGATCGTCGCCGAAAAGAAGACCTAGCGGAAACTCGATCGCTTCGAAGGGCTCGGCCCGCACGCGTTCCCCGCGCTCGGCCGTCAAGACGAGGAGATACCCTTCCGCCGTCCACCGGTGAACGGTCAGCGTTTCCTCCATCGGATCCACCAGCCAATAGTGCGGCACTTGCCTGCGGAAGTAGGTGCGAGCCTTTCGGATCGTATCGTTGCGCTTGTTGCTCGCGGAGAGAACCTCGCAGACCCAATCCGGCCGGATTCGAACCGGAATGCCGCTCGGTCGTTCCGCGATCCGATCGCGCCGCCATCCGGAAATGTCCGGTCGATACACCTGATGCGTTTCGAACTCGATGTCCACCTCCGTCGCCAACCACCAGCCCCCGGGTAACCGCCCGCCTGGCCGCCGTTGGAAGCTTGGGTTCAAGGTGGAAATGAGCGCGCCCTGTGCGAATCCGTGGTCGAACGACGGATGCGCCTTCTCGACGATCTCCCCGTCGACGACCTCGTGGTAACGCTCGTCCTCCGGGATGGCCAACAGGTCCTCCCACGTCGCGTCGCCTCGCTTGAACGCTATGTTGGCCATGGCGAAAGCATAGCGCGACGCCCGCGCTTCGTCAGTTCGACGTCACGGGCGGCTTGGCCGCGCCGTGACCAGCACCTGGGGCGGCACCGGCGCCTGCGGCGGGATCTTTCTTGTCGTCGCGCGCTTCTTCCTTTTTGCCGTTCGCGCCGTCGCGATCGCGGGCGGGCGGGGGGCGCGTGGCCGATGGTGCACGGCGGGCGACGCCCAAGGGGTAGCTCGTGGGAAGGCCGTCGCGTGGGATGGCCTCGAGCATGTCGGCCAGCTCGTTGGCGCTGTGGGGTCGATCGGCGACCTTCTTCTTGAGGCACTTCATCACGGCATCGTCGAGCGCTTCCGGAATGGGAAGATCGGGACGGCGCGTGCGCATGGGCGTGGGCACCTGGCGCTGATGGAGATCGAGCAGCTCGCGCCGGCTCTGCGCGACGATGGGTAGCTCGCTGGTGAGGGCCTCGTACATGAGGCAGCCCAGCGCATAGATGTCCGTGCGCGCCTCCACGGCGGCGCCGATGCATTGCTCGGGCGCCATGTACTCGGGCGTGCCCAAGGTGTAGCCCGCCTGCGTGAGCGATTCGGCCGTGGTCAGCTTGCTCATGCCGAAGTCGAGCACCTTGGAGCTGCCGTCCTCTAGCAAGAAGATGTTGCCCGGCTTGAGATCGCGGTGCACCACGCCCTTCTGGTGCGCAGCGCCGAGCGCGCGGCACACGCCGATGAAGACGGGCAGCGCGAAGCCCGGCGCCAGCGCGCCCTCGCGCCCGAGCTTGTCGGCGAGCGAACGGCCCACCAGGCGCTCCATGACGACGTAGATCGACCCGTCGGGCATCTGGTCCAGATCGAGCACGCGCACGACGTTGGGGTGCTCCACGTGCACCTGGATGTACGCCTCGCGGCGAAGGCGTGCGATCTCGCCACCGTCGCGTGCCGCGGCCCCGCGCAGAACCTTGATGGCCACCTCGTGCCCGAGCGAGACGTGCTCCGCGGCGTAGACCACGCCGATGCCGCCCGAGCCGATCTTGCGCCCGATGCGGTACTTGCCGCCGAGCACCGTGCCGGTGAGCTCACCGGGCGTGGAACCGAGTTCGCCCCGCAGCTCGAGGCCGCGTTCGAGGGCGGCAATGCGGTTCTTCTCGAAGGAGCGCGCGCTGCGATCTTCGCGGTTGCGATCCCACAGGTAGCCTGCACCGCCGCCGAGCAGCGCGCCCAGGACGGCGGCGATGCTTCCCGCGACCCAGCCTCCCGTCGCGGCAATGGCGCCGCCGCAGCCGATGGCGGCCATGGTGCCGCCGAGCGGTGCGCCGGTTCGCGGCACGGTGCTGTGCCAGCGGACGGTGTACACGCAGGCGTCGGCGCCCTTCGCGATGCACGTGTTGTGCGTGATCTCGGCGTCCTGCAGGCCCCAGATGCGCGGGATGCCGCCCAGCTCTCCTTCGCGTGCGGCGCAGAGCAGCTCCTCTTCGCGCGCGTCGTGCCGGTCGGGATCCTCGACGGCGTCGTCGCGCAGGCGGTACGTCATGCGGACGGCATCGACGACGGCGCGGTCGCTCTTCCGGGTCTTGCCCGTCTTGGGGCCGAGCTCTTCGAGTTCCCAGGTACCAATTCGCGTCACCTCGCGGGCGTTGGCCGCGAGGTAGCGGTAGGCATCGATGGGCTGCTCGGCGATGCGGAGCATGCGCACCAGCGTGCCCAGCGCCTCGGGGTGCGTGACGTACTCCCCGCGATGCCGCAGCGCCGATGGACCCAGCTGCTGGGCCAACGCGCGGAGCGCACGACGGGCGGCCCCGACGCTGAGCCACCCGGTTTCGTTGTCGACGATGGCGGGATCGATGCCCGCACTGTTGAGGAGGGCACGTGCTGCTCGCTCCCCTTTCTCGGCACGGATACGAAGGAGGTAGGTCTTGAGGATCGAGGCCCGAAGTTCCTCTTTGCCCCCCCTACGAACGGATCCGCGCGGCAGTGAAGGCGCGCCGGTCATATGCCATAACGTTACCCCCGGCTCGAGCCGGAGACAACGCCCAGCCGAAAGAAGACGCTCGGCGGGTGGGCTTGGGCGGGCTTGGATTGGCGGCTTGGGCCCGTTCAGGGCGCGGCGGCGCTGTAAAGTGCGTAAATCGCACCCCAGCTCATCGTCAGCAGAACGAGAAAGAAGCCCAGGATGACCCACTCGAGCTTCTTGAGGGACCGGCGGCTCTCCACGATGCCCCAGCCCATGCAGAAGGTGTGCAGCCCGTTGGCCAGGTGGTAGGCCAGCCCGAGGGTGCCCAACACGTAGACGACCAAGGTCGGCATGTGAAAATGCATTTCATGGCTGATGTCGGCGAAGGCCTCGGCATGGCCCTCGACGAAGCGGGGATGAACCCACGCCAGCCAGAGGTGCGCGATGATGAACAGGAGCAGGCCGATCGCGGTGACCCGCTGAAGGGCATACTTCAGGTTGGTGTAGAAGCCGTACCGGACGTTGTTGGGCCGCGCACTGAGCAGGCGGCCAATGCCCCAGACCGAATGGATCAGCAGGGGGAGAAGCACCACGATGGCGGTGATGACCTGGGCGACCGGATGTGGATACGACGTGACGGATTTTTCCCAGGCGTCCGCCCCTTGAAAGGCCGATAGGTTGTTCCAGATGTGGACGACGGACCAGATGCCGAGCGGCAAAATCGCGAGGAGTGAGCCAATTCGGGCGCGCAAAAAGCTGGCGCCTCCCAGTTTGGTTCCCACTTTTTCGCTCTCCTCGGAAGCAGCCTGTGTCGTTGTAGCGCTAGCGTTCAGCATCGCGCACGATGCTGGTGCGAACGGCGAGCGTTGACAAGGGGGCTTGCGCTACCAAGGCACATCGATGAAAAGAGGAGGGATGCGTTGTGCCGTGCTCGCCACGGTGGGGGTTTTCGCGAGCTTTGGTCTTCCGACCAAGGTTTTCGCGGCGCCCGTGGACGCAGCCGCCGTCACCGTGGGGCCTGCGACCAGCGTGCGCCCTCCGCCGGCTCCGGCCGGGGGTGACGCGGGAAGTTCCTCCGCGGGAAACGCTGCTGGAGCAACCAGCGCGAACGCGCCTACGCTGACGGGTGCCATCCCGCTCCATGCCTCGGTGCAAGGGACCGAGCTTCACGCCGTGGAGCTCGGGGCCGCCCCCACGCCCGTCAGGAACGGCCCCGCAAGCGGGGCCTGGGGCACGCGTCGGACGTACAAAGCGCTCACCTGGGCGGATTTGGCGCGGAACAACCTGCCGACGGGCCTGTACGCGGTGCGCTTTCAAGTCGCCGGTGGGGAGCGCGTGGCGTTGGAGATCCCCGTTTGTGCGGGCCGCGGTCGCATCCTGGTGAACGGCACCGCGGTGCCCACGGGTGGAAATGGCCCGGTGGTGGTGCCGCTGCCGCCGCGCCCCGAGCGCGCCCACGACGTGGAGATCGAGATCCACGTGGGCGCGTACGAGCACCGCATCGTGTGCGGGCAGGCGCCGACATTCGGGGCGCAAATCGAATCGCGAGAGGGCTTGGGGCTCCTGTCCTTTTCGTCGCCGCACGCCGCGGCGGGCGGAGGGAAGGCGGTGGTGTTCATTCCACCGGGGCACGACATCAAAAAGCCGTCCGCGCTTCTCGTGGGCACGCACCCATGGAACGGGACGATGTGGACCTACGGCGCGTACGCCGACCTTCTTCGCGAGGCGGCGGCGCGTGACGTGGTGCTGCTCATGCCGAGCGGCCTGGGCAACTCGCTCTACACGGCGGCGGCCGAGGACGAGGTGATGCGGGCCATCGACACTGTCTCGCAGGCGGTGGCCATCGATCCACGCCGCATCTCGATCTGGGGTGCATCGATGGGCGGGGCGGGGGCGACGACCATCGGGTTTCACCACCCGGACAAGTTTGCCAGCGTCACCAGCTTTTTCGGCGACTCGAAATACGACACGAGCACCTACGTGAAGAGCATCCTCCCGAACGAGGCGGCCGCACACCTGGTGAACGCGCTCGACGTGGCGGAGAACGGGCGGCACTTGGCCGTATGGCTCGTGCATGGCGACGACGACCGCGTCTCGCCGCCGGCGCAGAGTGCGATGCTCGCCCGCGTGCTGCGCGATCGAGGTTTCTCGGTGCGCCACGATCGGGTTCCGCACATGGGGCATGACGGTGCGCTGGTGGCGCGCTTCATCGCGGAAGTCGTGGGCCAAGCCGCCGAGGCGCGCGTGCCTGTCACGGTGTCCCGCGTGAGCTACCGCAGCGCGCGGCCCACGGATACGGGGGCGTATGGCGTGAAGATCGCGCGGGTGGGCGTCGGAGATGCGTTCGTCGACATCGAGCGTCGTGGTGAGTCGGTGCACGTGCTCACGGCGAGTGGCGTGCGATCCATCGAGCTCGCGCGTGGGGCGCTGGGGACATCGCCGGCGATGCCGCCGCCCATCACCGTGGATCCGAATGTGAAAGCCGATGTGCGTTGGGAGGGCATCTCGGTTCCGGCTTCCGTGATGGCCCCGGTAGTATCACCGTCCCCACGATGAAAATGAACCCGCGCTGGGAGCGCGCCCTGCTCGTCTGCCCACCGGCGATCTCCGTGGTGGTGATCGCGCTGGGCCTTCGTATCGGTGCCTCGCACGATGCGCGCGCGGCCCGCGTGTACGGTGCACCGCCGGCATCGGGGCAGCACGGCCTCGCGTGGACCGTGGCGCTGATGCGCGAAGATCGCGGCGTCAAGGAGCCGGTGCCGAACGAGCCGCTGCGGGTGTCGGTGACGCAGCAGGGCGGGCACGGGGCGACGTGGGAAGGCATGACCAACGCCGACGGTGTGGCGGAGGCCTGGCTCGCGCTGGAGGGGGTCGCCCCGGGCGAACGGCTCGCGGCGCAAGTGGTCGCGGCGCGCACCGGCGAGGACTTCGCACACGGCATGGTGACCGTGCCGCCGCAGCGGACCGATTCCATCGACGAGCGCACGCCGACGTTTCTCGCGGCGAACCGTCGCGCAGGGACCATTGCGCTGGACGCGCTGGTGATCGGCCGCGCGCTCGCCGCCGAGTTTCCCTCGCGCGTGCTGGTGCGCGCGACCGATGCGGCGACGGGTGCGGCGCTGGGCAACGTGCGCATCACGGTGGAGCCCGAGCCAGGGCTCGAGGTGGCCACGCCGACGGCCCGCACCTGCGACAACGGTTGGGCGGAGGTGGCGATGACCGCCCGCGCGCACGTCGTGGGCGCATCGTTTCGTGCCGAGGAAGGCAAGGGGAAGAACGCGCGCGCGGGCGAGTGGTTCGGCGCGATCCCCGTCGCCGGCGGCGCCTTCTCGGTATCGTTGCCCGAGGCGGGCGGCAGCCTGACCGTGCGCAGTCCCTCCCCACGTCCCGTGGCCTACGTCGAAATCGACGACGAGAAGGGGCGCGCGCGCGGCTACGCCCTGGATCTCAAGGTCGACGGCAGCGGCATGCGCAGCGCGAGCATCCCTTTTCCCACCGACGCACCGGAGAAGGGCTTCGTGATCGCCTCCGGCGAAGCCCACGGCGCCGAAAACCTGTCCGGCGCCACCTTGGCCTTCCCGTATGCCCCGCCCGCCGCCGCCTGCGAGCTGCGCCCGACCCTCGCGCGCATGACCGCCCGCGTCTTCCCGCGCCCCGTCGTCCTCGATGGCCTCGGCCCCGTGCACATGGTGGCCGCCCGTGCGCGCGCCCGCGGCCTGCGCCTCGCCGTGTGGACCGTGCTCCTCTCCGCCTTGGTCGAAGGCCTCCTCCTCCTGCGGCACGCCAAGCGCGGTCGCATCGGCTTCGCCCGCCTCCCGCCCGAATTGATCGAAGGCCGCGTCGGCAGCGTCGCCGTCGGCCTGGGCATCGGCCTATTGGGCTTCGCACTTTTGGCCGCACTGCTTCTGCGCTCGGCGTCCTAGCGGTCAAGTCCGAATTCACGGTTTGAGAATAACCTTCACGCAGTGATCTTCCTTGCGGCAGAAGATGTCGTAGGCGCGGGGGGCCTCCGACAGCGCCACGCGGTGCGTGATGATGTCGTCGGTGCGCACGTGTCCGCTTTCGATGATCTTGATCAACTCGTCGATGTAGCGATGAACGAGCGCTTGGCCGAAGCCGACGCGGATGCCCTTGTCGAACATTTGGCCGAGCGGAAAATTGTCGTAGTTCATGCCGTACACGCCGACGATCGATACTCTGCCGCCGCGGCGGACCGCGCTGATGCATTGGCGCAGGACTTCGATGCTGCCGACTTCGGCGTGCACCACGTTGGAAATCTTCTTCACCATGCCGCGGTGCGCTTCCATGCCCACGGCGTCCACGCAAACATCGGCGCCGCGGCCGTGCGTGAGATCGCGAATGCCCTGCACAGGGTCGGTTCGCGATGCATCGATGACCTCCGCGTTGGCGGTCTCGCGCGCGCACTCCAGACGGTACGGCACGCGGTCGATGCCGATGACCTGGCGAGCGCCGCGCAGCCATGCGCATTTTTGCGCCATGAGTCCGACGGGGCCGCAGCCGAATACGGCGACCGTTTCGCCGCCGCGCACCTCGGCCCAATCGATGGCCGACCAGCCCGTGGGCAAGATGTCCGACAGAAAGAGCACTTGATCGTCGGTGAGCGAATCCGAAACACGGCGCGGGCCATAATCGGCATAGGGAACGCGGACGTACTCGGCTTGCCCACCGGCATAACCTCCGTACAAATCCGTGTAACCGAACAGGCCACCGCCCTTTTGCGAAAGCAGACCGCCTTCGGGCCCGTAATTCTTCTTATTCGAATTTTCGCAGTGAATGGGGAGGCTGCGTTCGCAAAAGAAGCACTGGCCGCACGCCACGGGGAACGGCACCACGACGCGGTCGCCCTTTTTGAGACGCTGCACCGACGTGCCGATCTCCTCGACGATGCCCATGAACTCGTGGCCGAGAACCAGATTTCGAATCTGTGGGAAGAATCCGTTGTAAATATGGAGGTCGGACCCGCAAATGGCGGTCGACGTCACGCGCAGGATGGCGTCCGTGGGGGCCTCGATCCGCGGGTCGTCGACGCGGTCGACCGTTACCTTCTTTGGACGATGAAATACGACGGCTTGCATGGGCGTCTCCTCGTTCGAGTGTCTTCTTCACAGCTCATTGGCAGAGTATCTGCGCCGTGCACGGAGCCAGGTCGTCGAACGATTCGGCGGGCATGTCGCATTTCGCAGCAGCGATGGCGGCGACGCACGCGTTCACCCGATCCGCCGGAATGCCGCGCGAGCACTTCTCCGCGGGAAGCAGGTAATTCGCCTGCGTGCGCCGCTCCCTCTCGCAGGTGGGGCGGTCCGTGTACTGTTTGCCGCCACCGGTCTTTTGGCAGCGCTCCTCGCGCTCGCATCGCGCCGCGGTGATGCGTGCATGCGCATCGGAATTCACCTTCCCATAGTCGTCGGGTGAAATACCCGGATCGCGGTTCGACGTGGCGGCCGTGCCCGCGGTCGTGCGCGCCGTACCAATTTTGCCATCGTCCCGTCGATTGTAGACGGCAAAGATGCCCGCCGCGGCGACGATGGTGAGGACCACGATCACGCCGATGACTGTGCGCAAAGGAGGATTCTTTCTGTCTTGTTGCGGTTCCACGTCATTCAAGAGAGCACCTCGCGTGCCATGAACGCGGCTGCGACCGCTTTTTTCATAGAAGAGCGTCCAGCATGATGGGCAGGTCGCGGATGCGTCGGCCGGTGGCGTGGAATACCGCATTGGCGATGGCGGCGCCGGTTCCGGTGATTCCTATTTCGCCGATGCCTTTGGCGCCGATTTCGTTCACGTGGGGATCGATTTCGTCCACCGTGATGACGTCGATGTGCGGTACGTCGGCGTTCACCGGTACATGGTAATCGGCCAGGTCGCGTGTCATGACCCTGCCGCTGCGATCGTCGCGCCATGTGCGCTCGTGCAGGGCGAGGCCAATACCCCATACGATGCCGCCCTGAAGTTGGCTTTCCGCCGTTTTGGCATTGAGGATCTTGCCTGCGGCGAAGGCGCCCACGAAGCGTGATAGGCGCACGAGGCCGAGATCTTCGTCCACCTTCACTTCGGCGAATTGTGCACCGAAGGAATGCGTTGCATACCGTTTGCGATCCTCCTTTTCCGGACTATCCACGCGCGCCTCGATTTCGGCTTTTCCACTGCGTTTCACGATGTCGCCGAATCCATCGTTGCGTGCACGATTCCCTTTGACGAAAAGCGTACCCTCCTCGGCATCGATGGCGGCGACCGGGCGACCGTAAAGTGGGGACTTGGGATCCGTGACGGCCAATTCGATGAGCTTCTTCCGCACCTCGAGGCCGGCCATCTTCACCGCCGAGCCCACGCTGGCGGCCGTTTGCGATCCGCCCGATACGGGGGTTTCCGGAAAAAGGGTGTCGCCCAGCTCGAAGCGCACACGCGCGAGCGGCAATGCCAGCGTATCGGCAGCAATCTGCGTCATGATGGTGTACGTCCCGGTGCCGATGTCCTGCGAGCCGGCCTGCACCAGGGCGCTGCCATCGGCGCGGATACGCGCGACCGCGGAGGCCGGGCGCTGCGTGGCGGGGTAGGTGGCGCTGGCCATGCCCCAGCCGACGAGCCATCGGCCATCGCGCATCGAGCGCGGATCGGGCGTGCGCCGCGACCAGCCGAACTTCTCGGCCCCGCGCCGGTAGCACTCGCGCAACGATTTGCTCGACCAGGGTTTGCCCGTATCGGGGTCGCGCTCCGCGTAGTTCTTCAGCCGCAGCGCGATGGGGTCCATCTTCAACGCGTACGCGAGTTCATCCATCGCGGACTCCAGCGCGAACGTGCCCGTGGCGATGCCGGGCGCACGGGTGAAGGTCGGCGTCGGAATGTCGAGCCGCACCAGTCGGTGCGATGTGCTCACGTTGGCGCACGCGTAGAGCATGCGCGTCTGCAGGGCCGACGGCTCGACGAACTCGTCGAAGCGCGACGTCGGAGAGCGCACGTCGTGCGAGATGGCCGTGAGCTTCCCATCGCCATCGGCTCCGAGCGCCACGGCCTGCACGGTGTGCGGCCGGTGCCCGACCAACGAGAACATCTGCGGCCGTGTAACCACGAGCTTCACCGGGCGCCCGGTAACCTTGGCCCCCATGGCGGCGAGCGCGACATAGGACCACGGCGAGCCCTTGCAGCCGAACCCGCCGCCCACGTAATGCGAAACGATGCGCACGTTTTCCTTGGGGATCCCGAAGAGCGTGGCCACCTTGTTCCGCACGCTGAAAATGCCCTGCGTCGTATCGTAAATCGTCACGCGATCCTCGCCCTGCCACACGGCGACGGCCGCGTGTGGTTCCATCGGGTTGTGGTGCTCGACGGGCGTCGAATACGTCTGCCGCACGCTCACCTTCGCCGCGCCGAGGGCCGCGTTCACATCCCCGCGGCGCGAGTCGGTCGTGCCATGCGGTCCAGCGTTCTCCGGCGCGTACGCGTGCGGTGCCTCCGCGTTCATGTCGATGGAAAATGGCTCCGTCTCGTAGCCCGCCACCACCCGCGATGCGCCATATTGCGCATGCTCCAACGTGTCGGCCACCACCAGCGCAATGGGCTGGTCGTTGTAGACGATGCGGTCGTCCTGAAAGAGCTGCAGGTAGCGATCCTGCGGTGTCGTCTTCGCGCGAATGCCGGGCAGCTTCGGCGCACGCAGGTGCGAAAGCACCGCAAGAACGCCGGGCGCGCGTTCCGCGTTCTTCGTGTCCAGCGACGCGATCCGCCCGCGGGCCACGGTGCTTGTAACGATCACCGCGTGAACCAATCCGGGCACCTGCGCCTCCGCGGCGTAATCGGCCTTGCCGGTCACCTTGAGGCGGGCATCGATTCGGTCGATGCCTTGGCCGACGGTCCATCGATTCATGCGATGCCCCCCGCGCGCGAAAGCGCCCGCACGAGCACCCGTTGTGCGAGCGCCACCTTGAACTCGTTGCCCGAGCGCGGGCGTGCCTCTCGCAGTGCCACCTCCGCCGCCCGCTCGAACAGCGCGCGCGTGGCCGGCTCGCCCCGCATCACGTATTCGGCCTCCTTGCTGCGCCACGGCTTGGTGGCAATGCCCCCGAAGGCCACGCGCGCCTCGCGGATCACCGCGCCCTCGAGGTGCATCGCGGCCGCGGCCGAGGCCAGCGCAAAGGCGTACGACGCCCGATCCCGCGCCTTCACGTAGGCCGAGCGCCGCGCGAACGGTGTCGGCGGCAGGGTGATCCCCACGACGATGTCCCCGCGTGCGAGCACGGTCTCCACCTCGGGGTGCGCCCCCGGCGCCACGTGAAACTCGGCCACCGGTACGATCCGCGCCCCCGTGGGCCCGCGCACGTGCACCACCGCATCGAGCGCGACCAGCGCCACGCACATGTCCGAGGGATGCACGGCGATGCAGTGTTCGCTGCCGCCGAGCACCGCATGCATGCGCACGTACCCGCCCAGGGCCGCGCACCCCGAGCCGGGTGTGCGCTTGTTGCACTCGGTCACGCCGACGTCGCGAAAGTACCCGCAGCGGGTGCGCTGCAGAAGGTTCCCGCCGACCGAGGCCATGTTGCGCAGCTGCGGCGATGCGCCGGCGAGCAGGGCTTCCGAGAGAACGGGGTAACGCCGCTGCACCTCGGGGTGCCACGCGAGATCGCTGTTCTTCACCAGCGCGCCCACGTAGAGACCGCCCTCTTGTGTCGGCTCGATCTTGTCCCACCCGAGCGCGTTCAGGTCGACCAGCCGCGCTGGCTTCTCGACGCCGAGTCGCAACAGATCCACCAACCCCGTGCCGCCCGCGATGAACTGCGAGTCGGGCTCCGACCCCGCATCGAGGGCCGCCGCTTCATGGGCCGGTCGCACATAGCCGAACGGATTCATGACGCGATCCCTTTGCGGCGCGCCAACTGAACGGCGGCCACGATGTTCGAATACGCCCCGCAGCGGCAGACGTTGCCGCTCATCTCCTCGCGCACCTCGTCGTCCGTTTTCGCGTGCCCCTCGTGGACGAGGCCGACCGCGCTCAGGATCTGCCCCGGTGTGCAGTAGCCGCATTGGAGTCCGTCGCAGGTCACGAAGGCCGCCTGCATCGGATGAAGTTCTTCCCCCTTCGCCAGGCCCTCGATGGTGGTGATCGGCGCGCCCTGCACCATCACCGCCAGGGTGAGGCACGCATGCACGCGGCGCTTGTCGACGAGCACGGTGCACGCGCCGCACTGGCCATGGTCACACCCCTTCTTCGTTCCGGTGAGCCCGAGCCGCTCGCGCAGGGCATCCAGCAGCGATACGCGAGGCTCGAGCCGCAGGCTGTGCGCCTCGCCGTTCACGCGGAGCACGATGTCGAGCTCGCGCGCGGCCTCGGCGGCCGACGTCGACGTTTGCCCGACGGAGACGGCGCCCGCGTCACCCGCCGTGTTGCGGCCGCAGGCTTGTGTCAGCGCGAGCGCACAGCCGGAGGTGAACCCCGAAACGACGAGCTCGCGCCGTGACAGCCCGCCCGCGGGGTGGGATCTATCGCCACGCCGTAGCCAAACGGGATGCGAAGCCTCCAACGCTTCGCAAAAGCTCGGAGCTTCCGGACTCACTCCTTCGACGTCTCGTTTTTTCACACCGCGCATGGCCGGCATCCTTTCGGACGCCGACACATTGCGAGCGCGATGCCGTCCAACGCAACAATCGATGGATGGTGGCGGGCTCGCGGGTGGTTTGCAGGCGAGCAGCGGCAGCGGGAAAAAGTCCGGCGAGGCCGGCGCCTTAGCCCGTTCCCCGAAGCAGGATCGCCAGAGCTCGGGCGATCCTGCCTTTCTGGACCCCACATCGCTCCGGTCCCGCCGGTTTGATCCCGCTGCCGCGGTTCCAGCATCAGGTCATTCGAACCTGACACCCCCCATCGATCGACGCTTCTTAGCTTCCGGCGGTCTCTTGCATGAGTTCCCACAGCTTCTTCACGTGGGAAAGCTCCGTGGCCTCCGCGCCCACGGACACACGCACGATGCGCCGGCCCGCGACGACGGTCGACGTGAGGTACGCCTTGCCGCCGTCGTTGATGCGATCGGCCCAGGCGAGGTTGTGCGCGTTGAGGGCGTCTTCGTCGCGCATCCCGCCCAAGTGCCGCGGCACGTGGCGCACGCACACGGTCTGAAACGGAACGGGGGCCACCACTTCCCAGCCTTCCGTCTTCCTCACCTCGGCCTCGAGCCATTTCGCATTGGCGAGATCGCGCCGGATGCGTGCCACGAGCCCGCTCGTCCCCTGTTCGCGCAGAAGGCACCAGAGCTTCAAGGCTCGGAAGCGCCGCCCGAGCGAGATGCCCCAATCGCGGAAGTTGGTCACCTTGTCGTCCGCCGCCGTGCGCAGGTAGTGCGGCTGCGTGGACATGACCCGCGTGAGGTACGACGCATCGCGCACGTAATACGCACTCAAGTGCATCCCGGTGCCGAGCCACTTGTGCGGATCGACCGCGATGGAGTCCACCTCGTCGATGCCCGCCCAGTGTTCGCGGCACTCGGGGGCAATCATCGCGATGCCCGCCATGGCCGCATCGACGTGGAGCCATGCCCCGTACTCGCGCGCCAGCTCCGCGATGGGCCGCAGAGGATCCGACGCGGTCGTCGCCGTCGTGCCCACCGTGGCCACGATGGCGCACGGCTTCTTGCCGGCGCGCACGTCCTCCTCGAGCCGCGCCCGCAGCGCATCGACCCGCATCGCGTACCGCCCGTCGGTCTCGATGGAGCGAAATTGCTCCTGCCCGATGCCCGCGAGCAGCACGGCTTTCTCCACCGAACTGTGCGCCTGGTCCGACGTGTACACCGTCAGCGGCGCCTCGATGCTCTGCAGCCCGCCGCCCAACCGCGCATCCCCCGAGGCGCGCTCGCGGGCGCAGAGCATGGCCACGAACGTGGCGTTGGACGACGTGTCCTGGATGGCGCCGCGAAATGCATCGGGCAAGCCGAGCATCTGCCGGAGCCAATCCATCATGGCCTCTTCCAGCTCGGTGCCGGCGGGGCTGGTCTGCCAGCTCATACATTGGACGCCGAGACCCGATGCGAGCAGGTCGCCCAGCACGGCGGACAGGCTCGTGTTGCTGGGGAAGTACGCGAAGAAGCTCGGGTGGCTCCAGTGCGTGATGCCCGGAAGCACGATGCTCTCCAAGTCCGCGAGAATGCGCTCGAACGGCTCGGGATCTACCGGCGGGGAGGCGGGCAGCTTGGCCCGCACCGCGCCCGGCGTTTCGTGCGACATGACCCGCCGCGGTTCGACGGTCTCGCGATACTCCGCGATCCAGTCGATGATCTTGTACCCTAGAGCACGAAATTCGTCGGGCGTCATGGCGGCTACTTTAGCGTGCCCGCCCAGGTCGCTCCAAATGATTTGGTACCGAACTACATGCCGCTGTTCTCGCCCGTGCGCAGGAGCCAGACCAGGCCCACGAGGCTCGCCACGATGACCGCGAACGCCGTGATGACCACGAGCGCATACCCCGGTGTAAGGTGCGACGTTTTTTTCTTGGGGAGCGGCGTCGGCTCGCTCATTTTCTCGACGCTCGCGATGGGAGCCGAGCTGCGCTCATCCTCGGGGCGCAGGCTGGACGATGTGGGGATCTCCGACATCGGCGCATCGCTCTTGTTGCTCTCACGGAGGGGCGGCGGGGGCACGTCCGCGGGGACGAGCTTTTCGTCCGGCGCCGCCTCCAGATCCGCCAAGGCGTCCGCGACCGGCTCTTGAAGCGCCAGCACCGTGGTGCCGACCCGCATCATCGAGTGCGCCTTCCACACCACGTCGCGATCGCGGTCGAGGGGCACCTCGCCCAGGACGACGCCATTCTTCGAGCCGAGATCGCGGATCAGCACGACGGAGCCCCGCCGCACGATCTGCACGTGCTGCCGCGACGAATCGTGCTCGTCGAGGGGCAGGTCGCACGACTCGCCGCGGCCGACGACGTAGATGCGCCCTTCCTCCTCCAGGTGCAGAAAGGCACCGGACGAGCGCCCCTCGACCACCGAGACCTTGGACACGGTGTCGTCGCCCAGGTTGCGCATGGCCTGCGACACGAGGCGCAGCGCCAGATCGCGTGTGGCCAGGGACAAATCGCGGGTGGCGGGGCGCTGGTCGATCCTCAGCTCGAGCCATACGCGCCCCACGCGCACCAAGTCCCCCGATTGGATGACGCGCGGCACCTGCGGCAAAAGCCGCACGCCCCCGACGAACGTTCCATTGAGGCTTCCCTCGTCGATGAGCGAGTGCACCCCCGCGTCGATGCGCAGGCTCGCATGGCGATGGCTCACACTCACGTCGGGCAGGCGCACATCGCACCCCGTGCCGCGACCGATGACGACGCGTGGGCCGTCGAAGGTCAGCGAGGCATCGGGGGTGTCGCTAGAGGCGCCGGGTTCCGAGGAGCGAACGACGATGGTCAGTGGCATGAATGCCTCGGCTTCAAAGACCTGTCAGGATCTCGGAGGCTCCTTCGACCTCGCCGCACCCGAAGTTACGTTCTTTTCGACCCAGGCAATCACGTCCTCGGAAACATCGCGTCCTTGGTGCGCGCTGAGCTCCTGAATGCCGGTGGGCGATGTGACGTTCACCTCGGTGAGTTTGCCGCCGATGAAGTCGAGGCCCACGAAATAGAGGCCGTCGGCGCGCAGGCGTGGTGCGATATCGTCGACCACGGCCCGTTCCTGTGCGGTCACCTCGCACGGTTCCACGCGCCCGCCCACGTGGATGTTCGAGCGCAGGTCGTCGGAGCGGGGCACGCGGTTGATGCCGCCCAGCACCTGCCCATCGAGCAGGAGCACGCGTTTGTCGCCTTGGCGCACGGCGGGCAGGTACTCCTGCACCATGGCCGCGACCGTTTCCTCGCGGGTGAGCGTCTCGATGATCGAACGGGCGTTCTGGTCCTTGCGCGAGAGAAGGAGCACACCGGCGCCGCCGGCGCCGTGAAGGGGCTTGATCACCGCGGTGCCGCCCACTTCGTCGGCGAAATCCAGGATGCGCTCACGGTGGGAGGCCACCAGCGTTTTTGGCATGTGACGCGAAAAGTGCAGTGCGTACAGCTTTTCGTTCGCATCGCGCAGACCGCGTGGATCGTTCACGATGAGCGTCTGCCCGCGTGCCCGCTCGAGCAGCAATGTGGCATACAGGTACTCGGAATCGAACGGCGGATCCTTGCGGATGAAGACGGCGTCGGTGTCGGCAAAGCGCACGTCGCCCACCGCGCCGTACTCGAAAAAGGGCGCGCCATCTTGCACACGCAGCTCGCGCGCGCGGGTCCACACGTCGCCGTCTTTCGCAAAGAGATCCCGCAGCTCCGTATGGAGTAACTCGTGGCCGCGTTTCAATGCCGCGCGCTGGAGGGCAAAGCTAGTATCCTTGTCCGGCAGCACCTTCTGCATCGGATCCATCACGAACACGAATCGCATGAACGCCTCTTTTCGTACCTTGCTCGGACGCAGCCTACCACGCCGAATTCCGCGGCTCCCCACCGTCTTCGTGGCGGTCGCCTCGGTGTTGGTCCTGGCGTTTCCGGTCTCCCAAAGCCGCGCCGCGTTCCCGCAAGCCGCCGAAGGCGCCTCGGTGGCCGTCGCCACCGAGAATGCCGACGCCACGCACGCCGCGTTGGAAACACTGCGCAATGGGGGAAATGCCATCGATGGCGCCATCACCGCGGCGCTCACGCTCGGGGTCGTCAATCCGGTGTCCAGCGGCATCGGCGGCGGAGGCTTCGCGCTGGTCTATCTGAAGAAGGATCGCAAGGTCGTGGCCCTCGACTTCCGCGAGACCGCCGCGCAGAAGATCGACGTCGAGAAGCTGCTCGCCCAAAATGGCGCCAATGCCCAGGCCGCTCAGCGCGGGCACACCGTAGGGGTTCCCGGCGAGCCTGCCGGGCTCGAGCTGCTCAACCTGCGCTACGGCAAGCGTTCCCTCGCCGCCGATGCCCAGCCCGCTGCCGATCTGGCGACCCGTGGCTTCTCGCTGGGCCGGCACATGGCCGATTCGCTGGCGCGCATGCACGAGTACGTCGTCCAATCGCCGGATCTGGCCCGCGCGTTCTTCCCGGGCGATCACCCCCTCGGCTACCGCGCGGCGGTGCGCCGGCCCGAGCTCGGGCGCACCCTGACCCGGTTCGGCAGCGAAGGTTCGCGCCCCTTCTACAGCGGCGACATCGCGAAGAAGATCGTGCAGGCCGCGCGCTCCGCCGGCGGCACCCTCGACGAGGGCGACCTCACCGCGTACCGCGTCCGCGAGCGCGCGCCGCTCACCCGCACCTTTGGCGCGCGCACCATCTACACCATGCCGGCGCCGTCGGCGGGTGGGCTCATGTTGC
Source organism: Sorangiineae bacterium MSr11367 (assembly GCA_037157805.1). Taxonomy (NCBI): domain Bacteria; kingdom Pseudomonadati; phylum Myxococcota; class Myxococcia; order Myxococcales; family Pendulisporaceae; genus Pendulispora; species Pendulispora rubella. Next base: position 12,083,797 of record CP089983.1, on the reverse strand, counting down.
TCGAGGCGGCGAGCATCCTCGGCGCGGACTCGACGAGCATGCTGGGCAAGCTGGGCTTCGGCTCGAGCGAGTACCTGCACTTCATGGCCGAGGTGATGCGCGGCGCCGTGGCCGATCGCGCGCGCATCGCGGGCGATCCGGATCTGGAAGCATCGGTGAACGAGTCGTATGAGCGCGCCTTGGCGACGGATCGCATGGCGGCGCGCCAAAAGAAGCTCGATCCGTACAAGACGCACGTGGCGCCCGAGTTCAAGTCGACGGAGCAGGGGACCACGCACATCGTCGTGGCCGATGCGGACGGCAACGTGGTCTCGCTCACCACGACGGTGAACGGCCCCTTCGGCGCGCGCCTGGTGGCGGGCGACACGGGCATCCTGCTCAACGACGAGCTGACCGACTTTTCCTCGCCGAGCGATGTCGCCGGCTTCGGGGTCATCGGCCTCGGGCCGAACCGGCCGCGCCCCGGCGCACGCCCGGTCTCGAGCATGACGCCGACCATCGTTCTGGAGAACGGCGCGCCCCTTCTGGCCGTCGGTGGCTCGGGCGGGCTTCGCATCGCGGGCAACGTGATGCAGGCGACGCTCGCGCGCCTCGTCTACCAGATGGACCCGGGCGCCTGCGTCAGCGCGCCGCGCATCTTCGTGCACGGGGCCACGCCCGAGGTGCTCGTCGAGCCGGACATCCCGGAGGACGTGCGCGCGGGCATGCGCGCCCGCGGCGAAACGGTGCGCGAGTCGTCGTCCTCGGCGAACGCGGTGCAGATGGTGGCCTGGGACCGACGCGGCCCGCAACCGCGCCTCTTGGCCACGGCCGATCCGCGCAAACACGGGTTTGCCCTCGCCCAATGAAGGCCGCTCGCAAGCAGGTGAACAAGCGCCAGGCGGATCTCCTCCCGGCCGAGGCCAAAGTGATGGAGAAGCTCGGCGATCTGCCGCTGGACTTCCGCGCCATGGCGGCCATCTCCAATTTGTTCCGCGCCTCCATGGCGGTGCGCCGCCGGCTCGAGGGCAATGTGCTCGCCGCCGACCGGCTCTCGTGGACGTCGTTTTCGTCTTTGTGGGTGCTCTGGGTGTGGGGCGAAATGGAGGTGCGCGAGCTCGCCACGCACGTGTGCATCAGCCGGCCCACCGCCACGGGCGTCGTGGGCACGCTCAAGCGCCGCAGCTTCGTGAAGAGCCGTCCCGGCCCGCACGACGGCCGCACCGTGTTCGTCGACCTGACGCCCAAGGGTCGCAAGGTCATCGAGCGCGTCTTCCCGAAGTTCAACGCCGAGGAGGCCGCCGTCGCGAGCAGCCTCGGCCCGGCCGATCAAGATCGCCTCGCCGGGTTGCTTCGCAGCTTGCTGCGCGGTGTCGATCAGAAGAACGGCAAGTAGAACGCCAGGTCCGTCGGCTCGCTTCGTTCGCATTCGGCGCGCTTCAATGCGGTGAAGGCGCGCACGAAGTCGGGCCCGAGCGCATGGCACAGCCACGTGTCCGCCGCGAACGCCTCGAGCGCGTCCGCGAGCGACTCCGGCACCGTGCGATCGCTCGACGACGAAGGCACGAGCTCCCGTTCCACCCCGAAGCGCGCGGCATGGAGCAGCGCCGCGCCGATGAGGTACGGATTGGCCGCGCCGTCGGGCGTGCGATGCTCGATGCGGGTGCCCGCCCCGCGCTCGGGCGGAATGCGCACCGCCGCGGTGCGATCGTCGTAGCCCCAATTGGCCCAATAGCCATTCATCTGGTGCGGACGAAGCCGCCCGTACGCGTTCACGTTGGGCGCAAACACGGCAGCGAGCGCCTCGTGGTGGGCGAGCAGCCCGCCGGTGGCGTGGTGCACCTTCGGCGAGAGGCCATCCTTGGCGTGGGGATCGTCGAGCGCGTTCTCCCCGCTGGCCGTGCGAAAGCTCAAATTGACGTGCATGCCCGTGCCTGCCCGCTCGGCGAACGGCTTCCCGAGAAACGTCGCGCGGTGACCGCGCCGAAGGGCCACCTCGCGCACCAACAGGCGCAGCAAGAACGCATCGTCCGCGGCGGCGAGGGCATCGCGGTGGCCGAGGTTCAACTCGAACTGCGCATCGTCGAATTCGCTGGCAAACCCTTCCAGCGGAAACCCCGAGGCGGCCGCCGCCGCGGCCATGTCATCGATCACCCCGTCGGGATCCACCGCCGGCCCGGTGCCATACACGTGCGGCGCCGGCGCCGTCAGCGGCCCGTAGCCTCCGCGTCCATCGGGGGCCATCAGGTAGAACTCGAGCTCGAAGGCGAGCTGCGGGTACAGCCCCGCATCGATCCACGGCGCGCAGGCTTGCCGCAGCATCTGCCGCGGGCACACCGCGAGCGGCGCCCCATCGCGCGAAAGATCCGACACGCCCACGACCGTGTCCTTCTCCCAACCCGGCCGCACCGACGATGGGTCGATGCGGGCCTGCAGATCGGGCAGCCCCACGTCGTGTGCGAAGCCGGCGACGGGGAGGATCGTCTTGTCGAGGGTCGTCACGAAGGTGGTGACGGCGAAGTTCGTGTGCCCCGCCTCGGCGCGCCGCCCATAGAGGTACTTCCCGCGCTCGACCCCGAGCAGATCGGACCAGAGCAGACGCAACCGGGGACGCGGATCAATCGCGGCGCGGTGCACGGATCCCCCGAAATTCCCAGTCGCCGCCCAATGCCGTGGAGCGAACCTCCTCCGACTCCGAGGGCTGCGCGCCCACGTCGTGGCGCACCGCGACCTCGCCCGAGGTGATGCGGTTGCTCAGCACGCCGAGGCCCTCCACCTCGATCGAGACCACGTCCCCCGGCTCCACGGGCCGGGAGTTCGCGGGCGTGCCCGAGAGAATGACGTCGCCTTCCACCAAGGTGATCGTACGCGCGATGTCGGCCACCAGGTAGTGCATGTCCCAAATCATTTCGTCGGTGGTGGCCTCCTGGCGCACTTGACCGTTGACCAAGGTGCGGATTCGCTTCCCGCGAAAATCCCAGCCCGTGACCAGTCCTGGGCCCAAGGGGCAAAGGGTATCGGCGCCCTTCACGCGCAGCATCGAGCCCGCGTCGGTGTCGCGAAAATCGTGAAGGCCGTAATCGCACGCGATGGTGTAGCCCGCGATGCACGCCGCCGCCTCCGAGGGCGCGACGTTCTTCGTGGGGCGCCCGATGACGATGGCAATCTCGCCTTCGTAATTCAGGTAGCGGCACGGCGGCGGCCTCACCACGTCGCCACCATGGGCATTCAATGCGCTCACGGGCTTGTGGAAATACGTGGGCGTGGACCCGAGCTTGGCGCCGAACTCGACCCGCCGGCTCTCGTAGTTGAGGTGCACGCACACGATCTTGGTCGGTGTGCACGGGGGAAGATGCTGCACCGCATCGGCACGAAAACGGCGCCCATCCGTCGCCACGAGCGCCCCAGGTTCGTCGGCGGCCTTCACCGTGAGCACGTCGTCATGAACGAGTATCCGCCGTGTTTCCATGATTCTTCTCCCTCCCCATCGGGGTGCCGGTCGGACGAATTGATTCGGTACCGAATCAGTTTATACTGCCGGCGATGGCCACGCTTCAAGGATTCTTGCCGCCGCGCTCCCCGGAAGGGCGCGCCGCGCTGGTTCGGCCGCCGCCATGGCACTATTCGGGCGATTTGCTCACCATCGAGTATCGAACGGATCCGGCGCGGGTGGCGGCGTTGCTGCCCGACGGTATCGAGCTGGCGCCGGACGATCCCGGGGCCGTCGCCCTCATCTGGGCCGATTGGCAGTCGTGCTCCGATTCGTTCGACGAGCTGCTCGATCCGGTGCGTGCGCAATACAAGGAGTGCTTCGCCGTGGTGCGGTGCGCCTTTCGTGGGCAGGTGTACTCACGCTGCGTGTACATCTGGGTCGATTCCGACTTCGCGCTCGCCCGCGGCTGGCACCAGGGATACCCGAAGAAGCTCGGTGCCATCCACATGAGCCGCCCGGTCACGGTCGGACGCGCCGGGCCCCGTTTGCAGGCGGGCGGTCGCTTCGGCGCCACGCTTTCCGCGGGTGGTCGCCGTCTGGCCGACGCCCGCTTCACCATCACCGGGCCCTCGACGAGCGGCGGCTTCGTCAATGCGCTGCCCATGCTGCACACGCGCGCATGGCCCTCGATTGAAAACGGGGCACCCGCATCGATGCACGAACTCGTGACGATGAAGGGGCGCGACGTCGAGCTGAGCCCCGCATGGACCGGCACCGCGGAGATGGCTCTGTTCCCATCGCCGACCGAGGAACTCGCCGCCCTCGCGCCCCGCGAGATGATCGGCGGCTACTACCGCAGCGTCGGCGTGACGTTCGACGGCGGAACCTGCATCACGCGAGTGGAGGCACCATGAAGGTCGAAGACGTCGAGGTATCCACCGAGCACTGGATCGGCGGTGAACGGGTCGCCTCCGCTCAGGTCTTCGACGACGTATCGCCCATCGACGGCGCGACCATCGCCGAAGTCGCGCGGGGCAGTCGTCGCGAAATCGATCTCGCCGTGGCCGCCGCCAAGTCGGGCTTCCAGGCCTGGGGCCGAACGCCGCCCCAGGAACGGGCGCGCGTGCTGCACGCCATCGCCGCGGGCATCGAACGCCGGCTCCCGGAGCTGGCCGCCGTGGAGACGCGCGACGCCGGCCCGCTCTTGCGCGCGATGCAGCGCAGCGTCGTGCCCCGTGCGGCGCACAACTTCCACCACTTCGCCGACCACCTCAGCGCCCTCGAGGTGCCCGACTTCGAGACGCGCGGCCATCGCAACCACGTGCGCTGGGAGCCCTCCGGGGTGGTGGCGCTCATCACCCCGTGGAACGCGCCGCTCATGTTGGCCACGTGGAAGATCGCCCCGGCGCTCGCATCCGGAGCCGCCGTCGTGCTCAAGCCCGCCGAGTGGTCGCCGCTCACCGCCTCGCTCCTCGCCGACATCACGCACGAGGCGGGCCTTCCCCCGGGCGTCTTCAACGTGGTGCAAGGCCTGGGTGAAGAGGCCGGTGCCGCGCTGGTGCGCCACCCCGACGTCGACCGCATCTCGTTCACCGGCTCCACCCAGACCGCGCGAAGCATCGCCGCCGCCGCCGCGCGCAACCTCACGCCCCTCTCGTTCGAGCTCGGTGGAAAGTCGCCCTTCCTCGTCTTCGACGACGCCGATCTCGAGCTCGCCGTCACCCACGCCGTCGGCCAATACGATCACGCGGGCCAGGTCTGCCTCGCCGCCACCCGCCTGCTCGTGCACCGCCGCCTCTACGACGCGTTCCTCGCCCGCTTCCTCGAGCGCGCCCGCGCCCTTCGCCAAGGCGATCCGCGCGATCCGGCCACGGACATCGGCCCGCAGATCGCGCGGGAACACGTCGCGCGCATCGACCGCTTCGTGCAGACCGCCATCGGGCGAGGCGCCCGCGTGGCACTCGGCGGCGGTCCCAACGAAGAACTCGGCGGCCTCCATTACCGCCCGACGCTGTTCGTCGACGTCCCCGACGGCGCGGAGATCCTCCAGGAAGAGGTTTTCGGGCCCGTCCTCACCCTGCAGCCCTTCGACGACGACGAGGAAGCCATCGCCCTCGCCAACGGCACGCGTTACGGCCTGGCCGCCGCCATCTTCACCCAGGACCGCGCGCGCGCCGAACGCGTTTCGCAGCGCATCGTCGCCGGCACCATCTGGGTCAACTGCTTCTTCGTGCGCGATCTGCGCGCGCCATTCGGTGGCGCCCGCCAATCGGGGGTCGGCCGCGAGGGCGGCAATTGGAGCTTCGACTTTTACGCCGACGTGAAGAACGTCTGCACCGCGCCATGGAACGACGGCGCGGGAGGATCGTGACGTGGGCGAAATCGTAGGCGCAGCGATCGTCTCGCACGCACCGGGCATCATGCTGCCCGAGGCCACGCGCCGCGAGCTCAACGGCGGTGAGGACACCTCGCTCGTCCCGGGTTTGCGCCGTCTTCGCACCGAGGTGCTCGACCGCCTCGCGGCCGACACCATCGTGGTCTTCGACACGCATTGGATCGTCACCTTCGAGCACATCCTCACGGCGCACGCCCGTCGCCAGGGCCTCTTCACGTCGCACGAACTTCCGCGCGGCATGAAGGCCATTCCTTACGACATGCCCGGCGATCCCGAGCTGGCCTTCGCCGTCGAGCGCCTCGCCAAAGGCCGCGACGATACGTGGGCCCTGGCCTGCGACGATCCGCTCCTGCCCATCTTCTACGGCACCGTCAACCTCTGGACCTTCCTCGCCGGCCGCGAGCGGTGGATCTCCGTGGGCCTCAACCAAACCGCGACGCCGGACGACTTCCTCTTGCTCGGCAAGCTCATTGGCGAAGCCATCGCCGGCCTCGATCGCCGCGTCGTTCTTCTCGCGTCGGGGGGCTTCAGCCATCGCATGGTGCCCTTCAAAGAGCTTCGGCGGTGCGAGTCCTCGGATCCCGCGAACATCTCCAGCCCCGCGGCCCGCGCCGCCGATGAGCGCGTTCTGGCGTGGCTCGCGGCCGGGGACCATCGCCAGGTCATCGACTTCATGCCGGAGTACCTGCGCCACGCCCCCGAGGGCCACTTCGGCCATTACCTCATGATGGCCGGCGCCCTCGGCGGTGCCGCCTGCCGTGCGCCGGGCGTCCCGTATTCGCTCTACGAGAACTCCGTCGGAACGGGCCAGGCGCATGTCTGGTTCGAGCGCCCCGCCGGCGGATGGATCAGCGGGTCCGCGGGATGAGCGACATGTAAATTTCGAACCAGCGCATGTAATTCCGAAACTCGGGCGAGCCTTGTTTGGCCATTTCGGTCATGGCCCGATCGAGACGTTTGGGCACGTCGGACTTCGCGGGGACGCCGGTAAACGCGTACATCTCGGCAGCAAGCCACAGCGCGTGGAGTTGATCGGCGTCGACGGCACCCTTCGCGAGATCGTGAAGGTGGTCCGCGTGCTTCAGGGCTTTGTCCATCGCCGCAGCGGCCTGCGCGCGATCGCCGCGATGGATCGCGTTGTCGGCGATTTGGGATTCCACGAGCATGAGCGCGCGGACTTCGTTCCCGCTATCGTCCGTCTTCGTTTCCTTCTCGAGAAGCTTGCGGCGCGTCTCCAGTGCCCGCTCCGATTCGGCGAGCTGCCCCAGTCCATGCGACGCGCGTCCGCGCAGGCCGGCCGCGATCAACCGATACGAGCGAATCACCTGGTCGTTGTCCGCGTGCGGCCACTCCAGCGTCTCGGCGAACTTCTTGTCGTCGAGCGCGCGATCGACGAGCGTCAGATCCGCGAGCGCACGTTGCGGCTGCTTGGCACCGAGTGCCGCCGCCGCCCGTGCGAGGCGCACCACGAAGCGATTGTGCTGGGCGGAAGGGCCAGTGTCCTTGTCGACGATCGGGATCTCCGCATCGTAGAGCGCGAGGGCCCGCTCGAATTGATCGGCCGCCAAGTTGTAGAGCGCCGCGCGATCGAGGGCCAGCACGCGGTAGCGTTCGAGCTTCGGCTGGCGGTCGAGCATCGCCAGCGCCTCCTCGGCCGCGGTCGCCGCGTCCTTTTCGCGCCCGATGTGCAGCAGGGCTTGCGCCTTGGCGCTGCGCACCGCGAATCCCTCCGAATTATCCGCGTAAGGAAGCTTGTCGCGATCTTTGAGGTAGCCGAGCGCGATCCGGTAATTGCCGACCTGCGTATGCAAAAGTCCCAACTGGCCGAGGACCATCGCGCGGTAGCGGAGGTTGTTGCCGACCAACTCCAGGGCGACCAAATAGTGCGTGCCCGCCCGTTCGGCAGCGCCCGGCTCCCCGGTGCGGAGGTAGCGCTCGTGAAGGACCGACCCGTACAACGATTGGGCGATGCATTGATTCTTCAGGTCGGTCCACGATCGCATCAGCGCGGCAATCGCCTGCTCCTCGGCGCGGGCATGCTCCTCCCCTTCGAGCTTCGGAAGCTGGCGTGAGAGCAAATACGCGGCCACGAAGTTCGCGACCATCTCCGAATCGTCGTCGTCCGGGCGCGCCGTGTACGCGGCTCGAATCGCCTCTGGCTTCTCCCCTGCACGAAGACGCAAATCGATCGTGCCCACCACCGCCTCGAGGGCGCCCGTGCGCGTGGCGACCGCCTCGAAGTCGGCCCGGGCTTCGTCCAGGCGTCCCGCAGCACGACGGCGGAAGGCGCGACCGATCATCACCTGCATGTACAAGCGTTCGGCGCGCCGCCGCTCGATGGTGCCCGGCTTGATGTCGTCGATGTACTCTTGCGCGAGCGCTTCGACGATGGGATCCGCCCCGAGTGCGATCGCGCGCTGCACGGCATCGAGCACGATGGCGCGGTGCCGTTCGACCTTGTTCTGCTTCTCGTAAAAATCGAGCAGCTCTTTCCGCACGGCGGCGTTGTGCTCGGGGCGGATCTTGAGGACGATGCGCGCGAGATCGATGGCGAACCCCAGCTCGGAATCCTCCGGCGTCGCCGCACGCTCGCGGGCGAGCCGCGCATCGGCTTCGGCAAAGGGGAGCCCGCGGATCATGGCCCGCACCGCGGCACGCGCGTAGCGGAGCTGGTCGTCGAGCGCGAGCTTCTCCCGCGAGGCGAGCTTGCGGCACGCCGCCAAGAGCGCCTCCCGGTCGTCGAGCTCGCGATAAAGCTCGTCGGCCCGCTCGTAATAAGCCTCGAGCACCGCGCGCGGTGTTTTCGCGGCAATCGTGGTCGCCTCGAGCTCCGTTCGTGCCAGCGTCTTGTCCCCGATGGTGTCGGCAATCTCGCTTCTCACGATCCGCGCCATGGCCGCCGCGGCGCGGCTGTCGTGCGCCACGGTGGGCAGCTTGTTCATGCGCGCCCGCGACTGCTCGTCGAAGTCGCGGAACATCCTCCCGCGCTCGCGGTCGCGAAGCGCCTTGCGGTGCTCGATGAGGACGAGCAGCGACTGCGAGAGGGCGTCGCTCTCGGTATCGTCGAGCGAATCGATGCGCTTTGCATAGAACGTCGCGGCGTCGAACTCCTCGAGCGTGAGGTGGAGGCGCACGAGGCGCAGCATCACGAACCGCCGCGCATCGAGCGTCTTCGCCCGCGCGAGCCGGTGGTGGTACAGGATCTGAAGCTTCGCGTGCGAACTCGAGAGGTCGATTTCGAGCGCCAATCGCTCCGAGGGCCAATTCTCCGGCACCTCGCCATCGAGCGGCAGCGAATACAGGTCCAGATTCCGGCCGCGCGAGCACGTCGTGATCAGCTTGTCCTTTGCCGGCGCCGGGTACTGGCAATTCCACGCTTCATCGGTGATCTGCACGGCAGGACCGGCCGCCAAGGCGCCCCGGCCGTCGGGGCCGAACGAAAGTGGAACGCGAAAAAGAACGCCGTGATCGTCGGCGTCGACCACGCCATCGTGGTTCGAATCGGCGAAGAATTGGACGAAATAGAGCCATTTGCCATCTTTGGAAAAGACGGGCTGGCCGGTGAGCCCCGGCACGTCGATCGAGATGGGCACGGGGGTGCCCGGCGCCTCGATGCGAACGGCTTCGATCCGCTGGCCCGCGTGCGCCCGAAACGCCGGGCCGACGCGCGCGCTCGTTCGCTCGAGCGGAACGTAGACGAGCCATCGCCCATCGGGCGACACCGCGGGGTTCGCCAAGTTGCTCCCCAGGATCCGTTTCGGTGTGAGGTGCGGCTCGGCGGCGACCTCGATGGCCCGCAGGTTTCCCTCGATGGTGGCGCGCGCCACGGCGACGATGCGCTTCGAATCGATCCACTCCGCCAAGAGCACGGCTTGTGGTCCACCGAGGCAGCGCCGCCTCTGCCCGGAGGGCAAATCCCGCACGCACAACTGCCCGGTCGCGCGCTGGCTGTACGAAATGTAGAGGATCGATTTCCCGTCCGGGCTTACCCGGGGCCAGGTGACCTCCGCCCCTTCGTCGAACAGAACGTGCGCGCGCCCGTCGTCGATGTTCTCGACGTAGATCTCGTTCACGGTGTGGCGGTTCGAGATGAAGTAGAGATCTTTCCCGTTCGGTGCGAGCTGCCCCAAGAATTGGTCGTCGGTGCCCACGGTGAGCCGCTCTGGGCGGCGCATCGCGTCCTTCTCTTCGTCCTGTGCGCGGGCCCCGCCGGTCACCACCAACGCGAGCAACGCGAAGGCGGCCATCAGGACATGGCGGAGGTTCAACAAGGCTTGGCCTCCCATTGATCCGCAGCCTTCTCGATCCATCCACCGCAGACGACACCGCGCAGGTGCACCTCGCGCCAGGTGCGCCGCAGGTCGTCCTTCGACGCGGCGGGCTTCTGTTCGTGCATCCAACGCCAAAGCTGGACCCGCGCACCATTTACGCGTTGCACGAGCTCGAGGGCGTCTTCGTGGTCGGCCGCACCCACGCAGGCGCCATGCGTGTCGACGAGAAGACCGTCGCGCCCCTCCCCGATGCAATGTTGGACCAGGAGGCCATCGACGAGATCGGCGTCGGTCATTTCCGTGGTGTCGGAAAACCGAACCGGTTTGATGCCGAGCGACTCGAATTGCTTTGGCGTGAGCGGTACCGGTCGCGGTGCAATGCTCGCGCGATTGAGCTTGCGCTCCAAGTCGGCAAAGGAGCCCGACGCCTGCTGCTCGAGCGCGGTCGCGCGGTCGACCGTGACGAATTCCGGTGCACCGATGCAACCCAGGGAGGCAAAAGCAAAGCACGCGAAGAATGCCGAAAATGCAAAGGAAGGCAGGCGAATCATGGCTCTTTCTTCATGGGAAAGACGACGGGGGCGAGGTACCGATCGATGAGCGGTCCCATGGGGATTCCACGAATGTCACCGACACTCACGAGTCGGGCAAGGCCGCCGAAGGTCACGTGGACGCTCGCGAACCCGTGGTTGAACGTGACGCGCAGCCGATCGGGGTACCCGAGGCTCAGCGCACTGCGAATCCGATTGATCGACGGATCGGCATGAAACGGGTCCTGGAGTTCCAGAAGATCGAGAAAATGCCGGTTGCCGATTTGAAGGATGTCCGCGCGCCCCGCGATGCTGTGCTCTCCGGCGGAGATCTCCAGCGCCGCGTTTCCGGAAAATGGCTCGCCGCGCGAAGACTTCACCCCGTCGGCGCGGACATGCATGTTCAATGTCGAATTTTCGCCGTTCCAATCGAGCGCGCAGAGACCGGTGACGTGGCCGCCGCGGATCCCCATTTCGAATTGGCGGAGCGAAATGATGTTTTGCTCGATTTGAAGATTGCCGACCAGCGGCGCAATCGTCACTTGCGGAAGGGTCAGCCGGCGAATGGAAATAAAGCTGCCGCGGCTGAGGAGCGGATGCTGATCGGAGAAGCGGAGCGACGAATAGCGATTGTCCTGATCTTCGCGCAGCATGCGCACCCCCTTCTCGTTCACGCGCAGCGCGAGGGTGATGGGGACCTCTCCATCGGCGCCTTCGACGACGACACCGGAGCGCGGCATGCGAAGGCTCGCCCCTTCGACCTTGGTGTCGGCGATCACGCGAAACGTGGACAGGTTCGGGGACTGAACGCGAAACTCCGCGCTCGCCGTGCCGCTTGCCGAGAGCATCGCCGGCATGGTGGACATCCGCGCGAGATCTTGGCGCAGGGTGCCGCGCAGCGACAAGCGGCGTTGGCTTTCGCTGGGATCGAACGCGCCGCGGAGGGAGAGCGTGGTCCCTCCGGTACCGTTGGTGATGTCGAGCTTGGGGACCCGGATGACGCCGTCCCGGTTGCGCCGTGCCGTGAGGGACAAGGTCGCATCGCCCACGGGGTACATCGGGGCGATGTCCTGCTTGAGGGCGCGCAGCGACATCTGCTGGATGATCTCGAGATTGGGTTCGGCGAGATCGCCTTCGACGGAGGCGGTGAGCTCGTCCCGCAGGCCTGCCACGACGTAGTCGTGCCGGCCACTCGCCACGTGAAGCTCGTCGGCCTCGATCCGGCCTTCGACGGTGCGCCGCGCGCCCTGCGAGCGCACCTTGGCCGCCAGCGCGATCTCCGCCGTGGAGAACTCCGCGTCGCCGCCGCTCCACGCGATGTGCTTGCCGCGCACATCGATGGTTCCATCGAGGGTAGCCGTTTGCATAGGCGTCCGCTCGAGGCGAAGCGTGCCGTTGCGGTCGACATCGGAGACGACGCCGCCCAGCGTGCCCCGCGCGGCGAGTGCGAGCTCGAGCTTCGAGAGGTCGACGCCCTTCCATCCCGCGGCGACGGATGCCAGCGCGGCGAGGGACGACAAGCGCCCGACATTCGCCGTGACGTCGTAGGTCACCGCCCGCCGTGCGCGATCGAACGCGAGCGCGGCCCCAAGCTTTGCCTGCGCGCGCCCTTCGGTGGCCACCTTGAGATTCAGGGAGGGGGCTTCGCGATCGAGGGTGGCGGCGACGGAGAGGTGATCGTCGCTGGCGTTCGCGCCATCGAGGGTCAGTCGCTCGAAGCGCATGTCCGCGTCCAACGTCGGATGCAGGAGCGTGCCCTTCGAATCGAGGACCAACTTCGCCGACCGGGCGGCGATGCGCTCGAACGCCGGACGCGCGAGGTCGATCTCGGTGTGTTGCTCGATCGCCGGGGCCGTCGAGGCGATGTGCTGCACCCGTCCACGCGATCGAAGCGCGAGGGCCATGTGCTCCCACGGTGTCTTCTTCGCCACCTCCGCCGGCACGAAGGGACGCACCATCTCCAGGCTCGGCGCGTTCGACTCCAGCGAGAATTCCAGCGCATCCTGCGACTTCGTGGCGTCGAGCTGGGTGTGAACCTCGCCCAAGTCCGCGGTGACGTGTGCGATCCCGCGGCTTGCCGCCGGACGCTCGAGATCGGGGGCGGCACCCTCGAGGCGCGCGGCGATGTGCACCGGCGCCCGGGCCAAGGTCTGGCCTTCCTTCTCGACCCGCAGCGATGCGGCGCGCGCATCCGCCTGGAGCGTGTAGGGCGCATGCCCCGCGAGGGAGCTCTCCGCGCGAAAGGCGACCCGCTCGAGCGTCGTTCGCATGCCCGCCGAGCGCAAACCGAGTGAGGCCATCTCGCTCGTGGCGGTGACCTCGCCGCGGCTCGCCAGCGGGGCCGCGGGGTTTACTTCGAGGTTCTCGACGCGCAGGCCGAGGTTTCCTCCGGCCGCGGCCAAAAGCGGCGCACCCAGGCTCTCGACGCTGCCGTCGGCGAAGGTGAACCCGGCGCGGCCGGTCAAGGCGCCGTCTTTGGCCTGCGTGGCCTCGACGTCGAGGGCGACGTCCTTCGCGCGGACGCCACTCGATCCGGCCATGACCTTCGCGCGGTCGATCGCGAGTGAGGCTTTCACGTGGATGCTCGCATCGGCGGCGGGCACCACGTGCGCGGAGAGCTTGGCCGCGCCCACGTCGACGTCGGTGCCGGTCTGCGCGAGCTTGGCGTCCGCGAGCTCGGCCTCGAGGGCGATTTCCGCCCCGTCGTTCAACCGCGGCAACGCATGCGTCGCGAGCCGGTCGACCCGGTAATGAAGCTGCCCGCGGCCGAGTTGCGGACGCACGCCAAGGAGATCGCTCGGAACGATCGCCAAGAGCTTCGCGACGTCGACGTCACCCTGCGCATGGCGAACGAACGGCGCCCCCTCGTCGGGGAGCTCGAGCGCGGCCTCGGCGGTGGTGGAGCCTCCCGCGGCGGATGCATGCGCGAGCGCGATGTCCGTCTTTCCCGCGGCAGGATCGAAGCGCGCGGTGGCTTCGGCGTGAAGCGCGTGTCCGGCGCGGAGTCCTGGGACGAACGTTTGCGACGGCACCTCGACATCGACCACGGCGGCGAGCTCGGAGGGCGTCAGGTCCGCCGTGAGCCACAGGCGCCCGTGCGCGTCGCCCGCGGCCGTGCCCTCCTGCTCGCGGGCGACATCCAGCTCGAGGGGCGCCGTCGCGCCACCCATGTTGGCGCGCAGACGCCATCCGCCCTCGGACTCCGGTCGCGCATGGAGCCCCACGCCGCGCAGCGTGGTGCGATCCACCGCCTTCCCCTGCACCGTGCGCACCAGGACGAACGAAAAGCCGCTCACGTCGGCATCCGGCAAGGCGGGCAGCAGGGCTTCGACGTCGCGCCCTCGGTGCGAGAGCGGCGTCGCCTTCTTCGGCGGCGCCGCGGGATCCGATGGAAAGAGCGCGTCGAACGACGTGCTGCCGTGTTCGTCGAGCGCCACGGTGAGCACCGCGTCGGACAGGGCAACCCGATCGACACGGCGCCCCTGCCCCGTGAACAACGACGTGGACCACCCCGCTTCGATCCGTCCGACCCGCGCAAGCTCGGGGGCGACGTCGCGGAGGGCGGGCGGGGATCGCAGCACGAAGCCGTCGATCGCGATCCCCTTCAGCACCTGGAGGCGCACGGCGGCGTAGTCGATGTCGAGCCCCGCCTTCGCCAGCACGAGCGTCCGCACGCGCGCCTTGACCCACGGATGATCCAGGCTGTGGGCGAGGCCCATGGTGGCGGCGAGCATGAGCCCGACGAGCGCCCCGAGAGCGACGAGCACGCGCCGGATCAAGCGCCATCGTCGCGTGCGATCGGGAGACTCGTGGGCGACGGGGACACTTCTGCGCATGCGGTTACCGCCGGGCCATCCCGGCCCTTCCGTGCACTCTACTCGGTTCCTCGGGGCAGGGAATCCGCAGCGCGACCGAAGTTGGATGCTCCTGCGCGCGTTCAAGCGAACAGGAGCATCGTTGTCCTGCGTTTGGCGCGATCAGTCGATGTTCGAGGCGTCCTTCTTGAGCCCCGTTTCGATGGCCTTGCGCAGTTCGAGGGCCTGCGGCCGGCTCGCCCCGAGGCTGGCGGCGAGACCACCGCCCGCGAGTCGGTCCGACAGCATCAACGTGAGCAGCCCTTCGAGCAGGTTCGGACTGCCGCCGTTGCCGCCGGCGCCGTTCGAACCGCCGTGCCCGCCGACCACCACGCGGGGCACGACGTCGACCTTCGCGTCGGCGATGGCCTTGGCGAAGTCCTTCATCACTTGCTGCGTGAGCTGGAACTTCGGTCCGCCGTAGGCGCGGACCTGCTCCTCGGTGGCGATGGCCTGCGCCACACCGATGCGCGCCTCCTTCTCGGCCTGCGCCTCGGCGTACACGCGGATTTTGTCCGCCTCGGCCTGCGCCAGGGCCCGAATCTGGTCGGCTTGCTGCAGCGAGCGCTGGTACGCCGCACGGCCTTCGTTGGTCTCCACGGTGATTCCGAGCTCGCTTTCGGTGATGCGCGTCTGCTGCTTGGCCCGCGCCTCGGCCTCGCGGAGTTCGCGCTCCTTGACGGCGGCCTTCTCCTGCCGCGCGTACGTTTCCACCTGCTCCTCGGCAATCTGCCGCGAGCGGAGTTGCGCGAGGATCTGCTCGATCGAGTGGCCGTCCTGGCCCGAGGCGGGCGTTCCGATGAGCACTTCCTCGAGCTCGAGGTTGTAGCGCTCGAACTTCTCCTTCATCTCGAGCGCGGCCGAATTCTGAATCTCGGCGCGCTCCTGCAGCAGCTCGATGATGGTGCGCCGCTGCGCGATGTTCTTGAAGTAGGCGGCCACCATGGGGTCGAGCGTCTGTTCGACGAGCCGCTTGATGTCACCGAAGCGCTGGATGACCAGCGGTGCTTTGCGGTAGTCGATGTGCACGACCACGCTGAGCGGCAGCGAAGGCTCGAAGGCGTCGCGCGTGATGAGCGACACCTCGGACAGGTTCTCGTCGAACTTGTGCGAGCCCGACTGCGCGCGGTTCCACTTCAGGATGAAGTTCGTCGTCGGCACGAGAATGACCTTGCCGGCGTACAGGTTGAACGCGTACTTGCCCGGCAAGAGTGGCTCGTTCCACACACCGCGCTCGCCCTTGCGCACGAGCTCTCCGTGCTTGTACGCGGAGCCTGAGATGTCGCTGCCCGACTCGCCGGTGTACGAGACGACCACGCCCACGGTGCCCACTTCGACCACCGTTTTCGGAATCATCTCCACCGTGGCGAAGAGCCGGTTGATGTAATACGTGCCCTCGACGAGCACCTGGAGCTGCCGCCCGCGAAGCCCGCCGCCGGCGAGGAACCGCTCCGGATCTTGGAACTTGTTGTGGTACGTCGAAGGCTGGTTCGGATCGTCGCCCATGACCGGCGCGATGATCTGGCCCTGCGCGAGCGAGGGGCCGTCGTGCACGGTGACGACGCCGAGCAAGTCGTCGGCACCCTTGATGACCACGGGGGCAAAGCCTTGGCGCGCAGCGATGGTTTGCGCCATCTGCTGAAACGACGCGAGCTCGTCGCCCGACAGCGGCAGGTAGTGAAGCTGCGTCTCGGTGATGATGACGAACTGCGCCAGGTTGATGGCGTACGTGCCTTCACGCAGGATTTTGCGCTGCGGACCGCGCTGTCCGCCGTTCTTGAGGAACGCCGCCGCATCCTGGTAGTCGTCGGCCAGCGCGTTGTTGGCCAAGGTTTGCGTCGGGCCGAGCGGCTCGCCGTCGCGGGCGAAGAGGTATCCGATTTTGCCCTGGGGGATGGTCACCAGCGGCACGCGATGAACGCGGTATTGGAACGGGTTCAAGTAGTGCACACCGCCGCGCAGCACCGCCGGCTGAAAGCCCGCCTCTCCCGCGAGCGCGATGAGGCCTTGCTTGACCGAGCCTCGCTCGCTCCAGCGCTTCTCCACGATTCCGACTCGGTTGTTCGGAATGACCCGTATGCCCAATGCGACCACGAGAAAGACGAAGAGGACGAAACCTACGCCCAAGATGAAATACAACTGTCCAAGCGCCAGCATGGCTGGTGCTCCTTTCCGCAGAACGAAAGGTCTCCCAGGGGCGCCGACTTGCGCGCCTTACGCGAGCTATCTCGCGGTGACTGGGTACTCTCTCGTTCGGCACGGGAAAGCTGGATACGAACCTACGCACCTGCAAGGGACAAACGGCAAAAGCGCCGCGGCCGAGGGCCCGACGCTTTGCGTATTAATTCTTTCTTAATGCGCCGGCGGAGAACGCCGAATCACTCGTCGGCGAAAGCCGCCAACTGCGCGCTGCGCTCTGCATCCAGGTTCGAAGCGATGGCATAGCCGACGCCCGCACGCTGTGTGACCGCCAGCGAGAACCCGTTGAAGTTCCCCACGCGCACCTGCGCCGTGCCCACGGCCCGCGGCGCCAACTCGTCCGCGTCCATCTGAATATGCTTCGGATCGTAGACGAAGACGCTGACCCGGCGCAGATCTGCTCCGGTGCCAATCTCGTACGTCAGCATGGCCGCGCGCTCGTGGTGCATCATCGGCAGCACGCGCCCGCCGACCAAACGTGCGCCGGTGCGCTTCTCGAAGCTCGTCGGGCGAACGGGAACGCCGACGTAGCGTTCGAGGTCGTTCACCGCCTTGGGATCCGTGCTCTCGGGCGGCAACGGATGCGAATGCTCCGCCACCAAATCTTGAATCAACGTATCGCTGGCCAGCCCCGCCGCCAGCTTGTCGCTCGTCGTGCTCTTGCTCATCGGACCGCGCGTGGCAACACCCCACACCACGGCCAACGCGGCAGCACTCGCGAGCGGCACCATCGCCCGCCACATCATTCCTGTATCGCGCGCCGCCGCGACGTGGCCCACCGCACCCGCGGGGACGCTCGCTCGGCGGCCGCTGAAGAAGCCCGCCTGCGCATCTGCACGACGCTCACCGCGCTCTCGCTCCGCCGCCATGGCCAGGGCCACGCGGGAACGAAGGCCCTCTGGCGCCGATGCCTTCACGATTCGCTTGAGCGAACCACGAACGGCATGATCGAGCTGCACACGCTCTCGGCACGTCTCGCAGCTGGCGACGTGCTCGTCCACTTCGAGAACCCGGGATGGCTCCAATTCGCCATCGACGTAGGCGCCCAACAGGTGACTGAAATGCGTGCAATGCGTGGTGCTCATGGCGGTCATCATCCGGCTTTGCGCCTCTTCGCTCGGTAGGTCGCAAGATCGGTCGGCGCCGACTCTTCGGACGCAGTTCCGACACTGTCCTCACCCTTGACGATACCCAAAGCCAGCGCGTGTCCATAGAGGGCACGTTGAAGAAGCTTACGTCCGCGATGCAGGCGGCTCATGACCGTGCCAATCGGGCACCCCATGATGTCGGCGATCTCTTCGTAGGAAAATTCCTCGACGTCGCACAAAACCACGGCCAGTCGAAATTCGGCGGGCAGCTTGTCCAGGGCGGTACGAACCTCGCCCTCGACGATGGGCATCAACGCGATCTGCTCCGGATCGCGAAGTTGGCGCATGGTCGATGCGCTCACCCAGCCGTCCGCCAGCGGGTCGGCATCCGGCCCGTCGAACAGCGCACGCTCCAACCCACCTCGGCGGTACTTGTTGATGAACGTGTTGGTCAGGATACGGAAGAGCCATGCTTTCAGGTTGGTGCCCGCGCGAAACTGATCGCGGGCTCGCATGGCTTTGACCATCGTGTCCTGCACGAGGTCTTCCGCTTCGGTTGGATTCCGTGTCAGGCGGCACGCCACGGCGTACATCGCGTCCAGATGAGACAGCGTCTCTTCCGTGAAAACATCGGAATCTTTGAACTTTTCGTCTTCCGTCGCGAAAGCCGACATGGTGGAGCGTCCCTTCACTCGAGGCCAACAGGGGGTATCCGGGAGGTATTCCCTACGATTCGGGCAAAACCCTCAGACACCCCAAACACGTGCAAACCTGCGCAAACTTGCAAGCTCCTGCGCTTGCCTGCACTTGGACGCAAGATAAGCACGGCAACCCGAGGAGGCTCCCTGTACGCCCCACCCTAAACGTTATTTTACATCCTTGTTTTCGCTGTTGCCGTTCTCGCTCTTGGATGGCGCGCTCTTCAATTTCTTCTCGAGCTCTTCGATGCGCTGACCCAGGCGGCGGACCTCGTTGGTGAGCTGCTCCCACGGGGTGATGCTGGGCAGGATGGCGCGAATGCGTTCGTCGATCTTGTGCTGCCAGTCTTCCAGCGTCTCTTTGGCCTGGTTGACGAGACTCGGCTTCGAGCCGTGGGCTTCCTCGATCTTCTCGGGGACCTCCGCCGCCGCCTCGACTTCGCCTTCCGCCTTGCCCTTCGGCACCGGAATGAGCCGGCCAATCGGACCTTCGCGCAAATCCGAGAGCACCTTCTCCGTGCGCGAGTGAATGAGCTCCTTGAGGGTCTGGAGCGGCACGTTGCGCGCGTGAGCTTTCTGCTCCTCGTAGATGATCTGCGCGAGGGTGACCTCGGTCAGATCTTCCTTCGACGTGTTGTCGATGATTTGTACGTCCTCACTGGTGCGCACCATTTCGGCGATTTGCAGCAGCGTGACGTAGCGACTGTCCTTGGTGTCATACAGTTTGCGGTTCGAATACCGCTTGATCACGCGCCGCTGCCTGTCCGGGGACGGTTGCGCGTTCTCGGCGGTTTGCGAGCTTGTCTCGGGCTTGGGGTCCACGATTGACGCTGCCTCCGTCTACAGTTTGGAAAAAAAGGGAGAAAACCTTCGCACCCTCGGTCGGCCCACCCCCCATGCAGATAGGGGATGAGTTCGGGCACCAGTATTAAGATAAGTCCAACTATGAAGAGCGTACCTTGATGTCGACCAATCGGGGCGAGGAATTGACGTCGCCGGCGCTCGAGGCCGTTGCCGTTTGCGCAAGCTACGCACAGAAGGCGCCGAAAGGCTCGTTTTCACCCTTCGTTCTCGATGGCGTGGATCTTACCGTGGCCGAGGGAGAGCTCGTCGCGCTGCTGGGTGCGAACGGAGCAGGCAAGAGTACGCTGCTTCGTGTGCTTTCGGGCACGCTCGAGCCGACATCCGGGCAGGTTCGCCTTTTTGGAACACCGCTGGGTGCGTGCGATCGGCGCGCTCTGGCCCGCTCCATGGCGGTGGTCGGCCAGACCGAGGAAATGTCCTTCGGTTTCCGGGTGCGCGATGTGGTGATGATGGGCCGCGCCCCCCACCAGGGCGGCTGGATGCGTGCCACCGACGAGGACGTCAGCATCGTCGAGGAGGCCATCCAACACTGCGAATTGGCTGCCTTTGCGGACCGGCCGGTGCTCGCCCTGAGCGGCGGCGAGCAAAAGCGGGTAGCGATCGCGCGGGCATTGGCCCAGCGCCCGCGCGCGCTGCTGCTCGACGAGCCGGCTGCATTTTTCGATGTACGACATAAAATTGCGCTTTACGACCTTCTCGCCGAGCAGGTCGCGCGCCAGAAGCTCGCGTGCGTGGTGGTGATGCACGACATCAACATCGCCTCGCAGTACGCGTCGCGGGTGGCGTTGATGAAGGGCGGGCGCTTCCTCGCGGTGGGGACGGTGGAGGAGGTGATGACCTACGCGCGGCTGCGCGAGACCTTCGACACGGATCTCTACGTCGGGGTGAACGAGCTCACCGGGATGCGCTTTTTTCTGCCGATGCGCGGTCGCTGAAGCAACGTTACAGGACGCGCTTGAGGAGTGACTCGAGCTCGGAGGCGTCGGTGAAGCCTTCGCGGACGGCGACGACTTTGCCTTCGCGCGAGAGGATGACGAGCGTGGGCAGGTTGCTCACGCCGTACGCGTGCGAGATCTCGCCCTCGTCGTCGTAGACGATGGGGTACGTGATCTGATGCGCACGCGCCCACTTCGCCGCGGCGCCGGGGGCGTCGCTGGTGTTGATGCCGACCACGGCCACGCCTTGGTCTTGGTAGCGGTGCGCCAGCTTGTCGAGCACGGGCGATTGCGCCTGGCAGGGCCCGCACCACGTGGCCCAAAAGTCGAGCACGACGGCTTTCCCTTTGTACTCGTTCAACGCGAGCGTGCGCTGTCCGTCCTGCGGGGCATTGGCAACGACCTCGAGTTGAAACTCCGGTCCTGGCTTGCCCGAAAGCGCCCCGCCCTCCGATGCGTGAAACCAGCGCGGGAGCACGGCGAACCCCAAAATGACGCCCACCACCATGACCGCGATGGCCACCGAATGGTAAATGCTGTTTCCGCCTCCACCGGGCGCGGTTCGGGTCTTCTCGG
The DNA here is from genome assembly GCA_037157805.1 of Sorangiineae bacterium MSr11367. Classification (NCBI taxonomy): domain Bacteria; kingdom Pseudomonadati; phylum Myxococcota; class Myxococcia; order Myxococcales; family Pendulisporaceae; genus Pendulispora; species Pendulispora rubella. The sequence goes on along the minus strand of CP089983.1, from coordinate 12,062,975 downwards.
CCGACATCGTCATGGCTTTCGTCGTTCTACGGTTAGCATGCACCCAAGGTTTCGGCGACTACGCGCGAAGGTCCGCAAATTCGAGATGCCGCGGCAGCGATTCCGTCGCATCGGCAACCCACGGGGGTAGGGGAGCGTAGACCTTGCGTAAGAGACCATCCTGCGTGCGCGCACACAGCTCCGCATCGCGGTCATCGACGGAGTTGTCGTAGATGTAGACGCGGTTCGCGAGTCGGATGGCATCGCCCAGATTGATCATCGACCGCGTATAGCGGTTGACGATCTTCTCGATTGGCACCGAGTGGCCTCCCGACATGAACCGCCCTGCGACGCGGCCTGCGTTTATCCGCAACATGCGCACGAAGTAACCGGCAGCGCGTGCACGCGCCAGAAAGTCGATCTTGTCGGGCGCTGAAAACACCGTCTCGAATCCGAGTCCTTGCCGATGCGCAAGAAGCTCTTCGCGTCGAGCTGTCGTCCATGTTGCGGCGCTACGAACGGCCTCCTCCGAGTTCCAGTCACCAAAGCGCTCCTGGGCGACATCGTCGGGATTGAGGTACTCCACGTCCTCGCTCCATTTCTCTTTTTTCAACCGGACCGTGACCGTGGTTTTTCCGGCGCCGTTGGGACCGGCGATGATGAGAAGCACGGGGTTCTTCACGGTTTGCGATTCTTTGTGTCGCCCCAGTGCTGGCGTCGATCCTGGCGCCCTTTGGCGATCTCTTGATGAATTCGTTTCAAAGCCGCCTGATGCTGCTCGCGGACACCAGCGAATGCCCGCCGCGACAGCTCCCGCAATTGTTCGTCTGTGGGCTCGAAGTCGGGATCGGCGAGGTTGATGCGCTCGTCGGCCATGGGGGCTAATCCCGGGAGACGCCGCCGGTGCTGGACAAGGGGCGGGAGAGGGCGCCTTCGCGGGCCTTGCGGGCGCGGGTTTCGGCTTGGGTGATGGTGCGCGGGAGGTGCACGATGAAACGGGCGCCCCCCAGGTGGCTTTCGCCGACGTCGATGGCACCACCGTGCTCGACGACGACCTTCTTCACGATGGCGAGGCCCAGGCCCGTGCCGTCGTGTTTCGTCGTGAAGTACGGATCGAAGATGCGGCTGCGCGCTTCCTCGGGGACGCCCGGGCCGTCGTCGTCGATGGTGATGACGGCGCCGTCGTCCTCGGCCAAGGCTTTCACCTGCACGTGACCGATGACGCTCGCCTCCGACGTGCGCGCGGCCTCCGGGGCGGCGTCGCGGATGGCTTGCACCGCGTTGCGCACCAGGTTGACGAGCACACGCCGCAGCATTTGGCGGTCGATGGCGGCGGTGAGCGGCTCGTCGGGCACGTCCCAGGTTATGTCCACGTTGGCCGTCAGGTCCATGAAGGCGCCCTCGCCGGGGATGCTCGTTTCCTCGAGGTGCGAGAGTTGCTCGGAGCATTCGCGCAAGAACTCGCGCAGGCTCGACTCTTTGAGCTCCACGTTGGGCAAGCGCGCGAAATTGGAGAAGTCGCCCACCAGGCGGCGCAACGTGCCCACCTCCTCCTCGACGATTTCCAACGTCGTGTCGAGCAGTGCCCGGAAGCGCGGATCCTCGCCGGCGTACTTGCGGTGGCACTCTTGAACGGCGAGCTGGATGGGTGTCAGCGGGTTCTTGATCTCGTGCGCGAGGCGCTGGGCCATCTCCTGCCAGGCGCCGATGCGCTGGAGGAACTCGATGCGCGCGCGCGATTGGCCCATCTCGGTGAGCATGCGGTTGAACGTGCGCGCGAGATCGGTCAGCTCGTCGGAGCCGGTCACCGGCACGCGCACACTGAGATCGCCCTGGCCGACCAAGCTGATGGCCGCGGCCAGCCGGTTGATGCGCAAGGTGACTCCACGCGCGAGCAAGGTGCCGAGGACGATGGTCACCAGGAAGGTGATCCCGAGCAGCGCCGCGAAGGCGAGGAGGTAGCCCTGATACAGCTCGCCGCGGGAGGCCTCCAGTTGGTGGTAGTTCGTCACCACGGCGCCGTTGCGCTCCAATTCGTCGAGGCGCTGCCGGTCGATGGCGAAGGTGGCCACCAGCATGGGCGGCGTGGCATCCGTCGACAGCTGACGGCGCTGCTCGAGGCTTCGCTCGGTGGCGTCGTCCACCGGGCGACCGCGATCGCGCGAGGCGAGGGGGCGGTTCTCCGGATCGAAGATGTGGAGCTCGACCAGCGACGGGTAGCGCGGAAACAGCGCATCGAGCTGCGCTTCGACGAGCTCCGTGTTGCGGTGCTCCGCGGCCTCGCGCAGCACCTCGTCGGCCGCGATGGCGTCGGCCTGGTGCTTCATGTCGTCGCGGATCGCCTTGACGTAGTCCTTGTAGACCGCCACGCCCCGATCGAGCTGCTGGCCCACCTCCGGGTTGAACCAGATGGAGGACGCTTGCCGGAAGAGCGAATTGGCGAAGAGGACCGCCACGAGGAGCGGCAGCATCGCCGACATCAGAATGGCCAGCGCAAGTCGCCGCTCGGTCTTACCCGGAATACGCACGGGCTTCAGTCTACTACGGTCCCCACCAGAGCATCCGGTGTACGACGGGCTTCTTGTCCCACGACACGAAGATCACGAGCTGATCGCCTTCGGTCTTCACCACCGGATCGGGGAACGATTCCGCGGGGATGAACGACGATTTGTGAAAGCCGCCCCGATCGAGCCAGATCAGATGAAGGCCGCCCTCGCCCGGTCCGTACATGAGGAGCATACGCCCCTCGTCGCCCTCGCCCAGCAGGAGAAAATCCAGCCAGCGAAGCCCGAGCTCGGCGAAGCGTTCGGCGCTGGGAAAATCTTTTCCAAGATCGCGCAGCTCGGGAAGGTGCGCCTTGAGATGCTTGTACAGGACGTCGTAGCGAACTCCCTTGGCGATGCGCGGCAGGCGCCGGTCCTTTGGCGCGAGGCTCGGGAGTGACGTGGCCGGCCACGTGGGGACCTCCACGTGGGTGCGGTAGCGATCGGCCAAGGTGCCCGCATCGTCGTCGGCCAGCGATTTGAGCCACCACTGGAAGATGGCCAGCTGCGCCTCGCCCGCCGGGGACGCGAGCTCGATGACGCTTTCCCAGAGCGGCCTTCGCACGGCCCAGCGCGCTTGGCGCCGCGGATCGTGCAGAATGCACGCACCCACGTAAGCCGCGCCGTGCACGACCACGTTGAACAGCTCATTCTCGGCCGTGCCCGCCTCACCCGCGCCGAGCCACCCATCGCGTCGCTCGGGGGTGAGCGCCGCGCTCAGGCGGTGGACGCTCGCGTCGGTGAAATCGAGGTGGACCTCGCGTCCCAGCAAGGTGTCGGCGCGGGCCACGAAGATGCGCGCGGCATCCTCCAGATGCGCCAAAATGGCTGGGTTTTTCCCTGGATTGGCATCCACCGTTCGAGCGCGCGCGAGGTCGCCCTGCGCATCGGGCGGGTAGAGCGGCAAGAAGTGGGTCCGAAAGAGGCCTTCCGCGGTGACCGGCATGGCCGGGAACATAGTGGAAAGCCAGAAAATTCACAGGAAGACGGGAAGACGGGAAGGTTGAGAGGTGAACCATTCCTCACGGTTTCCGCAATCTCGAATCCTTCCCGTCTTCCCCCGTCTTCCCGTCTTCCTGTTCCTCTCTCTCTTCGTTCGAATGCGCTGCAAGATGCGGCTAGACTCGGAGCCGTGCTCACCGCCGATGTGCGTTTCGAAGGGTGGAAGACGGAAGACTGGTCGCGGTTTCTCGATCTGTGGAAGCCGCGTGCGGTCAAGGTCGAGGCCGAGCCGACGCGGCCGCGCGGTGGGGTGATCGCCATCGTCGAAAAGGACACGGTGGTGAAGCTGATTCACACGGCCAAGGGGCGGATTGCGCCGCCACCGCCGCCCGCGCCCGATGGGCCGCCCTTTTCGCTGGCCGAGCTGGCCGGTTCGCAGCATGCCAGCTGGGGAATCGCCGCCGAGCGTGGGGCGCTCGACGAGGTGATGGAGCGCTTCGGCGCGCGCGCCCGGCGCGGGGACGACATCACGCAGCAAGCGCTGCTCCTGGTGACCATCGTGCGCGAGATGATCCGCGAGGGCGGCATCGAGAGCTGGCCGCGCCGGCTCCACGGCGTGCCGGTGCCCACGGCGCCGATGATCGATCGCACCATCGGATCGATCTGTGCCGATGGGCACACCATCGCGCTGGGCATGTTCAAGGACGAGGAACTCTGGACCGCATTCGTGGCGCGACGGCGCGGGCGCGGGTTCGACGTCCTCGCCGGTCCCGACGAACTGCGCCCCGCGATGGGCGTGCTCTCGGGCGAGTGGCGGCGCGATTACCGGCACCTCGTGCGCGCGGTCGAGGATCATTACGGGCCGCTTTCGCTGGGCTTTTTCGCGGAGGTGGAGCGCTTTCGCGAGCTGCAGATCGATCCGCGTCCGGGCGCCTGGGGCCGTGCCGTCGCCCTGCGCGACGTGGTGGTGACGCCCATTCCGAGCGCGGTGGGGCTCGCGCTCGGCGTCGATGTTTCGCGCTACGCGCTGGAGGGGCTGCGCAATTTCACCCAGCGCATCGGGTGGTTCGATCCCGTGGTGCAGAGCCTGCGCAAGCGCCTCGGATCGGCGGCCACAGGCGCCGACGTGACGGTGTCGGGCACCTTGGGCTTCGATCCGATGGCCGCGTTGCGGGCCCTGCTCCGGCGCTAATTCACCTTGATGACTTCGTCGCCGGTCTTGCAGCCCAAGACGATGCGGATCTTGCCTCCGGGATCGCTCTTCAGGGTTTTGCACGCATTGCCGTTCAACGTGATCTTCGAGGGCAGCTCGCCCGCGTCGGCGTTGTAGTTGTTGTACACCCAGCCGTCGGTCGACGATTGGTCGAGCTGCTTGGGCGGGCCGCCGCCGCCCGGCTCGTAGACGACATTGACCCGCGTGGGATCGATCTGGCCGGCGTCGGCCGAGGACTTCTCCAAGGGGAAATCGCAGGGAACGACGATGTCGCGGATGGAGTTCATCGCTTTGATGAAGTCGGCCGCGATCTGCTGCGCGCTGCGATCGCCGGGGGTGATCTGGAAATGGCAAGGGACGGAGTTCACATCGCCGTTGGCCCAATTGGGGTTGCACCCGGCGGTGGGGGCGCCGCCGGCGACGGCCATCTTCCCGAGGAGTCCCTCGTCGTAGTCGCCCTCGGGCCCCGTCGGATCGCCCACGCCGATGACGAAGGTGGTGATGGACGGATTGCCCGCTTTGAGTGCGGCCACGGCCGCGCGGACGGCCTCGTTCTCTTGGGCCTGCGTGTTGGCATCGCGCGGGGAGGGCACGCCGTCGGTGATGACCACGAGGATACGCTTGCCGCCCGCAGCGAGCGACGTGGGTGGCTTGGCCGGATCGAACTTGGCCAACACGGCCCCTTGGCCGGTAATGGATGCGTAGAGTGGGGTACCACCCTGCGGATAGACCGCGTCTGCGCCGCTGCCCTTCGGGGCCATGCGCGCCTTGATGCGCGATGCTTGGTTCGCATCGACCCTGTTGATGGGGATGTCGACCCTCGAGTAGTCGCCGAAGTTGCCCGGGTCGGTGCTGGAGAACAGAAGGAAGCCGACTCCGAACGTCGTGTTTTGTTCGTTGGAAAGGGAGTCGACGAAGGCCGTCAGTGAGCCACGCGCGGCGAGCCACTTCTTGCCCGTCAGGCCCGCCCATTGGGCCTCGCAGCCGAGCAAGCCGCACGAGGGTTTGCCGTCGTCTCTCTTCGCGGGGCGCGTGGGGTTGAGCGGATCCTTCTCGCGGCCGCCCGGAATGTACGTGTCGGGCGGACTGCCGTTGTAGGCATCCATGCTTCCCGAGCCGTCTTGGACGATCTGCATGTAGATGGGCACGCGGAACGCTTCGGCGCGCGCACCTGCGCACGCGGTGCCGTCCCAGCTCGCGTCCTTGCCGCTCCCCAAAGCCCCGTCCCCGATGTTGATGCCGCCGCCGTCGTCGTTGCCGTTCGAACCGTCGCCGTTGCCGGACTGCGAGTAGTTCGAAAACTCCGACATGTCTTCGGTGCCGGTGCTGCAGCCTTGCGCGACCACGGCGACGATCGACGCGATCGCCGGTAAGGCCACCAGCAAAGTCCTTCGAGGCATAGCGAACCCTCCTTGGGTGTTCAAAAGGCTAAGGGGGATGGAATCGATCGTGTTGCTACGACCTCCAAACCGTAGCAGGCTCTCTCGCTACACACCGCAATTTGCGCGTGGAAGAAGGCTTAAGGTGCGACGCCACGGTACACCTTCATACGCTCCAACCCTCGTTCGGAGGGGACACTGATCACGCTCTCACGTGATCGCCGTGTCATGCATCGTCATGCATCTGTGACGTTGCCATCGCTCGCATCACTCCCATCGGGCGCATCGCTGGCCGCGTCGGAGGCGTCGCTGGCTGCATCGATCGTCGCGTCTTGCGCGGTTCCGCCATCGTTGTTCGTCCCGCCAGCGTCCGGCCCGGGATGCGTCGATCCGCCATCGGTGAGGCAAAAGTCACCGCGCTCGAAGGCGGCAATCGCTTGGTCGCAGCCGGACTGCAGACCGCTGGTGTCGAACTGAGGAGGGTACGGCGGGCATTGCTGGCTCACGTACACGACGGCCTCTCCCGCCCGCGGGACGAGGCACTTGAGCGCACAGTTCGAGCTGGGATCGTCCCCCGACACGACGTCGAGGGTCTGCGTCGGCCCCAAGCATCCCCGCGCGCGATCGTAGGCGCGTGCGCCGTACACGTGCGACCCCTCACCGCACGATGCGAGTGCGGTGAGACCCAGACCGACGGCGAGCGCCGAGACGGTGGCGGCTCGCACGATCGAGGGAGCGCGTTTCTTGAGGGGATGCGGGGGCCGTTGCAGCATGGTGTCAGCTCTGGGGGTCGATGACCCGGATGCGAAGCTCCGTGAGTTGATCCGGACTGGGGCGCGTCGGGGCGTCGGTCATCAAATCCGTCCCCTTTTGCGTCTTGGGGAAGGGGATGACGTCGCGCAGGCTCTCCGCGCCGGAGACGAGCATGGCCAAGCGGTCCATGCCCACGGCAATGCCCCCGTGCGGCGGTGCGCCGAACTTGAGCGCGTCGAGCAAGAACCCGAACTTCTGACGCGCTTCCTCCTCACCGATGCCCATGGCCGCGAACACCTTGGCCTGCACCGCCGGATCGTGGAGGCGGATCGAACCGCCGCCGATCTCGAAGCCGTTGAGCACGAGGTCGTAGCGGTGACAGAGCACCTTGCCCGGATCCTGGTCGATCAACGCGACGTCGGTGTCATGAGGGCGCGTGAAGGCGTGGTGGGCGGCGACCCACTTTTTCGCCTCGTCGTCGTACTCGAACAGCGGCGGGTTCACGACCCAGAGGAACTTGAACTTCCCGCCGTGGCCGACCTCGGGGATCAACTTGAGCTTCTTGGCGAGGTGCACGCGCAGGTTGGCCATGACCGTCTGCACGACGCTCTCCTTGCCGAACTGGAAGAGGATCAAGTCGCCGTCTTTGGCGCCGACGGCCTCGTTGATGGCCTTGCGCATCTCCGGCGTGACCGTCTTGGCCAGTGGCGACTGCGTCCAGTTCCCCTCGGCGTCGACCTTGGCGCGCGCCAGGCCTTTGGCGCCCATGCCCTTCACGAACTCCTCGAGCTTGTCCACCTCGGTGCGCGAGAGCGAGTTGCCGCCGATTTGTGCGGGCACGCGCAGCGCCTTGATGATTTCCGCCGGAAGGTCGCGGCGGTAGGTGCCCTTGATGAACTTGTCGGCGATGTCCTTGAAGAAGGGGATGCCGCCGCCGGCGTGGTCGATCACCACGCCCGTGAGATCCGTGTGGGGCAGGTCGAAGCGCAGGTCCGGCTTGTCGTTGCCGTAGTGCTTCATCGACTCCTCGAAGGGCATCTCGGGGAAGCGGCCCTCCGGGTAGAGATCGTGCAGGTCGATGCCCAGCGCTTCCTTCCACAGCGCGAAGATGAGGCCTTCCATGGTGCGGAAGACGTCGTCCTGGCTGACGAAGGACATCTCGACGTCGATCTGCGTGAACTCGGGCTGGCGATCGAGGCGCGGGTCCTCGTCACGGAAGCATTTGACGATCTGGAAGTAGCGGTCGAAGCCCGCCACCATGTAGAGCTGCTTGAAGAGCTGGGGGCTCTCCGCCAGCGCGTAGAATTTCCCTTGGTGCGTGCGGCTGGGAACGAGGAAGTTGCGCGCGCCGCCGGGCGTGTACTTCACCATGAAGGGCGTCTCGAGCTCGAGGAAGCCCTTGTCGTCGAAGTAGCGGCGCGTGGCCTGGTGCAGGCGGTGGCGGATGCGCAACGTGCGCTGGAGCGGCGCGCGGCGCAGGTCGAGGTAGCGGTACTGGAGGCGCTTTTCCTCGGAGGTATCCAGCTCGTCGATGATCTCGAAGGGCGGCGTTTCCGCCTTGTTGAAGACCCCGAGCTCGATGACATGAACCTCGATCTCGCCGGTGGCGAGGCGCGGGTTCTTGTTCGAGCCGCGGCCCACGACGAGGCCGCGCACGCCGATGACCCACTCCGAGCGGAGCGACTGGGCCAGCTCGTAGGCAGCCTTTGGCAGGTCGCCGTGGCCCTTGCGATCGGGGTCGAACACGAGCTGCGTGATGCCCTCGCGGTCGCGCAAATCGACAAAGACGCACCCGCCATGATCGCGGTAGCTGGCCACCCAGCCAAAGAGAACGACTTCTTTGCCCTCGTCTTGTGCGCGGAGTTGTCCGCAGTGCGCGTTGCGTTTCAGCTCGTCGATGAACCTGGCCAAGGCCGACCTCGCTTCGAAAATATGAAAAGGTAAACGGGTCGGGCATTCTATGCCTCGCCGTGTCATCGCGAAAGTTGGAACGGTTTCTCGATCTGGGGTTACCTCGGGCCCGGATGGGGACCCGTTTCGAGCAGGCAATGCTGGCCGCGGCCGCGGTTTTTCCGGCGCTTACAGCGGTGCTGCACGCGGAAAACGTGGCCGATGCCGCACACGATGGCGGGGTGATCCGCACCGTGGTGCTGGGTTGGGCCGGGCCCTGGCAGGCGCTCGATGCCTGGATCGCGGCGCCATTTCTCGTGCTTCCCATCGGGACGCAGGTCTTTCGGGCGGCCTTGGCCTCCGCCGTGGTGTGCGGGGTGGCCGGGGCGGTGATGTACGGGATTGCCCGCGCGCTGCTGTCGGCGTGCGCGCCCACGCGGTGGCTCGGCCCTGCCGTCGCGGCGATCGCGGCGGCGACGGCGGCGCTGTCGATGGCCTGGCAAACCGAGGGCATGGCCCCGGGTGGTGCGACCTTGGGGGCCCTCTTGGTGCTGCTCGCGGTGGCGGCGGCGGGGACCAAGCGCACGGCGCCGGCGGGATTTTTCGCGCTGGCGGCGCTGGTGTACGAGCCGTGGGCGGGGGCGGCGGCCGTCGCCGGGGCGCTGCTCGCGGGGGGAACGGCGTTTCTTCAGGGGCACCGGCCGGCGCGACCGGACCGGCGTGAGCTGGCCGTGCTCGCCGCGGCGCTGGCGCCCCTCGTTCTCTTGGTGCTGCGCCGCCCGCGGACGGCGTTTTTCGCGACCGTGCCTTGGTTCCCGATGGACGCGTCGCCGGCGCACCCCGTGTTCGTGGCGCACGAGCAGCTCGGGTGGTTGGCCCTGGTGCTGGCGGGGGCGGGGCTCGCGGCGTCGCTCCTCGCGTCGGGTGCGCGTCCGCTCGCCACGGGGCTCGTGGGGGTGGTGGCGGTGAGCGCCGGGGCGATCGCGTGCGGTGGGACCGCCGTCGGGCCGACGCACTTCGGGGCCGTGACGTTGGCCGGCGTGGCCGGGCTGGCGCTCCTCTCCGCTGCAGCGATGCACGAGCTCGTGCGCGTGGTGCATCGCGCGCAGGTTCCCCTGGCATCGGCGAGCGCCGCGATGATCGTGCTGCTCGAGCTGGCGTTCCCCGTGGTCCTGTTCGACGACACCTCGATGCGCGCCGAGGAGCGCACGCGCGCGGCCCGGGTCGCCTGGCACGAGGCGCTGTTCGGCGGGCTGCCGGCGCGCACCGTGCTGCTGGCGAACGATGGGCGCTTTTTGGAGCATCTGTCCGCGTTGCGGGCGGCGCATTTGCTGCGCGGCGATCTGGCGGTGGTCTCCACGGCGCATCTGAACGCGCGCCCGGCGGTGCGCGAGCTTGCGCGCGAGCCGAAGCTGGCCGCGTTTTTCCGCGACATGGCCTTGAACGGCCTTCCCAGCGAGTGGGGCTTCACGACCTTGGCCAGCGAGCGCCCGCTGGCCGTGCTCTTCGAGCCGACCTGGGATAGGAGCATCGCGCGGCACTTGATCGCGATCGGCGCGATCGATCTGTTTCACCCCGAGCCGCGCAGCACCCTGGAGCGCAAACGCGCGCTCGAGGCGTTTTCACCGGTGCGCGCGCGCTGGGAGCAGCTGCTCGGCGCGCCGGAAAATCCCGATGTGCGCGCGCTCGTGGCCATTCCGCTCCAAGCGCGGGCCGAGGCGCTCGCGGCCACCCGCGAGCGCGAACTCGCCTCCCGCACCGAGGAGGATCTGCGTGGCGTCACACCGACTCGAAATAGCGGCGGAGTTCCCATTCGGTGACGATGCGCTCGTACTGGCGCACCTCCCAATCGCGGGTGCGCACGTAATGATCGACGAAGGGCTCGCCGAGGATGGCCCGCGCCTCGTTGCAGCGTGACAGTAGCTGCGTGGCGTCTTTGAGGGTGCGCGGCAAGCTCTGGAAGCCCGAGCTTTCGCCCGACGTGTCGCCTTTGCCCTCGGCGGGCGGCTCCACTTCGTGCTCGATGCCCCAGAGGCCGGCGCCGAGGCATGCGGCCATGGCAATGTACGGATTCATGTCGGCCGCCGTTTGCCGGTATTCGAGCCGAGTGGACTTCTCGTCGCCCGGGATGGCCCGAATGGCGCACGTCCGGTTCTCCACGCCCCACGATGCGGTGAGGGGTGCCCATACGCCGGGGACGTAGCGCTTGTAGCTGTTGATGGTCGGCGAATAGAGGGCGGTGAGCGCCGCCATGTTGGCGATTTGGCCGCCCACGTACTGGCGCGCCACTTTGCTCAGCTTTTGCGGATCGGTCGGATCGTAAAAGGCATTCGATTTGTCGCTGCGCCGCCAAAGCGATTGATGCAAATGGCCACTCGAGCCGGGCAAGTCGGCATTCCACTTGGCCATGAACGTCACGGAGAGTCCGCGGTTCGCGCAAAGCTGCTTCATGGCCGTTTTGAAGAGCGCCGCTTTGTCGGCCATGCGCAATGCGCTGTCGTAGCGAAGCGCGACTTCGTAGACGCCGGGGCCCGTTTCCGTGTGCAGGGCCTCGATGGAAATGTCGAAGGCCTCCATGCGGTCCATGATGTCGTGGAGCAGTTCCGCGTGCTGCCCTTCGCGCAACCAGGAATAGCCGAACATGCCCGGCGAAAGCGGCGTGAGGTTGCGAAAGCCCTTTTCGTGCAGCGAGTCGGCGCTTTCGCGAAAGATGAAAAACTCGTACTCGGCGGAGAACACCGGATCGAAGCCGCGCGATTGGGCGCGTGCGAGGACGCTCTTGAAGAGCGAGCGCGGACACGCGGCGTGGGCCGAGCCGTCCTTCTGGACGAAATCGACGAGGAAGGCCGCGGTGTCCGGTTCCCAGGGGATGACGCGGAAGGTGTCGGGGTCGATGCGTGCGTGCGCATCGGGGTAGCCGGTCGACCAGCCGGTGACCTTCGCGTTGTCGTAGAGCACGTCCGCGATGTCCCAGCCGAAAATGACGTCGCAGAAGCCGAATCCGTGCTCGAGCGCGCTCCAGAATTTGTCGAGTGCGACGTACTTGCCGCGCAAGACACCATCGACGTCGAAGCCGCCGACTTTCACCTTGCGAATACCCCGTGCCTCGAACTCCGCCCTCAGGTTCGTCCCGTCTCGCATGGTGCCGAGGCTACCGTATGCTAAACGAGCGCGCATGCCGTCTGATCGCCCCTTCGATCCGAATGCCGCCGCACCCGCGGATTCGGGAGTTTTCGGCCTTTCCGACACGCCCGAGGAAGCCGGTGTGGTCCTGATCCCCGTCCCGTGGGACGTCACGACATCGTACCGCGCGGGTACCCACAAGGGACCGCAGGCCATTCTGGAGGCCTCGCGCCAGGTCGATCTCTTCGACATCGAGACCGGTCGCCCGTACGAGGCGAAGATTGCGATGCTCGACGAACGCGAAGAAATCCGCGCCTGGAACGGCGACGCACGCGTGGACGCGGAGGCGATCATCGCCGAGGGCGGGCGGGTCGATCCGGGATCGCCCTTGGCCGAGCGCCTGGCCAAGGTGAACGCGGTCAGCCGCCGCGTGAACGACGCCGTGTACGAAACCGCGCGCCACTGGATTGCGCGGAAGAAGATCGTGGGCCTGGTCGGCGGCGATCACTCGACACCGTACGGAACCATCCGCGCGCACGCGGAGGCGTACCCCGGCCTCGGGATCCTGCACGTGGATGCGCACGCGGATCTGCGCCACGCGTACGAGGGATTCGAGTACTCGCACGCCTCCATCATGGAGAGCGTCACCCGCGAGATCCCCGGCGTTGCGCGCCTCGTGCAAGTGGGCATCCGCGATCTCTGCGAGGAAGAGCACGACCGCATCACCGCCAGCAACGGGAAGATCCGCACCTTCTACGACGTGGACCTCGCCGCCTCCCGCCGCCGCGGCCAAATCGACGACCATTTCGCCCGCATCGCCCGCGAACTCCCCGACGACGTCTACGTCTCCTTCGACATCGACGGCCTCGACCCCGTGCTCTGCCCCAACACCGGCACCCCCGTCCCCGGCGGCCTAGCCTTCCACGAAGCCTCTGCCCTCCTGCGCGCCGTCGTCGAAGCCAAAAAGCGCATCGTCGGCTTCGACCTCAACGAAGTCGCCCCCTCCCCGGACAGCGACGACGAATGGGACGGCAACGTCGGCGCGCGCATCCTCTACAAAATGATCGGCTGGACCCTGAAGTCGCGCACGTAGGGGAAAAGCTAGGAGAAATTCACAGGAAGACGGGAAGACGGGAAGTTTTTGAGGTTTCCAATCAGCCCCGTGGGCCAACTGAAAACCCAAAAAAAGCGTTCCGCGCCGCCCTCGCCGAAACCCCTTCCTGTCTTCCCGTCTTCCTGTGAATCCTCTCCTCGGCGTTGCGCGAGTTACATCGAGGCTTCGTAGAGTTTGACGAGGTCTTCGCGGGTGGTGGGGCGGGGGTTGCAGCGGTGGCAGGCGTCGATGATGGCTTTGTCGGCGAGCTTCGGGATGTCGGCGGTGGTGACGCCGCGCATGGCGAGGCCGCCGGGGAGGCCCAGTGCGGAGCGGAGGGTGCGCACGGCGTCGGCGGCGGTTTCGGCGCGGGGATCGAGGATGACGCGGACCCGCTCGAGGCGCTCGGGGATGGTCGACTGGTTGAACTCGACCACCGCCGGAAGGCAGAGGGCGTTGGCCAAGCCGTGGTGCAGCCCCTTTTCGCTGGAGAGCGGGTGCGCCAGCGAATGGCAGGCGCCGAGGCCCTTCTGGAACGCGACCGCGCCCATCATGGCGGCCTTCATCATGGCCCCGCGCGCCTCGAGATCGTCGCCCTTGCGCACGGCGCGGGCCAGGAACTTCGCCACCAGCTCGAGCCCGCCCAGCGCGATGCCGTCGGCCATCGGATGGTCGCCCAAGGAACAGTAGGCCTCGAGGCAATGCGTGAGCGCATCGAAGCCCGTCGCCGCCGTGACCGGACCGGGCATGCTCACCGTGAGCGCGGGATCCAGAATCGCTGCCTTGGCAAGCAAGTAGGGGCTGAAGATCACCGTCTTGCGGCCCGTTGCGGCCAAGGTGACCACGCCCGAGCGACCCACTTCGCTGCCCGTGCCGGCCGTCGTCGGGATGTTGATGATCGGCGGCACGTTCGTCGTGATGAATTGATCGCCGCCCGTGGCGTCGTCGTAGTCGACCAGCGGGCGTTCGTGCGTCGTTTTGAGGGCAATCAGCTTGCCCGCATCGAGCGGCGAGCCGCCGCCCACGGAAATGATGATATCGGCCTTGTGGGCCTTATAGGCCTCCACGCCGTCGAAAATGTTCTTCTCCACCGGGTTGGGATCGACTCCGTCGAAGACGGCCGCCGCGATCCCCGCTTTCTTCAACGTCTCCGTGACGTTGGCGACGATGCCGGCTTTCACCACCCCGGAATCGGCTACGACGAGTGCCCGCTTCGCGCCGAGGCGCTTGACGTGGTCTCCGAGCGTGGAAAGCGCGCCATTACCGTAAACAATCGTCGTCGGAAAGCTCCAGGTCACCAGATCGCTCATGTCTTCGGGCTATCATGCTTGCCGCTTTCCTCGGAAGGGCGATTCGCCTCATCCACTCGTGCCGACGGTGCTGTCTCTTTCCGCCGCCAACAAATCGTCGACCTCCCGCCAGAGTTCGTCCAGGTCGAGCAAAAGCACGCCGCACCCCGGTATGTTCGACACGCACCCTTCGCTGGCGCCCACGGCACGCACATAGCGGCCGTCCGCGCCCAATTCGAAGACCTCGAGCGAGCGCAGGGCCGGGTCGATGAGACCGTACAGCTTGATGCCGAAGGCGGCGTATTCCTGCAGCTTATGGATGCGATCCCGCCGCGCGTCGCGCGGGTTGTGCGATACCACCTCGAATACCAAGTCCGGTGGGTCGTGAATCAGCCCTTCGGCGGTCGGCCTGCGCCCGTCCAGGTACACGGCGGCGTCGGGTTTTCGGCCTCGGGTCGCCGAAACGGCGTATTTCGCGTCGGAACTGGCCACGAATCCGCCCCGGCGGCGTGCCCACCGACGCAAGTTTTCGACCAGCCAACCATTGACCAATCCATGAAGGAAGCTCGGCATCTCCTCGTCCTCGAGGTACCCGTCGACGAATTCGCCCCCGACGTCCTCATCGAGGGTTGCCCATTCTTCGATGGTCATCGGGCGCCCGGGGTTTGCGCCGCTTCCCATGCGAGGATTTTACCATGGTAAGCTCTACTTCCCATGCTCCCCGAACGAAAGCAGGTGCTCATCGTCGACGATGAGCCGAATCTGCGCAAAATCCTGTCGGCCCAACTCTCGCGCGACGGGTACGACGTCCTCACAGCCGAGGACGGGGAGGAGGGACTCCAGCTCTTGCGCGAGCACCATATCGATCTGGTCGTCACCGATCTGAAGATGCCCAAGGTCGATGGAATGACGCTGCTGCGCGAAGCCATTCGCGAAGATCCCGACCTGCCCATCGTCATGATCACCGCCCACGGTACGGTCGACACGGCGGTGGAGGCGCTCAAGTTGGGTGCGTTCGACTACCTGACCAAGCCCTTCGACAAAGACGAAGTGCGTCAAATCGTGGCCAAGGCCCTGAAGACGCGCCAGCTCGCCGGGGAAGAAGCCTCCCCCACGCAGTCGGGGGAGGGCGCGCGCTTTGGCATCATCGGCAGCTCGCCCGGGCTCACCGAGCTTTACCAGGTGCTCGAGCGCGTCGCCGACACGCCCACCACGGTGCTCATCACCGGCGAGAGCGGTACGGGCAAAGAGCTGGTCGCCCGCGCCCTGCACGACCATTCGTCGCGCAAGGACAAGCCGTTCATCAAGGTGAATTGCGCGGCCATTCCCAAGGAGCTCATCGAAAGTGAGCTCTTTGGCTACGAGCGCGGTGCGTTCACCGGGGCGGTGACCTCCAAGCCCGGCCGCTTCGAGCTGGCCGGCGGCGGGACCCTCTTCCTGGACGAAATCGGGGAGATCCCGGTGGAGATGCAGGTCAAGCTGCTGCGCGCCCTGCAGGAGAGCGAGTTCGAGCGGGTCGGCGGCATCAAGACGATTCGGGTCGATGTGCGCCTGGTCGCGGCCACGAACCGCGATCTCGAGAAGCTCATCGCGCATGGCTCGTTCCGCAAGGACTTGTTCTACCGCCTGAACGTGGTGGGCATCCGCCTGCCGGCGCTTCGCGAGCGGGCGACGGACATCCCGCTGCTCATCGAGCACTTCCTGGCGAAGTTCAACGAGCGGCTCAAGAAGGCCGTCGTCGGGGTCGAGCCGGAGGCGATGGACCTGCTCACCGCGTACTCGTGGCCGGGCAACATCCGCGAGCTCGAGAACGTGGTCGAGCGCGCGGTGCTCTTCTCGGATGTGCCGCGCCTGCGCGTGCAGGATCTCCCGCCCGAGCTTCGTTCGGGATCGCCCTCGGTGTCGACCGTGCCCATGGCCGAGGCCGACCTGCAGGCCGCGCTCTCGAGCGAGGGCGGCATGAAGGAGCACGTCAAGGTGGCGATGAGCCGGCTCGAGCGCGAGCTGGTGAGCCGCGCCTTGCTGCAAACGGGCGGCAACGTCACGCATGCCGCGCGCCTGCTCAAGATCTCGCGCAAGGGGCTCCAGCTCAAGATGAAGGAGCTCGGGCTGCGCGAGGGGGCGGGCGGGGCCGGCGAGAAAGGCGAGTGACTCCCCCCGCGTGGGTCACAGCCACCGCCACTCTCGTTCTGGCCGTGGCGACGGGGGTCGCCTGCCGCAAACGTGATCCGCAACTGACCGCGGACACCGGGCCACCGACGTCCACGGGTTCGGCGACCCTCGCGCCGTCGTCCGCTCCCTCGGCGCCGGTGGGCGCGCCGCGTCCGGGCATGACCTGGATCCCGCCCGGCGTGCTGCGCGCCGGCACACCGCCCGATCGCGTGCCCCGGGTGCCGGACGAAGAGTTGCCCGGCGCCGAGATGGTGCTGGGTGGCTACTACATCGACGCGCTCCCGTACCCGAACGAAGCGGGCGCCATCCCCACATCCAACGTGACCCGCGACGACGCCGCTCACCTGTGCGAGGCCAAGGGCAAGCGCCTCTGCACCGAGTTCGAATGGGAACGCGCGTGCAAGGGGGCGGACAATTCCACCTACGAGTACGGCGACGCCTACCGCGCCTCGGCCTGTGGCATGGGCGTGGCGGTCGAACACGCCGCCAAGCGCCCCACCGGCGAGCGCGTGCAATGCAAGAGCGACTTCGGTGTGATGGACATGCACGGCGGCGTCTGGGAGTGGACCGAAAGCCCATGGGCCCGAGGCTCGTCGCAGTCGAACTTGGGCGTGCTGCGCGGAGGCAACGCGCTCGCCGGCGAGCTCGCCGGGCGTTGTGCCAACGCCATCGGGCGTCCGTCGTCGTCGAAGGGACCCACCATGGGCTTTCGCTGCTGCGCCGGCCCGCGCAATGCGCAGACGAACGATCTGGTGGTGAAGCCCGGCGTGCCGCTCGAGCGAAGCATGAAGCCGGCCGATCTCGGGGCGCCGTTCGCCGGGGCGGGGAGCAAGAAGTGGGGCGGGGGGGCCCCGGCCGAGTCCTCGCCGTTCGTCGCTCGCCAAGCATGGGCGTGGCATCCGACGGCCAACGAGGAATTGTTCATCGTGACCGGCTGCGCGCGCAGCAAGGAAGCCGATGAGAAGCGGCCCCCCTCGGGGTGCGGCGTCATGATTGGTCGCGTGCCGCCAAGCCCCGGCGCCGAACCGGTCGTGCTCACGAGCATCGACTCCGGTCGCGATGCGGCGGAGGTCGTGCTGTTCGGCGATGCGCGCCACCTGCGCATGCGAGGGCTCGATCTCAAGGGGAGTTTCCTGCGGGAGATCCTCTATGCGTACGGTCGGGTGGACGTCGGACCCGTGAAGCGCTGAGTCCGTTTGGTCTGCGCCGAATGGCGCGACCCATACGCCAACGTGGGATACATCTTTCGGGAAGGATGTCCGATCCCCACGCGTCGATCCGAGACGGTCGCCGCAGTGGTACGCTTCGATCTGGCACAGAGGGCATAGGCCAATGGCGGAGACCGTCCCCACACCGAATAGGGCGCGCTCCTTGGGGGAGATTCAACGACGTGGCCCCGAGCGGATCTCGGTTGCGCCCATTTCCCGGCGCCAGCCAAACCGCACCGAGGATCCCGAGTTCAACCTGCGCCTGATGTGGCCCCTCGCACGCTACCTCGAGGACCGCGGCGGGCGGGAGGAGCTGGAGACGTTCGCGCAATCGTGCGGGCTCGATGCGGCCGATTTCGAAGGGAAAAATAAGTGGATCTCGTGGGAGCGGCTGGAGCTTTTGCTCGCCAATGCCCGGGCGGTTTTGGGCGACGACGAGACGTTGAAGGTGGCGTGCACCCATCGCATGGCCGAGGTGTACGGACCGGCGCGCCTGTTTCTCTGGGCGCCGGCGCCCAGCCTGGTCTTTCGCACCCTGGAGATGTCGAATCGCCTCTACACCCGGGTGGGCGAGTTCAAGTTGATCTCCCGGGGACGCAACCACGCGCGTGTGCGTTGGACGTCGTCACGGCCCGAGAGCCGGCTGGTGTGCATCTCGCGTCAGGCGCAAACCTGCAAGTTGCCCACGCTCTGGGGCATGCCCGAGGCGATGGTGCGCGAGTACTCGTGCGTCGCGCGTGGCGACAAATGCTGCGAGTACCACTTCTATTGGTACAGCGGCCGGACGGGTCTTTTCGCCGTGACAACGTTCGCATTGGTGGCTTTCGTCACCTGGCTCGCATCGCCCGGGCTGCTCGGCACCCCCATCGGGTGGACGTTGCCCGTCCTGTCGGGCGCGCTGGCTCATATGTACGACATGTTTCGCGGCGATCGTGCCGATCGCACCACGCGCGAAGAGGTGACGGACGCCCTGCGCCGCGTGGCCAACGAAGAAGCCGAGGCGAGGCGCGAGATTGTCCTTTTGCACCAGCGGCAGCGCGAGTGGACGCGGATGCTCGAGGAAGAGAACGTGGAACGCTCCGCCACCTTGGCGCAAATTGCCGAGCGCGTGGAACACTTGCAAGATGCACGTGAAAAGACGCTGCTCGGATTTTCTCATGATTTGCGCAATCCGCTGACGGCGATTCAATTCTCCGCGGACTTCCTGCGCGAAAATACCGACTTTCTCGACGCCGAGGGCCAGCTGGTGGTTCAAGATTTGGAGAGCGCGATCGCGCACATGCGGAGCATGCTCGCGGAGCTCATGGTGGTGGCCACCGCCCAGCGCAACATGATGACCCTGGCCCCGACGACCATCGACGTTGCCGGCCTGGTGGAGCGCCTCCGCCGCCGCGTGCGCGCCTTGGTGCACGGTCGCGACGATGTGCGCGCCACCGTCGTGGCCACGCGGGAGGCCCCGGGCTCGATCGAGATGGACCCGCTGCTGCTCGACCGGGTGCTGGACAACCTTCTGACGAATGCTGCAAAGTACACGGACCGTGGGGCCATCACCGTCGAAGTCGACGGCGTGCGCGGTTTTCTCGTGATTCGCGTGAGCGACACGGGGCGCGGCATCAAGTCGGACGATCTCGAGCGGACGTTCCGCGCCGGTGGCTCGGATCCGCACACGCGCGCGAAAAACAGCTATGGCGTGGGGTTGTCGGTGGTGGTGCAGCTTCTGGGGCGCATCGGCGGCACCTTGGAGGTGATGTCGAAGCCGGGGAAGGGCACCACGTTCTGGGTGCGGTTCCCCGTGAAGTTCGAAACCGAGAGTGGCCCGCGCCCTGCGGAAAACGATACGGGCGAAATGATGAATCGCGTGGTGAAGATCCGAAAAACGTCGAATACGTAAGTATAGTGCGGCCGATGGGTAGACGGCCGTATGGCGTGTTGGTTGCGTTGTCGTTGGCGGCGGCCGGCTGTGGAAGTGATGGCGAGGGCGCGAGCGATGGCCCGTTTTGCAAAGGCCGAACGGCGGGGCATCTGCTGTGTGCGGACTTCGACGAAGGGCCGGTGGAAAGCGGCTGGGATTCACTGGATTTGCGCAGTGGTGGGACGATCGACACGGTGACGGAGCCGGTGCGTTCCTCGCCCAACGCGGCACTGGTGCGGGCGTCGGCGGATGCCCGGGCGGTGGCCTACCTGGTGAAGACGTTGCAAGGACCGGTGACGCAAGTGCACGTGGCCTTCGATCTGCGGGTCGAGTCGGCGGGAAATGGCGATTCGGGGGCGACGATTCTCAAGTTGGAAACGTCGGCTGGTCACCAGGTGACCTTCAACGTGAACAACGCGGGTGATGCCCTGGGCTGCAGTGGGGCGGAGTTCGTGGCGGGCGCCGAGCCCAGCTCCGTGGTGTGCGCGACGCCGCTTTCGATGGCGACATGGACGCGCGTCGATATCGAGGCCAACTACGCCGAGGGGAGCGGCTACGTGGTGATTCGCGTGGGAGGGCGAAGCGAGGCACTGGTGGAGCTTCCACTGCATGCCTCGCTCGGGACGACGTTTGGCGTCGCGCTGGGCGTGCGCACCTATGTGGGGGGTGGCAGGTGGCAGGTGGCGTTTGACAATGTGACCATCGATTGAGACAGCTGGTCGACTCTTCGAGCACGAGCGCGTGCACGACTCACGACCACGATCACGATCACGATCACGATCACGATCACGATCACGATCACGATCACGATTAACGTGCACGTGATCGTGAGCGTCAGTCGTGCACGTGATCGTGCACGCGCACGCGCTCGTGCTCGATCCTCTAGCCGTTACCGCGCGTACCGTGCCGCCACCACCGAGGGTGTCTCCACGTTTTTCCCCGCGCTGATCGATACCGCGAGGCGGACGAACTGCGCCATCGACCAGGCCAGCGGGGTCGCCGAATCGGTGCCTTTGCCAAAGACGAAGCCGTTGGCATCGGGGCGATCCCAGGCTTGCTCCGGAATGAGGTAGCCCTGGTTCGCGCTGCCGGCCATCGTGGCCAAGTACGACGTGGCGCTGCGGCCGTTGGCGATTTCGTATTCGCCGCGCTCCCCGGAGAAGATGGGCCAGAGTCGGCCTCGTCCCGTGCCGGTGTACGGGCCGCCGTCGTCGGCCTCGCCGTAGCCGTCGTGGTTGTAGCGGTACCACATGGCGCCCACGGGGGTGTTCACTCGGATGGAGCGGTCGACCACCGCGAGGGACGCGGCGATGTTCGCATCGCTCGGGCGCTTGACCCCGAGGCGAATCAACTCGAGAAAGCCCGCATCGACGACGTCGCGCTCGTCGTGGCATCCGCCGCCGTTGGCGATGCACAGATTGTGACCATCGTTGGGATTCCCGTTGTCGTCGATGCGCACGTAATACGGATTGCCATCGAGGTGCCCGCTTCGGGTGAGGGTCCACGCTTCCACGTTTTGCTGCCAGGCATCGGCCGTGGCGAGGAACGTGTTTGCCGCCGCCGTGTCACCGTTTTTCTGCGCGATGTCGGACGCGCAGACCAGGCCTGCGATTTCGGCGGCGAGCGTCGACGGCGAGTAGCCTCCGGCTTCCTCCCACCGCTCCTGCGGCGTCGACGGCCCGTGGGCCACCAGGAAATTCGCCGAGGCCTTGATCTTCGCGTACGCCGCCGCGTCCGTCCGTCCGAGCTGCCATGCGAGGATGCTCGGAAACGCCACCTCGTCGAGCTGTAGGCTTCCCCACACCGGCGTTCCATCGAGCCGCGTGTTCTGGGGATACGACCCATCGGGGCGCTGTTGCACGTTGAAGAGGTAATCGAGCGCACGATTCGCCGCGGCCCGATCGCCAATGGCGATTTCCGCCGTGCCCATTTCGTAAAGGTCGCGCGCCCACACCGCGTGGTAACCGGCGGTGTTGCTGTTGTCGGCGTTGATGGCCTGTCCCCACGGCACGGTGAGGGAGGCGACGAATGCACCGGTGTACGTTTTGTCCTCGTGGGCCTTCAAGGTCATAGCCGCCACGTGGAACTGCGTGGTCATGCCGGAGACGCTGGCCGGCGGGGCCGAAAGGGAGGCCAGGTAATTGCGCCATCCCGTCTTGTAGGACGATTCGACGGCGGAAAACCCGCGGTCGAGGGAAGCTTGTGCGGCCTGCGCGGCCTGCGTGCGGTCGGCGCCGAATGCCAGCGCCAAGGTGAAGCTCGTGTCGGTACCCACGGGGATCTGGGCCGTTTGGACGAGGTTTCCCGGGCTCGAGGCGGCATCGTAAATACCGGACAAGCGATGGTCGTCGTGGAGTTGGTTGTACCCGTCGCTCGAGGTGCCGCTGTATCCATTGGTGGCGCTGGAGAATCCCGTGGAGGCGGCGAGCGCGCTCGCCACCGGCCCGTCGCTCGCCACGAGCTTTCCGTTCACGGTCGCGCCGGTGTCGCCCATGCCGCTGTTGTTGAGCGATGGATTGAAAAGTACGTAGAGCTGGAGCGCCCCACCCGAGAGCACTTGAAAGCGTGTACGAATCAACATCGTGGCCCGTTCAGGGTCGGTCACGTACGTTTTCGTAATGCGGTATCGGCCGCTCTTGGCGGTATTGATTTGCCGATACTCTAGAGCCTTGGGATCGACCAATTGCACATCGTGCGTGGTGGCGTCGCGCTCCAGCTCCATGAACGACGAGCCATCGGTCACCACGTATTGCAGGTCTTGCACGTTCGCGGTGTCGACCTGCGGGTAATAGATCTCGTGGGTAATGCCTTGTCCAATCGTGTACCAAATCTTCGATGCGGCCGTAGTCGACGTGCCCAGTCCCTGTTTGGCGCCGGTGGTCCAGGCGGACGCGATGCCCGGCGCACCCGGCGCGGCCGCATCCGCGCGCAGCGCCTGCCCTTCGTCGCCCCCCGAATCGTGTGCGGCGCTGCTACAGCCCAAAAAGGCGAGGGTGACGAGTCCGAGCGAAATGCGAATTCGGGTGGCATGCGGCATGCGGGCAAATCCTCCATCGGCCAACCTTGACCAGGCGGACTCCGTCTTACGCCGATATCGTCTTACCCGGAATACGATTCGTCCTGCTCGATGCGGGAAAGGACCCAATCGAATTCACCGGCTGTCACTTTGGCGCGGCAGAACTGGCAATTTCCGACCATGCTGATGTCGAGTGGCGCGCCACAATTCGGACATGCCGCGTCGGTGCGTGCGGGACCCTGGCGCTGGCTTCCGCGGATGAACGTCCAATATTCGCTATAGGTTCGTTCGCGGGTTCGGCTTCCCGAGAGGACCTTGCCGTCGTCGGAAATCGTGTAGTCCGCGCCTGCGGCGAAGATGCGTACCGTGATGGCGTCGTACACCGTGTCCGAGAGGACGTTGGCCAGGTCGATGCGCAGGATGCGCGCGTTGTCGTTCATGTTGCGGCACTTGGCCTGCAGGTACAAATCGATCCAATAGACCATGGACTGGAACAGATTGTCCGAGACGTACGGGCGAATGCGCGCGGCTTCGCGCCCGGACCATGCGCCCTGCAGCGCACCGAAAATGTGGGCGGCGCGGCCGGTGAAGGCGTCCCAGTTGAAGGCGGGATCGCGCTGCTCGATGGCGTGGATGCGCGGTACGGCTTGCGGATCCACCAGGGTGGGGTCGTTGGTGCCGGTTTCCTGCACATCGCCGGTGAGCAAGGGGCCGCGGCGCTCCTTGGTCATGGTGGAGAGGTAGCCGACGTTCCAATCGAAGCGGCCGCCGCCCACGTCTTGTTGGCAATAAGCACATTGGGTGCCGCGCAGGTTTTCGAGCGGAGCGCCGCAGTTGGGGCAATCGAGGGTGCGGGCCCGGGCCGGCGGGCGCGATTTCGCGCCCTGCGCGCGAGAGAGCCCCATGCGATCCGTCACGTAGAAGCGTTGCTCGCCGCCTTGCCGGTTGACCTCGACGTAGTTCACCTCGAACTCGATTTCCACGGAGACGGTGGCGCTATGGCTTCCTGAAAAGCCGGTAAGTCGCATGGCCCCGATGACGATGCCGCGCACGTCGGCGAGGGCCGCGGCGCCTGCCGCCTCGGCTTGAATGTTCTGCGCGAGTTGCGGAGAGAGGAATGCGGCGATGCTGGCCAATCGGCCCGCGCCCGAGCGCGCGCGTTGGATTTCGGCATAGAGCAGGTAGACGAAGTCCTCGAACAGGACGACGGAGAACTCGGGATCGACGGCACGAAGCGCATCCAAGGCGGAACGCGGGATCGTGGACATTACCTGGGGAGGAGGAGAGGGTGCCTCGACGCGTTGGACGCGTTGGACGCTCTGCGGGGTGGCCGCAGTTGACCATTCCTGGACTTTGTTGCCGAGCATCGCGCGGCCGACGAAAAAGACGACCACGACGAGCACCACGGGAATACCGATTCCGGGGTGGCGAAATACGAGCCATACGAGCAGTTCGACGAGGAACCCGCCATCGCCACCGCCGCTGCCACTCCCACCACCAGACGACGACCGGCTGCGGCTTCCTCCGGAATACGATTGTCCCCCGCCGGGCCGAGCGAACGCCACGGCAACGACGCAGACGAGGCAGAGGACCGCCAGAGCGAATCCACTCATTAATAGAATGCTGCGGCGCGTGCGCGGCGTCATTGGACCTCGTCGGGGAGTTCGTTGACGTCGTCTTCGCGGCGCGGCATCGCCGTGCCCAAGATCGGGCCCAATTGCTCGAGGGCTATGAGAAACGCGTTGAAATCCATTTGGTAGGTGGCCCGTTGGAGGCGGTCGCACGCAAGCCTGTACTCTGCACCCAGTTGATCCGCCTGGATCCCAATGTCGGGGACGATGACGCAGGTGCGCTCGAACGCGGACACGAAGACGAGTATTCCGTTGCGTCCGCTCGTGTTGGAAATGCCTAATTCGTAAAAGGCTGCGCGGCCTGCGCGCAGGACGTTGTCCGCCAGGGTGTTCTTTCGAACCAGCCAACGGCGAACGGCGCTCACCTTCGCGGACAAAAGCGCACCGAGGGCAAAGGCGCAGACACCTTCCAACGCGATCGTCCCAAACGTGAAAACCGTAGGAGAGACGAGCATGTAGGCCACGAGAACGCCCATGATGGCGAATCCCGCGTGGTAGTCGGCCGCTCGGTAATGCCCCGAGGCACGCCGCGCTGCGACGACGATCTCCGCCGACGTCCAGGCCTCGACGGCTTTGACCGCGGCCGACGTTCGGGCCTTCGCGTCGTCTGAAAAGAACGAAGCAAGCGTCATGTGGTGAACTCTACTCTCTGCTCTTCTTTGACCTGAAACCAAAAAGCGATGATGAAATCACTTGCAAGATTTGATAAAAAAGTCGGATCGACTGGGCGATTTTTGTTCGCGCGCGCTATTCTAAGGGGGGTGGGTGATTCACAAGGAAGGTCCCGACACACAGTCGCACGTGCGTGTGCAACGAATCGCACGTTCATGGTGCCGCGTGTGTCTTGATGGGGGGTTCGGGGCTTGCAGGACCTCTCGTTGCCGAAGTGCTGCAGTCCGCTCGAGGGCGAAGTAATGAGCATGGCGAAGAAGAAGGAAGAAGGACTCGACACGCCTCGACCTCCCTCGGCAAAGGATGCTTCCGGCCGTGGGGTCGCGCCTCCGTTTCCCGACGGGGCTCGGTACCGTGAGTCCACGCCAAGTGGTGTGCAGATCTCCGCGGGAGTCGCGGCGAACGTGACGGCACGCCCATTGGCCGCGCCGCGGCGTTCGGGCGTTGCGGAATCCGAAGCGTCGTCCAAGTCCGGTATCACGAGGGCGGAAACATTGGCGAAACAGGAGGCCGCTGCAGGAGCGCCGTCGTCGGGTGGTTCCGCCAAACGAGCCTCGCGCAACATGCCGCCGGAGCGTCCGGAGCTTTCGGCGAGCGACGTCGAATGGTGGGCCGAGTCGTCGCTGAACTCGACGTTGAACAAGGCCGGCTCCGCAGACGTGCCCCCGGCTTGGGTCGAAACCTCGCAGATCGTCGCCATCGAAGATGCCGCGTCGATCGACGATCCGAACGATCCGAATTACGGCGACCGCATCACGCCCATATTCATGGAATCCATCACCCCGGTCTTTCCCGAGTCGAAAGTCCGCGAGGTAATGGCCCTTGCCGACCAGGTCGAGAAGGCCAGGGCGAGCGCGGCCAAGACGGCGCCGCCTCCCGCCACCCCGCGCGTGATGCCGCCACCGGTTCAAGAGCACGCTCGTCCAACCGTGCCCGCGGTCACGACGCACGCCGTGAAGTTCGCGGTCGAGGGTCCGGTTTGGGACGTGCCCGTGGTCGATGGGCCGAGGTCGTCTCCCTCGCCTTCGCATGCGCGTCCGGTCGCGCCGCCGCTGCCGCCTGCGCGCGCGGCGGCGCCGGTTGTGGTTCCCGCGGTCGTTCCGCCTCGGCCTCCCATGGCGGCGCCGGTTCCGTTCGCACCGTCGGCTGGCGCGCGAAAACTGCCATCGTTGCCCGGCGTTTTCGAGGACGAGGGCGCGGAAGACGAGCTCCATGCGGTGTCGCTCGCTTCGGCCGGCGCCCACGTGGGGATGGCCATTTGGGTCGCTATCGGCCTCATCCTCATCATGGTCGCGGCCACGATGGCGACCGTCGGGTAGCTTCTTTTTAGGAAGCTGCTTGACGAAAGAGAGGCCGCTCCCAAATTAGCGGTCATGAAACTCTACGTGTCTCCGGGTGCCTGTTCGCTTTCTCCGCACATCGTGTTTCGTGAGGCCGGCCTGAACGTCGAGGTTGAGGACGTGAGCCTCGCCAGCAAGAAGACGAAGTCGGGCGACGATTTCAAAGCCATCAATCCGAAGGGCAAGGTTCCGACCCTTCGCCTCGACGACGGGAGAGTCCTCACCGAGGGCGCGGCCATCGTTCAGTACCTCGCCGATCTCGCGCCGGCTTCGAACCTCGCCCCCAAGGCGGGCACGTTCGAGCGCGTGCGCGTTCAGGAGTGGCTCAATTACGTAGCCTCCGAGGTCCACAAAGGCTTTTCGCCGCTCTTCTATCCGACGACGCCCGAGCAAACGAAGCAGACGACCATCGCGAACCTCTCGCGTGCGTTCGACTTCCTCAGCACCTCGCTCGCCGAAGGGCCGTTCCTCCTCGGCTCCACGTTCACCGTGGCCGATGCGTACCTGTACACGATCCTTCTCTGGACGAAGCATTTCGGTGGCGATCTCGATTTGGCCAAATGGCCGGTGCTGCAAGGGTACGTCGCGCGCATCACCGAGCGCCCGGCCGTGCGCGCCACGCTCGACTTCGAGGCGGAGCTCAAGAAAGCCGGCGCCGCGAAGAGCTAGTGCGGGCACTCGACGGCGTGTGCCGTGATTTCGCCGCCATCCAACGTGATGGCGAGCACACGGCCCGCCGCCGGGTCGAGGTTGAGGAGCTTGACCGCCGCCGCCTTTCCGCTGCCCGGTACATCGAGCACGGGGGTGCGCGGCTTCAACGCCGCGTCGAGGACCACGAGCTTGACGCTCTTGGCATCTCCGCCGCCCCCCTTGGCTTCGACGAAGGCGAGCACCGAATCGGCGCCGCTCCGCACGAGGCTCAGCGAACTGCGTTCCCCCGCGCCGGCTTTGTCCGTCTCGACGTTGACGACGGCCGGCTTGGGCGACGTGGCCTCGATGGGGAAGGTCACGCCGTAGAGATCCGGCTTTCCCGCGATGGGAGCGAGGACCGTCACCGAGCGATCCGCCGCGGCCACCGCGGGCATGCCCGAGGCCGCGTTGAACCAGGACAGCGAGAGCTCCGATGCCGCGTCCGACTCCTCGCCGCGGCGGGTGAGGGCGAGGTTGCCATTGAAGCGCCCCGCGAACACGTAGCCCGCGTCCCCTTCGTGCACGCTCGCCGGAAGGTCGAAATTGTACCGTTCGAGCGTCGGATCGGGGACGTTGCGTGAGCCCAACGTGGTCTCGTGGACGGTGCCGTCGCTTCCCACGAGGTGAAAGGCCCAGCGGCTCGCGCGCTTGCTGCCGTCGGCCCCGGTCGAACCCCACGACGAAAGGGCCCACACGTTCTTCCCGTCGGTGAAGCTGCGGCAGTTGCGAATGAGGGACGAGCTGACGCCCGCCAACGCCGGATCGGCGGTGGACGAGCCGATGATCCGGTCCGCATCGGCGAATCCGCAACGGATACGTTTCGATTTGTCCTGCGCGGTGACCGAGGCGTCGACCAAGACGCGCATCTTCAATTCGGTGGCGGCAAAGGGCGTGACCCGGTGAAGGGATAACGTGCTCCCCTTTTCGATCGGACCGAGATCTTTCGTGACGGTGCTCGCGTCGACATCCACGGCGGTGGCGGTTTGGGCGCCCAGATCGACGACCGACGCGCGGGGTGAGGAGCCCACGGCATAGCCGACCACGATGCGCCCATCCGACAGGCGTGCGGGGGTGGCGCCCGTGTCCGAGCGGGCGCCTTTGGCGATGGAAATGCTGGGCCCGACGACGGAGCAGCCAACGGGACCAGCCGGGGAGGCGGACGGCGCCGCCGGCGCGGCGGAAACCGCGGGGGCTGGCGCCGGGGCCGCCGTCACCGTGTTGGACGACGCGGCGTGCGTGTCCGGCGCGGGGGTCGATTTGGACGGGCAGCCGGTGAGGATGCCAAAGCCCAATAAGGAAAGGGCAAAGAACGATGTGCGTGAGGCATCGAGCGGATGGGCGAACATGGTAGGGACCTCTCCTCCCTGTTCGGCCAAGCCCGCGGCCAGGTTGCGTTCAGGCCGTGTCGCCGAGAAGCGCGCGCGCTTCGGCGCGGAATTCCTCGTCGGTTGCGGTGATGGCCCGCAGCGAATCGAGGAGGACCCGCCGAAACTCGCGTCGCGCGAAGCCGAGGCGATTCGTGATCTCGGTGATGGATACCGCAAATTCCGTCGCCAGCTCGGCGTATGAGGGCGCGCCTGCCGGGTGCAGGTAGAAGCGCTCGAAGATGCGATAATGAAGGTTCTTGCCCTTGCTGGAACATTCGGTCTCCAGCTTCTCCACGGCCAAGCCAAGCAGGTGCCGCATCCACTCGCCGTCGAAGAAGACGTCGAACGGATCGTTCACTTCGGTGGCAAAGGTCAATTCTTCCTCGGCGCGCGCGAAGTCGACGGATAGCGGCGGCGTGTTGCCTCCGCGTTTCAAAGCATTGGCGATGCGCCCTCGGTCCACCACGAACCGATCGAGGCACACGCGCACGAACGTGCGAAAGCGACCCTTGTTGGGGTCGTACGTCGCAAATAGATCTCGCTCAACTACCTTGAGAAAGAAATCTTGCGTGATGTCTTGCGTCTCCTCCGGGCTGAATCGCCAGCGAAGTCGCAAGTATTTGTATACGGGCTTCCAATACACGAGGCAGATTTGCTCGTTGCTTCGTGTGCGTCTTTGGCCGTCGTGACTGCGGACGCCCAAAACGATCGATGCGCAGGTCGTCGGGAATCGATCGCCCTGTCCAAGTTGATTATCGGTCGGCATTCGTACCCGCATCGACCATAAGTCCTTTGCGGAGAGAGCACCATTGGATCACGGTGCGCCCGGTCGCCGTAAACGAATCGTTTACAGCTTGTTTTCAGCCGCGGCGATCGATGGCACAACCGAGGTCGCGGCTGCGTGCGCGGGCGGCCGCGGCCGTCGAGGATTCCGGTTTGGAATCGCCCCAATGGCGGAGGACGGTGCTGTAGGCATCGCAGGCACCGGCGATGTCGCCGGTGCGCTCTTTGGCCTCACCGAGCCATTGATGTGCGCGGATTTGCGCAAACGGAGCTTCGAGCATGCGACACGTTCTCGTTGCCGGTTCCAAGAGTGACATGGCCTCGTTGGCCTCGCCTGCGCGAAGTGCGATATGTCCCTCGCTCAGGCCCACGGGTGAGGCCATGCCCCATCCACCGGGCAAGCCGGCGTCGCTCGGCGGCGGGCGATTCCGCCAGGCTTCTTCCGCGATGCCGGGCCGATCGGCCACCGGTTCGAAGCGGTAGGCCCACGCATCGCGGGCGCCCATGATTTTCCGCGCGCGCTTGTCCCAGGCCTCCGTCGAGGGCTCCCAGGGATCGGCGGCCTCGCCGGCGCGGAAGAGCGCGGCGAGCATCGAGGGCTCGTGGCCAAAGCCCATGTCTTGATTTTCCGACCGCGTATCCAGATCGGCACCGGTCCAGGCATCTTTCAAATGGAGGAACGTTTGCGCCGTGGTTGCGGCCTGGGCTTGGCGCCCGGTTTCCGCATAGAGCTCGACCAAGGTTTCGGCGGCGCGCTGGTGCGGGGCCAGGGACGGATCCGAGGCCACCTCGCGGGCCAGCTCGGTGGCGAAGTTCTCCGCGTCGTCGAAGCGGCCGTACGACACGGAGAGGCGCGCGAGATCGTGAAGGCGCGCGGCCTTGCGCGAGGCCTCGGGCAGGAGCATCCAGTAATCGCGGAGCGCCGCGTGCACGTCGTCCTCGGGCGCGCCGGCTGCGGCGAGCGCATAGGCGAGCTGCCGGTGCGCGCGGCGGCTGGTGAGAACCTTGGAAATCGCATGGCGTGCTTCGTCGGCGGCCTCGGTGCATTCTCCGGCGCTGGAGAGCAGGCTGCTGCGATCGGCGATGCAATCGGCCGAGCCGGGCGACAGCTCGAGGCACTTGTCCAAGGCCACGCGCGCTTCGTCGACGCGGCGAAGCCGCCACGCGGCCGCGCTTTGCACCTGCCAGGCATTGGCGCTTTTCGGATCGATGGCACTGGCCTGGCGCGCGAGCGCGAGCCCCCGCTCGACGGAGATCGCATCGCTCCCGGAATGCACGCGGACCGCGGCCGCCAAGGCGAGAAGCTCGGCGTCGTGCGGAAACTGGCGCACACCCTCGTCCAGCGCGCGCACGGCGGCCTCGCGATCCGGCGGCTCGGACACGACGATGGATGTCCACGCATCGAGCACGAGCGCTTCGCGTTCGCTCAAGGCCTCGCGAAGGCGCTGCGCGCGCTGCACTTGCTCACGTTCCTCGACGATGGGGTAATACGCCTCGCCGGTGACCACGAGGTAAAGGCGCGCCGGGGCGCACGAGGGATCGGCCGCCACGGCCTTTTCGAACGCGTCGTGCGCCGGACCCCAATTGGCGTCGCGCATGGACGAGAGGCCTTCAGCGACGAGCTCGTGCGCGCCACGCGTGCACGCCGACGGCGTGGCCACGCGCCGTGCCGCCGTGGGGGCGGGCGGTTTTCGCAGAAGGCCGAGGCCGTGGACGAGCACCATGACGACCAGCAGCGCCATGAGCGAGCGCGTTGGATCGCGGCGCTTGGGCGCGCGGGGGCGCGGCGCCGGCACGGGCGCCTCCAACGCGGCCAAGAGATCGCGCATCGAGGCGAATCGCTCCGCCGGGCGCATGGACAGCGCGCGGTCGAGTACGGCGGCGATGTGCGGCGGCACGGCGTCACCCAGGGGCTTCGGTGCGCCGTAATCGGTGTCTTGGTCGCCCGGCACCTTCTTCCAGGGCATCTCGCCGGAAAAGGCCTCGTAGGCCGTCACCGCCCAAGCGAATTGATCGGCGCGCGCGTCGATCCATTCGCCGCGATTCTGCTCCGGCGGCATGTAGCCCGGCGTGCCCACGATCCACGTGCTCGTCTCGTCTTCGCCGTAACGCGCAATGCCGAAGTCGAGCACTTTGACCTCGCCCTGGCGCGTGATCATCACGTTTTCCGGCTTGATGTCGCGGTGGATCAACCCGCGCGCATGAGCGGCCTCGAGCACCTGGGCGACGTGCTTCATCCAGCGCAAACGCACCTCGAAGGGCGCCAGGTTCTTGCGCACGGAAGCCGCCAGCGAGTCGCCGGGCACGTACTCCATGGCCATGAAGGCGATCCCATCGTGTTCGCCCACGTCGTGGATGGTCACCACGTTCCAGTGCGTGAGGGCGGCGGCCGCGCGGGCCTCGCGCAAGATGCGCGTTCGCGGGTTCGACTCGAGGCTCCACCCGGTGTCGGTGTGCAAAATCTTCAGCGCGATCTGCCGTTCGAGGTGCATGTCGAAGGCGCGGAACAACAGCCCCATGCCGCCCTTGCCCAGGCAACCCTGGATGACGTAGCGGTCTGCGAACACCGTACCGGGCTCGAGCGATTCGTCGTGTGCGGCCGCCCGCAAACGGAGAACGGCATCCTCGCGCAATATGGGCACTTCCCTTCGTGTCGTGCGCTCCGGCGCCATGTCTCTCTGCCCTTAAGTGTTCGCACCGGGCCGTTCCGATCACGAAATGCACCAAAGGTGGACGTATTAGTAGCTCATGCTACTAACACGATGCGATGACGCGGGATCTCTGCATCGAGGCGCTGGTCGACTTGGGTTTCACTGCATTGGAGGCGGAGGTGTACGTCACCTTGGTGGAGCACTCGCCGGCGACGGCCTACAAGGTGGCCCAGGAGGTCGGAAAGGCCGCAGCCAACGTCTACAAGGCCGTCGAGTCGCTTCAACGCAAAGGCGCCATCCTGGTGGAGGAGAGCTCGGGGCGGCTTTGCCGTGCGGTGCCGCCGGCGGAGTTGATCGGGCAACTGCAGCACCAGTTCGCCCAGGCGCGCACGCGGGCCGAGCAGGCGCTGGCCAAGCTTCGAGGCCCGGCGCCGGACGAGCGCGTGTACCAACTCGCCGCGCGCGATCAGGTGCTTGCGCGCGCACGGGCGATGCTCGAGCGCGGGAAGAAGGTGCTGCTCTGCGACTTGTTTCCCGAGTCGGTCGAGGCCCTGCGGCCCGATTTGGAGCGGGCCGCCCGGCGCGGGGTCACGGTGTGCGTGCAGACCTATGCGCCGGCAACGTTCCCCGCGGGCATTCACGTCTTCGAGAACCCCGAGGGCGTGCGCCAGCTCGAAGCCTGGCCGGGCGGACAATGGCTCAACGTGGTGGCCGATGCGCGCGAGTACCTGTTCGCGTTGCTCCGCACGGGCGGCGATGGGCTGCACCAAGCCGTGTGGAGCGAGAGCCCGTGCCTCGCCGTCGTGCACCATAGCGGCATCAAAGCCGAGATGACCGTGGTGGCCTTTCAGCGCCTTATCGAGGCCAAGGCCGATGCGGCGGCGTTCGCCGAAGCGTTCACGCGGACGCAGCAACTCTTGGGGGCGGCGGATCTACCGGGCTACGCCGCGCTCCGTCAACGTTTGGGTCCGGGCTTGGATTCGGGAGGCTAACGGAACATGTTGCGCATCGAATCGCTGACCAAGATTCACCCCGGCGGCGTGGCCGCGCTCACCGACGTGTCGCTCGAGATCGGGCGGGGCATGTTCGGTCTTCTCGGCCCCAACGGCGCGGGCAAGTCCACCTTGATGAAGATCCTCACCGGCTTGCTCGCGCCCAGCGCCGGCTCCGTGCACCTGGACGACGTGGACATCGTGGCGCGGCCGGAGTTCGTGCGCGAGAAACTCGGGTACCTACCGCAGGAATTCGGGCTCTATCCGCACCTCACCGGGCGGCAGATGCTTCAATTCTTCCTCGACCTGAAAGGCATTGCCGGCGCCGGCGTCGCCGATGCGCTGCTCGCCGAGGTGAACTTGTTGGCGGTGGCCGATCGCAAGGTGGGCACGTACTCCGGGGGCATGCGGCAGCGCCTCGGGCTTGCGCAGGCCATGGCGGGCGAGCCTCGTTTGGTCGTGGTCGACGAGCCGACGGCCGGACTCGACCCGCAAGAGCGGCAGCGCGTGTATCGGCTTTTGTCCGAGCTGGGAAAGAAGAGCACCGTCCTTCTCTCGACGCACCTCGTGGAGGACGTGGCCGTCCTCTGCCCGCGCTTTGCGGTGCTGCGGCAAGGGCGCGTGGTGCGTGTCACCAGCCCGGGCGAGGCACGGCGTGCGCTCGCGGGGTGCATCTTCGAAGGGCGCATGCACGAGGAGGAGCTGGAGAACGCAGGGGATCGCTTCACGGTGACGCAGGCGTTCCTCGTCGAGGGTGCGATGCACGTGCGCTTGTTCACGCATGCCGGCGAGGCGCCGGAGCCGCGCTTTCAATCGGTGCCGCCGACCCTCGAGGATGCCTTCGTGCTGATGATGAACGACACGACCGACGTCACGAGGGCCGCGTGAGCCCCAGCGTCCGCCGGATGGGTATCTTGATGCGCGCAGACTTCGCCGAGTACCGGCGCCGCCCGCTGTTTTGGATTTGGGGCGCGGTGCTCCTGGTCATCTCCTGGCTTTATGGGCGCGGGGCACTGGCCATCAGTGCGGGTGATGGCTCTGCGGGGGTGACCAAAGCCTGGGTGACGTCGGAGTTCGCCACCGCGCACTTCTTCGGCATCGGCACCTTGCTGGCCCACGGGTTTTTCGTGGCGATTGCCTGCGGAATGCCGCTGGTGCGCGAAGAACGGGCGCGCATCGGGGACATGCTGGCCACGACGCCGCTCCGCCGCCACGAGCACGTCTGGGCCAAATACGGTGCGGCCGTCCTCGCGTGTTTGCTCCTGTTGGCCTTGCACACCGTGCTCGTGATGGCCTGCAATCACCTTGGGCCCGCGCCGGCTTCGGGCATTCGCGGTCCCTTTTCGGTGAGCCAATACGCCATTCCTATTTCGGTATTGGCCCTGCCCACCGTCGTGTTCCTCTCTGGTGTGGCCTTCGCGCTGGGGTCGTGGTCGGGGCGAGCCCTCGCCGTGTTCGTGCTTCCGGTGGCGCTGCTGTTGCTTTGCAATTTCGTGCTCTGGGAGTGGTACCCGTCGAATCTCGGCCCCGGCGTGCGCGCGTGGCTGATGGTGCTCGACCCCACCGGGTTTCGCTGGCTGGAGCAGACGTACCTCGACGTGGACCGCGGGGCGGCGTTTTACAATGGAGCGCGGGTGGTGTGGGGCGCGGATTTTCTCGCCTCGCGCATGGCGTGGAGCGCTCTGGGCCTCGCCGCGGTGGCGTGGGTGGCACGGCGGCCCCGCGCCCCGCGGCGCGAGAAAGCACGCACCGAGGAGACGGCCGCCGTGGCGCCGTCCAAGATGGCGCTGCGGGAAATGCGGCAGGTGCGTCGTCCCGTGGCCTGGATGCTCGGGCGTCTCGTTCGGACGGAGCTTTCTGCGCTGGTTCGGCAGGCGGGGCTTTACCTGTTCGTGCCGGTCATCTTGATAGCCATCGTGCCGGGCGTGCTCGATGCCACGGGGCCGTTCGAGAGCAACCTGCTGCCCACGCCCGGGATGCTCGCACGCAAATGCGGCCCGGGTTTGCTCCTGGGCACCGCGGCGATGCTCTTCTTCTACACGGTGGAATCGATGGGCCGCGACGCGCGCACGCGCATCGCGGACATCGTGAGCACCACGCCGGTCTCCGCGGGCACGCGCATGCTGGGCGCGGTGCTGGCCAACCTCGTGCTGGGGGCGTTGATCCTGGCGGTGGCCTGGCTGGTCTGCCTGTTGGTGCTCGTGGTGCGCGGCGCACCCTCGCTGGCGATGGGGCCGTTCGTGCTGTCGTGGTTCGTCTTGGGCATGCCCACGCTCGCCTTCTTCTGTGCTTTCGCCACCATGGTGTACGGCCGCACGCGCAGCCGATCGATCACCTACGTTGCGGGCGTTCTCTTGCTCGCCGCCACCGCGTGGCTCGGTGTCAAAGGCTACATGACCTGGACGACGAATTGGCTACTTTGGAAAAGCGTTCCCTGGAGCGATATCAGCGTTCTGGAATGGGACCGCACGGTGCTGATTCTCAATCGGCTTTTCGTCGTGTCTCTGACCCTTCTGTTCTTGCGCGTGGCGGTGGGGTTGCGTGGCCGCTTTTACCTTGCACCGTATTGGGCGCCGGCGCTCGGGCTTGGCCTGGCCGTGTGGGCGTGCGTGGCGTCGGGCTACCAAGGTGATGCCACCAAGCGGGCCGACAAGGACTATTGGAAGCAAAACGTCGCCACGTACCGCGACGTGCCGCTTCCCGATATGACCTTCGTGGACCTCGACATCGAGCTTACGCCTGCCACGAGCTCGATGCGCGTGCGCGGAACGTACGAGCTGGAGAATCACACGGAGGCGCCGATCCGGCGCATTCCGCTGACCACGGCGTGGCACATGCACGATCTGGAGTTCACCTTGAACGGGGCGCCCTACGCGCCGGAGAATCGCTCGAACCTGCGCATTTTTACGCCGGATGCCCCGCTGATGCCGCAGGCAACGGCGAAAATCGGCTTTTCGTACACGGCGCGCGTGCCCGATGGGGCGAGTGCCAACGGCGGGCGCGTGCACCAATTCATCTTGCCCTCGAGCGTGGTGCTCTCCAACCTGGACGCCACCTTCGTTCCGGCGCTCGGATTCCGCGATGACATCGGCATCACCGACGACAACCGCGCCGAGGCGCGCGTCTACGAACCGGACTTCTACGCGGGGACGACGAAAGCGGCCATGCCCGGAGCCAATCGACCCTTTCGAACGCGCATCCGCGTGACCACGCCTGAGGACTTCATGGCCAATTCGGTGGGAACGAAAACGGCCGAATCGACCGCGGGCGGAAAGCGAATGGCGATTTGGGAAAGCGACGAACCCCTTTACTACTTCAATATCGTGGGGGGCCGCTGGAAGGTGGAACATGCGGGCGATACCGAAGTGTATTATTCGCCCGAACATGCCACGAACGTCGCGGAGGTGGCGCTGGCCCTGCAGAGTGCGAAGAAATATTACTCGGAGTGGTTTTACCCGTATCCGTGGCAAAGCTTGAAGCTCAGCGAATTTGCCGGGCTCGATGGGTACGCGGAAGGCTTCTCCACGAACATCTCGTTTTCGGAGAGCATCGGTTTTCTCGCCGAGCCGGGCGGGCGCGATCCTTTGCCGTTTTGGATCACGGCGCACGAGGTAGCGCACCAATGGTGGCCGGGGTTGGTCATGTTCGGCGATGGACCGGGCGCCAATGTGCTGGCCGAAGGCCTTTCGCACTTCAGCGCGATGCTGTTGCTCGAGGCGGTCAAGGGCAAGGAGGCGCGCATCGCCTTCGCCGATCGCATCGAGCGCCACTACGCGCGCACGCGCCGCGCCGATTCGGAGCAGCCGCTGGTGCGCTCCGACACGGTGGAGGGGCGGCAGGGACTCGCGGCGGTGTGGTACGCGCGCGGCGGTTGGGCCTTTTGGATGCTCATGAACACGACGGGGCGCGAGGAGTTCCTTCGCGGGCTGCATGCCTTCGTGGCGAAGTACCGCGGCCACGCCGACCATCCGGCGCTTCACGATCTTTTCGAGACGATGCGCCCGTTTGCCAAGGACGCCGGCGCGTTCGACGCCTTCGTGGCCGAGTGGTTCGAAGCGGTCACCCTACCGCGCTTTCGCGTGGCCTCGGTGCAATGCAAGGGTGCGGGGGCGCGCTGGCGCGTGCATGGCACCCTCGAAAATGTGGGTACGGGTCGGGTGCTGGTCGACGTGGCGGTGACCTCGGCCCAAGGAAGCGCACGGGTGCAGGTGCATGCCACCCCCGATGCACCTGCCGAGTTCGAGATCGACACGGACTTCCCGCCGGAGCGGATCGTCGTCGATCCCGATCGGATGGTGCTGCAGTTGGAACGTCAGGCCGCTGCCGCTGCCTGCACGACTTGAACCTCGGCCTCGATCTCGACCTTGTCGCTGACCAACACGCCGCCGGCCTCGAGCGCCTGGTTCCATTTCAAGCCAAAATCGCTGCGCAAAATGGTCGTCTTGGCGTTGAAGCCGAGACGGTCGTTGCCCCACGGATCTTTGCCCTGGCCGGTCTGCTCCACCTCCAAGGTCACTTCGTTGGTCACGCCGTGGATGGTGAGATCGCCGGCGAGCTTGTAGCGGCCCTTGCCGCTCGACTCGATGCGCTTGCTGGCAAAGGTGATCTTGGCGAACTTCTCGGTATCGAGGAAGTCGCCGGAGCGAAGGTGACCGTCGCGCTGGGCTTCGTGCGTGTCGATGCTGGCAGCGTCGATCTCGACCTGGACCTTCGAGGCTGCCGGACTCCCTGCATCGTACGTGAGCGTCGCACTCCAGGTTCTGAATTGGCCCCGCACCTTGGCGAACATCATGTGACGGACGGTGAATGCAATTTCCGAGTGGGTCGTATCAATCGAGTACGTGGCCATGGGAAGAGACCTCCTGCGCCAGAGGTTAGGGGCCGGTTTCCATCGATGTAACCGACGAAAAATCGATACGTATCATCTGTTTCGTCGATGCTCCTGGATCAGGCTTGCGAGCCGATCCAGGACCCAGCGGTGTGCCGGTCCGAACATGGATCCCGGCCGATACACCGCATGAAAGGTGACGCGGAGATCGATGCCGACCCACGCCTGGGGGCGGATGCGCACGAGCTTTCGGGAACGAAGGTCGTTGCGCACCAGATGTTCGGGCATGTTGCCCCACCCCAAGTTGGCGCGCAAAAGGGCGTGCTTGGTGTGCAAATCGGCGACGCGCCAGGTGCGCGGCGAGAGGACGGCCTGATCCGCGATGCCGGCGTCGCGTCGCTCGGAGAGGACGACTTGCACGGCGTCCGCCAAGCGCGCCGCGGGAATCGGTCCGCGGAGGGAAGCAAGCGGATGTTTCGGTCCGGTGACCGGGATCATCTCGATGCGGCCGAGAAAGGTGCGTTCCAGATCGCCGGCGACGGCGGGCGGTGCGACGACGCCGATGGTCGCGGCGCCGGAGACGACCCGCTCGGTGACGGCCGAGAGCACCTGGATGTCGACCCGCAGGTCGACGGAGGGGAATTCCTTGGCGAACCCCTCGCAAAGCGAGACAAGGGCACTCAGGGGAAAGAGGGCATCGACGCAGAGCGAGACCTGCGCTTCGAGGCCCATGACCATGTCGCTTGTGAGCCGTTTGAGCGAATCGACCTCGAGCAGCACCCTGCGGGCTGCGGCCAGCACGGCGTGCCCCTGCTCGGTGAGCCGCGCCACCTTCGTGGAGCGATCCCAGAGGGGGACGCCGAGCTGGTTTTCCAGATTGCTCATGGCGGTGCTCACGGCCGACTGCACCCGCCGCAGTTTGCGCGCAGCTGCGGAAAAGCTGCCTTCCTCCACGACGGTCACGAGCGCACGGAGCTGGTCGAGCGTGATGGGGTCGAACATGGGGCGCTCTAGTTTCGCCGACGAAGGCCCGCTATAGTAGGCCGTCAACCGAGCACGGGTGGCGAAACTGGCAGACGCACCGGATTTAGGTTCCGGCGCCGCAAGGCGTAGGGGTTCGACTCCCCTCCCGTGCACCCCGGTGGTTAGGGCTCGCCGTAACGGCGGTTCCCAACTGCTTTGCCCACCGTCGCCGTGACTGTACTGCGCTCGCTGGGGCTCGCTTCGTACAGTAACGGTCGACCGCTTCGCGTGGACGGCCGCGCCGATCCTTTGGTCGCGTAAACCCGGCATGCCTCGGGCAGGAACGGATACTGCGACGTTGCATGAGCAACATCGGGCGTTGCAGCGCTATTCCACTCCGCTCGTTCCGCGCAGGCCCCAACTGAATACCGAATCACCCACCGCCTCTGCGATTCAATCCTCGTTGCGGAATTGAGATGCCCTGCCTGTCGGATTGTGTCTGCAGCAGACGATTCAATCGAGATGTACACCTACATTCGTGACCAGCCGAATGCGGAATATCTGCAGGTAGGGAGCCCGCTGCACATAGACCCGAGGAGCATCGAGCAGAATGTGTGCGACGGTTACTTCAAGGTGAACAATCCGTCCCCCGGAGAGGTAATCCGTCTTCTCAATCCATGGCGCTGCGCTACATGCGGCGCATACAACTGCGGTTTTGGGGCCACTTCTCGAATACCAAGTAGTCGCATGTTCGCCCAAAAGGCCACGTTGCGAATCTCACGTGGCCGCGGTCGAGCTCACCGAGGTTGAGCTCAGCCATGTTGCGGGCGGCTTCGCGGGCCATGGTTGCGTCAGCCACGAGGGATTCGCGCGCGGGTTCACGATTTGTTCGCCGGGGCCTCCCACGGCTCGTACGATCCTAACTCGAGAGCACAGATCATACGGACTCGAGAGGTGGCATGAGCGAGGAGACGCTCGCACTCAAGAAGATCTTCGCCGACCGATTCGTCGTGGAAGAGGTGGCAGGTTCCGGTGGGATGGCCATTGTCTACCGTGCCAGCGACCTAAAGCGTGACGGCGCGACGGTGGCACTCAAGGTGCTTCGCCGGCTCGTCCACGTGCACGACATTCACGAGCGGTTCACGCGGGAGGCGCTCGTCCTGTCGCAGTTGCGGCATCCGGGAATCGTGTCGTATATCGATCATGGCATCACCCCACAAGGGGATGCATTTCTCGTCATGGAATGGCTCGAGGGCGAGGACCTTGGCCATCGTATGGACCGAGAAGGCTTGTCGCTCGCTGAAACGGTGACCCTGTTTCGAGCGGTCGCCGAAGCCCTTTCGGTCGCGCACAGGCACGGGATCGTGCACCGCGACCTCAAGCCCGAAAACATCTTCCTTCTCGAGGGCCGACCGGATCGCGTGTCGTTGCTCGACTTCGGCGTGGCACGGCTGATCTCGTCCGAGCTCACGGCGGCTGGCTTGGCGCTCGGCACGCCTCGCTACATGGCGCCCGAGCAGGCGCGCGGGGAGGCCATCGGTGCGACCGCCGATGTGTTCGCGCTCGGGTGCGTGATGTTCCGATGCCTGACCGGACGAGTGCTCTTCGATGGATCGCACCCGACCATCGTCATGGCAGGCATTCTGTTCCAAGAGGCTCCGAAGCTGCGCACGCTGCGACCGACGATGCCGAAAGACGTGGAGGCGCTGCTCGCACGGATGCTCGAGAAGGATCCGCAGCGGCGTCCCAAGGATGCGGGCGCGCTCCTCGATGCGCTGAATCAGCTCGCCTCGCTCTCGGACGAACCCGCCCCCGACGACGTCATGGTCCACTCTGCCCCCCTCTCCGAAGAGCAACAACTCGCGAGCGTCATCTTGTCGATTGCGGACGGCACCGATGAGGACGAGCATGACAAGGCGTCTCGCCAGACCCTTGGGGACGCACTGCGAGGCCGCTTTGGCGTGCGGGTCGAACGGCTCGTGGACGGATCGATGGTTGCGACGCTCGCGCAGACCGGGAGCATGACCGCGACCGACCAAGCCATCCAGGCAGCACGGTGCGCACTCTTCCTCCGCAACGACACTCCTTCGCAGCGCGTCGTGCTTGCGACCGGCCGAGGCATCGTGGGCGAGCATCTGCCGGACGGAGAGGTCATGGATCGCGCGGGCAAGTTGGTGCAGGCGTCCAAGACCTCGGAACGGACACTGGCCACCGGTGGCGTATGGATCGACGACATTACGGCGCAACTGCTCGACGCGCGCTTTCACATGCGTCGACCGGAGTCCGGGATCTGCATCTTGGAGGAGGAGCTCCAAACCGAGGAGAGGCGGCTATTGCTCGGCAAACCGACGCCTTGTGTCGGTCGTCATCGGGAGCTCGCACAGCTGCAAATGATTCTAGACGAGTGCTGCGAGGATTCGATCGCTCGCGCCATCGTGGTGCTCGCACTGCCCGGAATCGGTAAATCGCACCTGCGGCGCGAATTCGTCCGGCAGGTGCAGCACGACGCCGCGAGGACCGTCGAGGTGTGGCTTGGGCGCGGTGATCCCACGCGATCGGGTGCGCCCTACGGCCTGCTCTGGGATGCCTTGCGCAGGCTCATCGACGTGCATGATGGCGAGGAACTCGCCGTGCAGCAGCGCCACCTCCAGGAGCGGGTGTCGCTCCATGTGCCTGCGAGCGAAGCACCCTTTGTCACCGAATTCCTCGGCGAGCTCTGTAGGATCCCTTTCCCATCGGATACCCGGCCAAAGCCCCGGAACGCGCGCGCCGAGTCGCCCACCATGGCCGATCAGGTGAGCGCTGCATTCGTCTCCTTCTTACGCGCAGAATCCAGCGCGCACCCGGTGCTGCTCGTCCTCGAGGATCTTCATTGGGGTGACGGGCTAACGGTGCGTCTGGTCGACGACCTGCTGCGCGAGTGCAGCGACAAGCCGATCATGGTTCTGGCCACCGCGCGCCCCGAGGTCGAAGAACGCCACCCGAAGCTTTGGGCCGGACGCAAACGCGAGGTCCTCAGGCTCCATGGGTTGACGAAAAAGGCAAGCACCCAGCTCGTGACCCATGTCCTCGGCACGCAGGTCGCGCCCGTGGTCGTGGAACGAATCGTCGACCAGGCGGAGGGCAATGCGCTCTTTTTGGAGGAGCTGATTCGTTTCGTTGCCGAAGACGCGTCCGGGGTCATGCCGGACACCGTGATCGCGATGTTGCAAGCACGGCTCCAGCGCCTCGAGCCGGGACTGCGCCGGGTGCTGCGCGCCGCCAGCGTTTACGGTGCAACCTTTTGGCGTGCGGGGCTGCTCGCGCTGCTCGGGGAGCATGATTCGGCGGCGAGCCTCGACGACCGGCTGGAGGCGCTGCTCGATCAGGAGCTCGTCTCGCGAAATGCCGCAAGCCGCTTTCTCGGAGATATTCAGTATTCGTTCCGGCACGCGCTATTGCGGGAGGCCGCTCACAGC
Source organism: Sorangiineae bacterium MSr11367 (assembly GCA_037157805.1). NCBI lineage: Bacteria > Pseudomonadati > Myxococcota > Myxococcia > Myxococcales > Pendulisporaceae > Pendulispora > Pendulispora rubella. The sequence continues at coordinate 12,021,088 of CP089983.1, read as the reverse complement.
ACCCTGACCGACGCGGATCGCTCGGTGGGACACCGCGCGGCCGCCACCTTCCTCGAATCGATGGGCGAATGCGATCCCGGCGTTCTCGCCGAACATTTCGCCCTCGGTGGCGACATGGGGCGCGCGGCGGTCTACTACGCACGGGCGGCCGCCGAGGCGCTCAATCACAATGAGCTTGCGACCTTGGCGAGCCTGACCGAGCGAGGCATCGCGTGCGGGGCGAAAAGCGAAGTCCTCGGCGCGCTCCTGACTGCCCGCGCGCGCGGGAGTTTTTTCCTTTATCAGTATGCGGACGCCCACGCCCTCCTCCAAGAGGCACTGCCTCTGCTCCGCCGCGGGAGCGCCGACTGGTGGCTCGCCGCGGGCACCTTGGTGCTGGTCGCGGCGTGCCTCCTTCGTTGGGACGAGGTTCTCCAGTGGGGGGAGAAGCTGCGAACCGCGCCTTTCGAGCGGAAAGCCGCGGGGATGCGCATGCGAGCCCTGTCGCTCACCGTGATGCGGTTGGTCTGGTCCGGACGGCCTTCGCAGATTACGCCCTACCTCACGGAAATGGACGACATGCTTCTCCCCGTCGAGGATGTCCATGGAAAGGCCTGGTGGGAATTCGGGCACTTCGTCGTCGCCTTGTGGTCTCAGCCGAATCCTTGGCGCGCCTTGATGGCGGCTGCGCGCGCCGAAACGTTGTTCGAGCAATCCGATTACCCGCGTCTCCTTGCGCTCGTAAGGACCTATCAGGGCTATACGCTCGTTCACCTCGGTTGTTTCGCCGCGGGCGAGTCGAAATTGCGCGCCAGCTTCGAGGTGGCTCGGCGCACCCGAGAATGGCTCTTATCGTTCGCGGCGCCGTACCTCGCGGTGACGCTCGTCGACAAGGGAGATGTCGCGTCGCTCGACGAAGCCGAGGGCATTCTGCGCGAATATTTGGAAGTACCGGCCGACCCCAGCATGCAAGGCCTTGCGAATGCGGTGCTGGGCCAGATTTACCTCACACGCGGCGAACTCGAACCTGCAGAGCGACAGGCTCGACTCGCCCTCCGCACGATTACGGATCTCTTGGTGCTCCGGTCGTATGCGGACACCGTACTGACGACCGTCCTCTGGCGCGCCGGTCGCCATGCCGAAGCCTGCGAGCACGCCGATGCCGCGCTCGATTGGGTCGTTTCGGTTGGGGCGTGCGGCATCTTCGAGGTGCGACTTCGCGTCGCGGCGTTCGAGGCCCACGTTGCGGCAGGCAGCCCGGCGGCTCCCCGCATTTTGGAGGGCGCCATCGAACAAATCCGCATTCGCGCCGAAGGCATCCCCGATGCGGGCCTTCGCGCGCGCTTCCTCATGAAAAACCCGACGAACCGACGCGCGCTCGAGGAAGCGCGAAAGCGGCTGCCCGCCTCGGCCCTCGCGTTTTGCGAGTTGATCACCTAGTTCGCGGACTGGCGGTGACCATGAGCCCGCACGCCGGCGCTCCCTATCGGCCTCGAGCGCGAATGCGATCGGAGCCGCCGTTCACGTCCAGCCTGTCCGCGTCCATGACGAGAACCGTTGAAACGTTTCTTTGTGTGCAACGCATGCATCGAGCATCCATATGTCACCGATGCATGGGGTCGAGTAACGACCAGTCGTACCACGCGGAGAAAGCGCGATCGTTTGTCTCGCGACGGCCCCGTGGATCCAGCTAAATAGCTAAAGTCAGAGGTCAACCGTTTCAACGCACTTCGATGTGCTTCATGGAGATCCATGGAACGATCCACGTTGGTGAATGAATGGACGTGCATCCGCGCGTGCCTCCTATTCATCGCGCTTGGCAGCGCGGTGGCGTGCAGTTCGGAGAGCGATCGCCCTTCGGACGACTCACGCGACGATGCCGGCAATGCGTATCCGGCCAGTCGGCGCGAAAATGTCGCCGACACGTATTGGGGTGTTCAAGTTCCGGATCCGTACCGATGGCTCGAGGATGCGTCGAGTTCGGAGGTCCAGTCATGGATGAGCGCGCAAGATGGTTATGCGCGGCAAAGACTCGCGGCCATTCCGAATCGCGACGCATGGCTCGATCGGCTACGGCCCCTTTTTCGGACCAATGCCGACGATGCGCCGATACGGCGCCAGGAGCGCTACTTTTGGAACCGACGTCTCGCCGACAGGAACAAAGCGATCGTGTATTGGAAAGACGGCAGAAATGGCGCCGAGAAGGTGCTGTTCGACCCCAATGCATGGAGCGCCGATGGCTCGGCAGCCCTTGGACTGTGGACCCCGAGCCCGAATGGGAAATTCGTGGCCTACCAGGTCCACGAAAACAACGGTGACGATGGCGTGATGCACATGTTCGATGTGGAGAACGGCAGGGAAACCGGCGACGTGATCCCGGGGACGGGGTACAGCGGGGACGCGGGGTGGACGCCTGACAACAGCGGATTCTATTACACCTGGATGCCACCCATCGGCGGAGAGGTCACGGCGCCCACGCGCTTTGGCTTCGCGGAAATAAGGTTTCATCGACTCGGCACCGATCCGACCAACGATGCCATCGTTCATCCCGCGACGCACGATCCGGAGACAGGGCTCGGGGCCGACCTATCGCCAGACGGCCGTTGGCTCGCCGCGTTTATTTTTCATGGCGCCTCGGGGGCCTCCGAAGTGTTCATTCAGGACCGCACGGCGGCCGCGAGGGTATGGACGCCCATCACGGGGCCGAGTGATGGGCAGACGCTATTCCCCCAGGGGCTCGTCCAGAACGACGGCGTGTACCTGCGGACGAACCTCGATGCGCCGCGCTTCCGCATCGTGAAGGTGGATCCGCTGCATCCCGAACGAGCAAACTGGAAAGAGGTCGTGCCCCAGGATCCTGAAGCCACGATCCACACGTTCGCTGTCCTCGGCGGGCATCTGGTGGTCAATTCCATGCGCAAGGCCACGACGGAGCTCACGGTGCGCAGGCTCGATGGCACGTTCGTCCGCAACATCGCCTTGCCGGACCGGGGGTCGTCCGACATCCTCGTGGGAGCGGCGGACGACGATACCGCGTATTTCAACTTCGAATCGTTCACCACGCCCGAGGTCCAGTTCGAGACGTCGATTGCTCAAGGGACCGTTCGCGAATATTCGCGCAACACAGCCCCCTTCGACGCGTCAGCGTACGTCACGGACCAAGTCACGTATCCGTCCAAGGACGGCACACCGGTCACCATGTTCGTCGCCCACCGCAGGGACGTCACCCCGAATGGGCACAATCCTACGATTCTCTATGGCTACGGCGGATTCAACCAGAACATGACACCATCGTTTAGCCGATCGATGGCGGCCTGGATGGCATCGGGCGGTGTGTACGCGCTCCCGAACCTTCGCGGCGGCGGCGAATATGGAGAGCCCTGGCACCAAGCGGGAATGCTCCTGCAGAAGCAAAACGTGTTCGATGACTTCATTGCCGCCGCACGCTGGCTCATCGACAACCAATGGACGAATGCCAACCAGTTGGCCATTCGTGGAGGTTCGAACGGTGGCCTGCTGGTCGGAGCGACCATGACCCAGGCGCCCGAGCTTTTCGATGCCGTGATCTGCGAAGTCCCTCTGCTCGATATGCTGCGCTATCACCGATTCGGCTTGGGGCGGCTGTGGATTCCCGAGTACGGGTCGGTCGACGACGCGCAGCAGTTCAACGCGCTTTATGCGTATTCACCCTACCATCGCGTCGAACGACGTGAATACCCTGCGCTGCTGATGCTCTCCAGCGACAGCGACGACCGCGTCGACCCGTTGCATGCACGCAAATTCATCGCCGAGATGCAATGGGCCAACACATCGAATGCGCCCGCCTGGCTCCGCATCGAGAGGAATGCAGGTCATGGCGGGGCGGACTCGGTGCAAGCCTCCCTCGAGCAGGCGGCCGACATTCTCCAATTCGTGTCCGCGCAGTTCGCCGATCCACGGTGAGCCCTCGAGATCGAGCCCGTGCCAGAAAACGGGCACGGGCTCGATCGTCCGATTTTAGAACGAGGGACAGGCCCCTAGCGCAGCACTTCGAGTGCTCCGGAGTCTTCGATGGCCGCGATGGAACGGTCGAGCATCCCTTGCAGGAGCTGAAGCTGGCGTTCGGTCTTGATCTCGGCCGATCCCACCACAGCCACCGGGTAGAGGAAGCACCACGCCACCGTCCGCTTGTAATCCCGCATCAATTGGTCGCGTGGATACTCGACGCCGTGGGCGGCGAGCCCGTGGGTGTATCGGTCGATCAGCCGTTTCTCGTTCGCACGCCGGTCCTCCGCCGTGAGACTCTGGCTGATGAAGTACCCGAGATCGTACGCGCCCCGGCCGCGAAAGCAGATCGGCCAGTCCACGATCGTCATCGGCGCGTGCTCTTTCTTCGTCCTGAAGAGGAAGTTGTCGAGCCGGAAATCGCCGTGACAGAACGTCACGGGCTCCGCCGAGATCTCGTCCAGATAGGGCTGGACGATACGCTCGAAGTGGTCACCGAAATCGCGAATCGGCTCGGGCATGCGGGCCCCGAAGATTTCGCGCGCGCGCGGCCATCCCCGCTCGAACATTCCGCCCCAGGCCTGCGGATAGGGTGAGTCACAATACTTCGGCAACCACGGATAGGTGGAAGCCTGCAGCGCCGCCCAAGAATGCGCATGAAGCGCGACCATCGCGTCGATCGCGGTGTCGGCGTCGGCGTTCGAACAGCCGGCGATCTGGTCCGCCATCCGTCGGTCGCTGCAGTCCTCGAATACGAGCACGAAGTCATCGGTCGCCGGATCGAACTCTGCGAAGTGAACCTTGGGGGTGGCGACGGGAACGGCGCGGGCCGCCTCCTGGTAGAAGCTGACTTCCCTTTCGTAGAAGTGCATGGGCTTCATGATGTTCGCGCGTGCGCGTTGGTCGAGCGTCGGCATCTTCAAGACGACGCTCGAGGGCGTGCTTGCGTCACCGCTCAACGTCAACCGGTACATGCGTCCCAGAAGACCGACGCCCATCCCAATCTGTTCGACCTCGAAGGCCGACACCGGTGCACCGACGGCATCCGCCAGCCAACCTGTCGTGATTCCCTCCGGCCCCCTCGGAAATGTTCCCCGCCCCATCTCGCCTCATCCCCCTGCACGAGCACCGTTTGCAACGCGCGACGTTAAGGGTAAGGCGGATTCGGGGGCGCGGAAGCTCAAATTCGCAAGCGCGACGGTGGAGCGGAGAGGATTGGCGGACTGATGTAGTATGGCAAACGCATGCTCCTCGTCATGGCCATTTTCGCGGTCGTTGCGTTGACCACGGGGTATGTCGTGGCCCCTCGCTGGTGGTGGCGACAATCCGTTCTGCACGCGCCACCGCGTGCCTTGTTCGCCAACTGGCGCATCTTCTCGCGCGCGCATGGACTTCGCTTGGAGGAGCCTGGGATGCGTGTCGAGACCCGTATGCCCTTCATGCATGGTCGATTGGGCGACTGCGAAATTGGGCTGGCCGTCATTCCCGGTAGTGGGAGCGGTTTCGAAACGCGGCTCACCGCCCGTGGGTCGAACACCCTCGAAGTGTGCCTTTACCTCGAGGGGCGCAATGCGCCGAGCAGCTCGGCATTTCCTCCTTTCGACACTGCGGACGTCGCCTTCGACAGCGTCTTTCGCGCGACCGCCGACAATGCTGCGTGCGCAGGAAGACTTCTCGATGAAACCGTGCGCGGTGCCCTCCTCGCCGTCGCGGGATATCCGGGTATCGAGATCAAATACGAAAAAGGTGAAATCGAAATGACGTGGGATGGGGGAGAGGGCGATCCGGAGGCTCTCGGTGCCGCACTCTCCGCAGGCGTCGCATTGAGCACTTGGCGTGCAGCAGTGGGCTATCGCTGAAGATCGGATAACCCAGGTCGTAATTCACCCGGGTCACGTGTCGACCCCGTGTTGCCGGCGGGGCGATGGATTCGGGAGCGACATCCATTGATGAATTGCGCGCGACGCAAGCACTCTTTCGTGGCTGCCGTCGATTGACTCTGGAACTGCCCCGACCCAGGTTCCTTGCGCCTAATTGGGAATCATAGGCGCGTTTCCCGATGTCGATTGCGAATCAATCCCGACGTTGACGACGAACGGCCATCGAAACCGGTGGCGGAGGGTGGAGCTATGGCGATGTTGGAGCCGCTGAAGAATTTGCTCGATAAAGGGCCGGACCTGCCCGCGCCCGCGGATCTCGCGGAGGCACTTCGGAAGAGGTTCATGTCCGTCATGCCGGCTGGGTCCGAGAAGTATCTCGATCAGATGAGAAGGGAATACCCCGAGGAGATGGCTTGGGTGGATCCCACTCCTCTGGATGGTGGCCCCTTGATGCTGCGCGAGCTCTACTGGCGAAAAGTGACGGCTGCGGTCGTTCGGAAGAACAACGTCATCCAGGCGCGACGTGAACCATCGGATGCCGATCGCGTCACGCCCATGCTGATTGGAAAACGCTACCCAGGGCTCACCGGGGCGAAGGTCTTCGTCTCCGAGAACACGCCGGCGGGGGAGGCTCAGAGTCCGATTGCTCAGTTGGTTTTGAAGTGGGTTCTGTTTCAAAAAGAAATCATCGGCATGAGTCAGTTCTACAAGGATCCGTGGAAGGGCACGGGCGTGCCTTATCCACCGGAGTTTCAGGCGCTGAAGCCAGCGCCGGAGGTGCCCGAAGACTTCCGCCGGGGCGCGGACAAATTGGCCGGTGTTGCACGACGGGGGCCCTTCTCCATCTATACGAAGAAGGACGGGCAGGATTACATCGTCGATCTGCGGAAGATCGAAGCGCTCGAGACGCGCTCTCCCTTCGTTCGGACGGGCGGGCTGGCTCGGTTCTCCCGCGGCAGCAACGGTGGCCTTTCCACCGTGAGCGTCGAGTTTCAAGGAAAGACGTATCGCCCGGGCGGGAACGCCGAGTGGGCGATGGCCGAAAAGCGCTTTCTCGTGGGGCTCAACTCGTTCGGCACCTTGGCCGATCACCTCACGCACATGCACATCGTCGGAGCGGGCACGTGGACGATTTGCACGCGTCTCGCGCTCCCGGCGCGGCATGCACTGCGCGTCGTTCTGGAGCCCTTCGTCGTCGAGACGATGAGGGTGAACAACGACAACATCGATGGCTTGATCCTCAGCGAAAATAGCAATGTCCCATCGTATACTGGGTATACGCTCGCGACGGTTCATGGCGCCATGCGCGACGTGATATCCAACTTCGATATTCGCTGGCTCGATGCCGAATATCGCGCCAAAGAGCAAGGCCTGCTCGATGATCCCGCGTTTCCCACCATGCAGAGTGCCGTCGATCTCTTTCGCATCTTCCGGAGATTTACCAGCGCGTGGTGCAAGGAATTCGTCCCCACGGTCGATACGGATTCGCGGAATTTTTGCCAGGAACTGCATAGCCGCGTTCCGAACGGCGTGTTCAAGCTCCTTGGGATCGACGGCATCGAGCAGCTCATGCCCGAGCACGTCGCCCATCTGGTCGCGATTGGTATGTTCAGTGAATCGATATGGCACTGCATCGTGGCCAACATGGTTCGCGACTACGAAATGCAGTTCGATATCATGCCGCCGGCCATCAACGCCGAAGGCCATCCGACGCTCGGCCTCGTCCTCGAAAAGCGAAACTCGATCACCATCGCCGATCTGCTTCGGTACAAGCTCGTGGACGATCGCGTTCCCCTCCCGACGGAGGCGATGAAGCAGTGTTGGGCAAAGTTCCAGTCCGACCTGAAGAGCTACGAGGCGGACGTCCGCAAGGACGCCTCGACGCAACGTTACCGCGTGATCCCCAGCGAGGTGCCCGGATCCATTCACGCCTGAAATATCGCTTTTGCCATCGCCAAGGAGTGGGGAATGAAAAATCCGATGATGCAAACGAAGGCGTTTTCACATCCGTCCAACGCGGTTTCGTCGGGGCCGACGTGTCCGTTTCCCCATGCCGCCGATGGCATGACGCAAACGCCGGATGCGGTGGCGCGAGCGGCAGGGGTCGCCCCTTCTGCGTACGGGACGCGTCGGCCCGTGCGCAAGGAGGGCGGCCTCGTTCGCCGTGCCATCAATGCCGGCTCGTATTTGGGAATACTCGCGCTCAAGCCGCTCAAGATTTACGCGTACCGAACGCGCTTCACGTTCATCAAGCGTGCGATTCTGGAGGTGACCACGCCCATCGATTGGTCCCTCATTTTTCTCAATATTCAGAATCCGACGATGCTCCTTCACGAGAAAGCGTATGGCGGAAATTTCCTTTTCGGGAAGGGCGTCATGGTGATCGACCACCGCCAGACCGAGGAGGAGATCGCGAAACCGGCGCCGCGCTGCAACGACTTCATGGGCGTGAGCTTCGCCACCAGCGACAGCATCACCTTTGCGACCAACACGGCCAGCGTGAACCAGTGTCCGCCGGCTCGCTCGGTCACCCGCGACTACATCGAGACGAAGATCTTCAAGCCGGAGGTGCGCGCGATCGAGCTCGACTATGGAAAAATTCGCGCGGATTGTGCGGAAATCCTCAGCGAGTGGAAGCGGGCCGACGATATGGCGACCATGTTCGGCATTCGCGGGGCGGCGACCCGTATCCTGCTGAAGGTCCTCTCCGGCAAGACCATTCCGAAGAAGGAGGCCGACGAGGTTACGCACGAATACATCCGCCGATTCCTCGAGGCGTCGCTGTTCAGCCGATATGCGACGTTCATGAATGGGCTTTTGGGGACGCACGAAAGCATGCGGCGCAACGTCTACCAGAGGCTGAGGGATGACGGTTTCGACGGCATCCTCATCGAGATGGTCATGTTTGCCGGCATGTTCAGCGTCGGGTCGATCGTGATGCGCTGCGTGGAAGACATCCAGCGATTCGAGATTCGCTACGACGAGCTGACCTACGAGGAGAAGCGAAACTTCGTCATCGAGGCGCAGCGCCTCTTTCCCACGGTCACCACGGTTCACCGCATCTTGGAAAAGGACGAAGTCGTCAAAATTGGACGCAAACCGATCAAGCTCCAGGTCGGCGATCAGATCGTGTACCCGTTCGCGTGCTCGAATCGGGATCCGAGTCAGTTCCACGATCCTGAAATGCTTCGCCTCGATCGACCACGGGAAGAATACGACAAGGTCCTGAGCTGGTCGAAAGGCCCCCACGGGTGTCCGGCGAGGGATCTCTCGATCACGGTGGTGGTCAATATGCTCGACACCCTGGCCGAGAGGTACGACCTGTCGGAGTTGAAAATCTTCAACATGCAAATCTAGCCTCCATCCGCCCCTGCGGCTCGCGCACGCCCGGACTCGGCGGACCGTGCGCGAGCGGCTGGTTTCGCGGCCGAAGGCCCGCTATAGTGCTCCGTCCGAGCACGGGTGGCGAAACTGGCAGACGCACCGGATTTAGGTTCCGGCGCCGCAAGGCGTAGGGGTTCAACTCCCCTCCCGTGCACCCCCAGCGGTTAGATCTCGTCGTAAGGGCGGTTTCTAACTGCTTCGCCCACCGTTGCCGTTACTGTACTGCGCTCGCTGGGCTCGCTTTGTACAGTAACGGTCGACGGCTTCCATCGCGGGCTTTGACGTAGGGCGCGCTGTCGAGCTCGGGCTTGAAACTAGGGGAGGGGGCGTTTTTTGGCGACGAGGAGGACGTTGTAGGCGTACGACTCGCCGAAGTCCTTCGAGTACTCCCACTGATTGATCTTGGCGAGGGTGCGGTAGACGGGATGGTCGTAGCGACTGCGCCGGGAGAAGGGGAAGCTGAGGATGTCGCAGACCGGTGCGAGCACGGCCGCGCGCCATCGCACCGTGGTGATTTCGAAGTACGGCTCGAAGAGGGCGCGTAGCTCCTCGAGCGAAAAGTGATGGTGCCAAACGATGCCGTGCTTTTGACCTTCGAAGCCCCGGTCGCGCCCGGGGCCGCCGATCCGCGAGGAAACGACGGCGAAGAGGCCTTGGAAGCGGAGTCGCAGGTTGGCCGGATCCAGCGCGGCGAACATGCCGGCAGCCGGAACGGTGAAAACGAGGGTGCCGTCGTCGCGCAGAACACGGTGGATTTCGCGCACGACGTTGGGACGCAGCTCGCTGGGCACGTGTTCCATTACCTCGGTGCAGATGGCCACATCGGCGATGTCCGCCTCGAAGGGCAGCTTGTCGATCGAACCGTGCGCGAGGGTGCAATCGGGGTCGCCGGCGAACTTCTTGCGTGCCGCGTCCACCGCATGCTGGTTGATGTCGATGCCGTACAGGCGCTTGGCGCCGAGCGAGCGCGCAGCCACGAGCGCGTCGCCGACATTGCACCCGACGTCGATCACCGCCTCCGAAGTGGAAGGAACGAAGTGCATCGGATGCCAATTCGGAAAGGTCTGGTTCATATCGTCGACTCCGGAGAATAGCCCTCCGCCTCGGTCGTCGTTTGCGGGAGCGCTCGGTAGGGAATTCGGCAGGATAGCCGAAACCGCCACCCTCGATCGTTACAAGGCCGAGATCGCAAAATTGTCAACGTGGATGTCGCTGGGGGTTCCCGGATCGGGGAAGGCGGCGCCGAGGTAGAACACGCCCCGCTCGAAGGTGGAGCGCGGAACGGGCTGGGCGTTGGCGATGCGTCGGTTCCCGTCGACGAAAACGTCGATGTGGCCGGCGTCACCGAAGATGACGTCCACGCGCACGTGTTGGAAGCTGCTCGTGGCGGTGCCGATGGATCCGTCGGCCCAGCACCCCGAGCGGGCGCAGATGGCGAATTCCATGTGATCGGCCAGGTGCCTCACCTCGATGGATTCGTCGCTTTGATCGAAGCTGAAAGACCAGATGGTGCGCGGCACCGGCGGTGCGGTCACCAGCAGGACATCGAACTCGATGCGCATGCGGTCGATCTTCGGCAGCGTCTTTTGCAGATGGCAGACCCGATCCTTGCCGCACTGCAGGCGCAACGAGTTCGGCGAAGAGACCGACTTCGTCGTGTCGATCGAGATGGCCGACCCGGGCGGGGGCGGTGCATCGTCCCACTTCACATAGGGTTGTGCGCCGTCGAAGTCGTCGCAGAAAATCGACGCCTTGCACCCCGGTGCGCCGTCCGAGCCCGCGTCCGCCACGGGGTCACGACCGAACTCGGCGGAGAACTGGGAGAGGGAGCACGCCGCCGCCGCCATCGCGCTTGCCAAGCTGATAACTGCGAAGCGACGCATCCCGGTCGGACTTTAACACGGTTTCCCGCGGCGTTCGCCTCGAGTGGGCTTGACCCGCGCGAGGGGCAGGCTAGATCCTCGGGTTGTGGCTCACGTCGTAACAGCGAGCTGCCCGGAAGAACGCATCGTCCGTGCGGTGGAGCGCTTTCGGGCGGTGCTCTACGGGCGCGACCTTCGTATGACGTCGGTGCGCGAAGCGATCGTGCGGGCCGCGCTGGAATACGACGGCCACTTTCACGTGCAGGAGCTTGCGCGGGTGCTGCAGGAGCGCGGTCTGCGCGATGCCTCCGTGGCCACGGTCTATCGCGCGATGCCCCTGCTGGTGGAAGCTGGCATCGTGCAGCCGGCGCTGGTGTCCGCCGGCGACGAACAGCGCTACGAGGCCGCCTTCGAGCGTCCGCACCATGACCATTTGGTGTGCACGCAATGCGGGGACGTCGTCGAGTTTCACGACGAGGTGCTCGAGACGCTTCAACGGGTCATCGCCGAGAGATACGGCTACGAGCTCACCGGCCACGTCCACGAGCTGCTCGGCTGTTGCCCGAAGTGCCGCAAAAAGAAGCGCTGAGCGCACGCTGAGTACAACGAGGGTGCATCCGCGCCCGGATTGTGCTGGAACGCCTCCTCAAGCACGCGAATGAGATCGAAACGGCGCCTCGCGCTCGTCCTGCACCTGCTCGTCGCACTCGCCGCACGCCATGCTGCGGCGCAGACCGCGTCGTCGCAAGAGCAGGAGCCGCCGAAGGAACCGAAGGAAAAAGCGCCGACGGACGTCACGGTGCGCGGAAAGGGCAGCCCCGCCCAACGGCTCGTGCGCTCCGCCGAGTCGGTCACCGTGGTCGATCTGCGCCGCGCGAAAGAGCAGACCGTGGACATGGGCGAGGTGCTCGCGCGCACGCAGGGCGTCGCCATCGCGCGCGATGGCGGCCTGGGAAGCAGCACGCGCTTTTCGCTGAATGGCCTCGCGGACGAGCAAATCCGTTTCTTCCTCGACGGTGTTCCTCTCGCCTCGGCGGGCTTTCCGTTCGGCATTGCCAACGTTCCCGTGAACCTGATCGAGCGCGTCGAAGTCTATCGCGGGGTCGTGCCCCTTCGCTTCGGGGCCGATGCGCTGGGCGGCGCCCTCAACCTGGTGACCCTCGATTCGAACTACGCCCCGCGCCTCGCGGCGAGCTACCAAACCGGCTCGAATGGCATCCATCGGCTCTCGGTCGATGGCCGCACCCGCGACGTAGACTCCGGGCTCGTGTTCGGCGCCACGGCGTTTCTCGACCGGGCGAAGAACAACTACGACGTCGACGTTACCGTGGACAACGCGGTCGGGACCCCGCAGCCGGTCACCGTTCCCCGCTTTCACGATGGCTATTGGGCCCTCGGTGGCGCCGTCGAGGCGGGCGTCGTCGATCGACCCTGGGCGCGGCGTCTCACCGCGCGCCTTTTCGCGACGGGCTTCGACAAGGACGTCCAGAGCAACCTCGTCATGTCCAACCCGCCTTACGGCGATGTCACGCGCAAGGAACGCGTGTACGGCGGCACCTTGCGCTACGAGCAACCCCTCGCGAAGAACCTGGAGCTCGAGACCCTGGCGAACTACGCGCGCCGGTTCATGCATTTCACCGACGTGGGGACGTCGGTTTACGACTGGTACGGCCGGCGCATCCGAACGCGTCTGCCGTCGTCCGGCGAGGTGGACAACACCCCGCGCGATCAGGCCTTCTGGCAGGACACCGTCTACACGCGCGCGTTGATGACATGGGCCGTGGCCAAGGACCATGTGCTGCGCTTCGCCGTGACGCCCTCCTATACGGTGCGCCCCGGCGAAGCGCGCGCCCGGTCGGAGCGCCGAGACATCGCGACCGGCAAGCTCTTCGCCATGAACAGCGGCGTCGAGTACGAGATGAACCTGCTCGAGGGACGCTTTCAGAACATCTTCTTCGTGAAGGACTACCTGTACCGCGCCTCGTCCGCCGACGACCTTGGACGGATCTTCGACGTCGACCAGCACCGTTTCGGCATCGGCAATGCGGTTCGCTACCGCGTAAACGACTGGCTCTACGCCAAGGCCTCCTACGAGCGGACCACCCGTCTACCCAGTGCCGACGAGACGTTCGGCGACGGCGCGCTCATCGGACCGAACCCGCAGCTCGAGCCCGAGTCGAGCCACAACGTCAACGTCGGACCGCACATCGAGGTGCGCCGCAAGCGCATCGGCGATGTCACCCTGGACGTGAACGGCTTCTTCCGCGACACCGACAACCTGATCAACGTGTTCCCGGCGACGAATCGAAGCACGTACCAAAACATCTTCCGTGCGCGCTCGATCGGCGTCGAAGCCGGGGGCGCGTGGACGGTGCCGGGCCGGTTCCTCACGCTCGATGGCAGCGTCACGTACAACGACTTTCGCAACACGGCCACCGAAGAACCGTACGCCCGGTACAACGGCGATCGCGTACCCGCCCGGCCGTACCTCTTCGGAAGTTGGGGGGCGCGCTTTCGCGTCCGCGGCCTTCCGGGACCCAACGACTCCCTCGAGCCGTACTACTTCGGTCGCTACGTGCACTCCTTCTTCGTCGGGTGGGAGAGCCAGGGTGTCACGGCCCTCAAGCAGGTCGTCGATGCGCAGGTCACGCATGCGGCGGGGATCACCTGGGCCGTCTTCGCAGGAGACACTCGCGTGGCGAGCACGTTCGAAATCGACAACCTGACCGATGCGCGTGTGTTTGACATCTTCGGGGCGCAGAGACCCGGGCGGCAATTCTTCGTCAAAGTTGCGGCGGAGATGCGCTGACCAAGCGGTCCAGGCCTTACACGCGGGTCAACACAACCGAAAAGAAGTTGAGAATCATTATCAGGAAGAGGTAAAAGGACACTTCCACGTCCGGATAAGTGTGGGAGGTCTGACATGAGCTGGGGTGACGACGACACGACGTTCGACGTCGTGATCAACGACGAAGAGCAGTATTCGATTTGGCCGAGCTACAAGGCGATCCCCGCGGGCTGGAAGGCCGTCGGCAAGCAGGGAAAAAAGGCCGAATGCCTTGCGTACATCGATGTGACTTGGACGGACATGCGCCCTCTGAGTCTGCGAAAAGCGTTGGCCCAAGAGGAAGCCGAACGTCAGAGCAGGATGTCCTGACGTGGGCGCCGTAGATCCGCAAAGTCCGAAGAGGACGTTCGCGTTCGACGACTGGGATGGACACGCGCGCGGTGCGACCGAGGGGATCCGTCAATTTGCTGCACACGAGGCGCTTCGCAGCGCCATGGTGGAAGAGCTGGAGCTCGACGACGAGTTTCACCGCCGCGCCGCGCGGCCCGAGGATCTCGCGTTCATCAAGTTTTCGCGGCCCGTCACCCCCGACACGGTGACGCAGCTCCCGTTTCTCGCTTCGCAGCGCATCCTGCTCTCGCTCCACGAGTTGAGCATCGCCGGCCTGCCGCGTGACGGCTCCGCCGAAAGCTTCGATCGCGTCGCGCGCTTCTACGACGAAGAGCACCGCATGCTCGGGGCGCAGATTCTGCCCTTCTTGGAGGCATTCTCCTTCGACTTTCTCGAGCGCGGATCCTCGAGCGCCCCGAGCACGGGCGCGGCCCGCAAGGACGAGCTTCTGAACCGCGTGCGCGTGCTGGTGCGCACCGAGGCGGCGTTCTGGGGCTCGGTGTTCGAGCGGTTCGCCGAGATGGGCTACGTCGAAGAAGGCACGCGCTTCGCGCTGATTCAAACGTGGGCGCTCGCGCCTTCGAAGCGGGCCGCCTTGGCGCGGGCCACCGCGTCGCGCTTCTTCGAGCCCCTCGGCCCGAGCCTCGCGCCGCGCTTGGTCACGCATGCGCCGTCCGATGCGGACGTGCGCCGCCTCGCCCACCGCGTCGGCGTCAAACGGCAGCAGCACTCGTACTGGCAATTCTACCTGTCGACGAGCCTCGCCTCGTGCAACTTTCTCCACGCGCTCGCCCGGCGCCCCGACCGCGCCCTTCGCCTCTACGGCGCAGCCTTCGCGGCGGAGGCCGAGTGGCTCGCCTTCGGATGCTTCACGGGCATGGCCGGCGCCAAGCTTGGGTTGGAGGGCGCGAATGACGTCAACGATGACGGAATGACGCGTTCGCTGGTCGACGACCTGGCGCACCGTTTCGAGCAGACCTTGGACATCGTCGAACGCCGGTGGGGCGCGCGCGGACTCGACGAGGTCGAGCGCGGGCTGGGCATGGCGGAGGCTCTCGGCACCTCGGTGCGACGCAACCTCGGCGAGCAGTTCCGCTGGCTCTCGTCGGTGGAGGTCTACAAGGAGATTGCCCGCCGCATCGACGCACGCATCCGTGCCGAGCGGCCGGACATCGATCGCGAGACCTTCGTGGAGCCGCGTGAAATGTGCTCCACCACGCACGTGCACGACGACCACCGCTTGGTGGTGATCGAGACGGGCAACATGATCTTCTGGGGCAACCTCGGCATGGAGCTGCGGCTCGCGCCGGGGGAGATGGTGCTCGTACCGATGGGCCGCCTGCACGGCTCGTCCATCGAGTCGGACGAGTGCATCTACCACCAGCCGATCATTCCCGAAGATTGGGTGCAGTCCCTCGTCGCGGACTTGGATCCGCGCGGCGCCGCGATCCGGATCTAGACCCGGGCGGCCACTTCTTACTTCGCGTTCTTCGGTCGCTCCGTCGCTCTCGGCGTTGCGGCGACGAAAAAAAGGCATCCACCATGTCGATGAGCACCAAAGAGGGCGCACCGCGAAGGCGGAGTCCCGCCCCGAGTTCCTGGACGAGCCGTGTGATCGTCGGCGAACGCCTCGGGGTCGAGAACCCGCCGGAGTGGTTCGTTCGGTCGTACGAGGAGTTCCGCAAGAACGTCATCGATCCCGCGTTTCCGTGCTTCTTCGGGACCACGGCGGAGCGTCGCGGCGAGATGTTCTACGCGTTCGTGAACGGCGACGATTGGGCGCACCTCGCCGCGACCATGGCGCACTTTTCCGCGCTGTCGCGCATGCCGCAGCACCAGCGGTGCAACTTCGCGCTGTTCTTCGAACCGCGCGAGGTGCCGCTCGACCACGCCGCGTACCGCACCTTCTGCTGGAAGGTGTTGCAGCACCTGCACGACGCCGACGCTGGGGAATTGGAGCTCGACGTCGACCCGACGGATCCGGCGTGGGAGTTCGCCGCGTTCGGGCAGCAGATGTTCGTCGTGGGGTGCAGCCCCTCGTACAAGAACCGCCGGAGCCGCAACCTCGGTCCGGGCATCGTGATGCTCTTCCAGCCGCGGGCCGTGTTCATCGACCAGGTGACCAAGCGGGCCATCGGTGAGGAGGCGCGCGCGGAGGTCCGGCGGCGGCTGCTCGCGTGGGACGACTTCCCGCACCACCCCGACATGGGGGTGTACGGCGATCCGACGAATCTGGAGTGGCGGCAGTACTTCATCGACGACGCGAACGATCCCGAGGTGGGCGTGTGCCCCTTCCGGCAGCGCCGGAAGACCACGCCGCGGCCGCGCGATCTCGCCAGCACGCTGCGCGAGCGCGCACGCACGATGCCGGAGCGCGTGGCGGCGCAGTTCATTCCCGATGCGGGCGGACCCGCCGTGCCGCTGACGTATGCGGAGCTCGACGCGCATGCGCGGCGGCTGGCCATGGGGCTGCTCGCGCAGGCCGAGCCGGGCGATCGCGCGCTCGTCTTGGCGCCGAGCGGGCTCGAATACGTCACCGCGATGTTCGCCTGCTTCTACGCAGGGATCATCGCGGTTCCCGGCTACCCCGTGACGCGGGGCAACGCGCAGCATTTCCAGCGGCTCGTGGGCATGATGCGCGATGCGCGCCCGCGCCTGCTGCTCGTGGACGCGGCGAGCGAAGCGCACCTCGCGAACTTCGAGCCGGCGTTGCTCGAGGGCACGGTGACGGTGGTGGTGCGAAGCGATGGGCCGGCGGTGAGTGCGTGGGAGCCGCCGGCGCTCGACCCGGCGTCGATCGCGTTCTTGCAGTACACCTCGGGCTCCACGGGTCTGCCCAAGGGCGTCATGGTCAGCCATGCGAACCTGATGGCCAACTGCACGGCGCTCACGTTCGGGATGGCGCTCGGGGCCGACGATGTGATGGTGAGCTGGCTGCCGCTGTTCCACGACATGGGCCTCATCGGGACGATGCTCTGCTCCGTGCATGCGGGCATCCCGTTCGTGTTCATGTCCCCGCACCGGGTGATGCAGAGCCCCACGCTGTGGCTGAAGGCCATCGCGGAATACGGAGGCACGGTCAGCGGCGGTCCGAACTTCGCGTACCAGCTCTGCGTCGATCGCGCGAAGGACGCGGTCCTGGCCGGGCTCGATCTGCGCCGCTGGCGTCTGGCGTTCTGCGGCTCGGAGCCGATTCGGGCGGCGACGATGGAGGCGTTCGTGCAACGCTTCGAACCGTGCGGCTTCGGTGCGCGGGCGCTGGCACCGGCGTACGGCCTCGCCGAGGCCACCCTGGTCGTGTCGGTCTCGCCAGCGGGCTCGGGGATGCGCACGTCGCCGCTTCCTCTAGGGGGACCGCTCGTCGAATGCGGGCCCGTGGTGCCGGGCCACCGCGTGCGCATTGCCGATCCGGTGACCGGGCGCGAGTGCGAGGAGGGGAGCACCGGGGAGATTTGGGTCTCGGGGCCGAGCGTCACGGCGGGCTACTGGAAGAACGCCGAGGCGACGGCGAAGATTTTCCGCACCGTGGTGCACGAGGATGGCGTCGAGGAGCGCTTCCTGCGCACGAGCGACTTGGGGTTCGTGCAGCGGGGACGCCTCTTCGTCAATGGGCGCGTGAAGGACACGCTCGTGGTGCGCGGGCAGAACGTCTACCCGCAGGACATCGAGCAGACGATTTACGAGCGCGTGCCCAGCGTCCGCAAAGGACGCGCGTCGGTGTTTCCCTTCGTCGTCGACGGTATCGAGGGGATCGGCTTCGCGGTGGAGGCCAGCCCGGCGCAGGTGGCCTCGCGCGGGGCGGACGAGATCCTGCGCGCGATTGCGCGGGCCATTTCGGGCGAGCACCAGATGCCCGTGGAGCTCGGGTTGCTTCTTCGCCCGGGGGCCTTGCCGCGGACGTCGAGCGGGAAGCTGCGCCGCTCGGCCTGCGTCCCCGAATGGCACGCGGGCGCGATGGCGCCGCTCTCCGTGTACCGGCGCGAGGAGGTCGAGGAGCCCGCCCAGGCGGCCCGCGTGGCCCCGCGCACGGCGACGGAGCATGCGCTGGCGAGCCTCTGGAGCGAGATCCTCGGCCTGCGCAACCCCAGCGTGCACGCGGACTTTTTCGAAGCGGGCGGCGACTCGCTGCGGGCAGCTCGGCTACTCGCGCGCATCCAGGGGATCTTTCCCGTGGAGCTTGCGATGGAGGCGGTCTTCGAGGCGCGCACCATCGCCGAGCAGGCGGCGCGCATCGACGCACCGTCCACGCCGCGGAGGCAGCCGATCGCGCGACGCACCGACGCGCGTGCGCCGCTCTCGCATGGCCAGCGTGCGCTGTGGTTTCTCTGGAAGCTTCACCCGGCGAGCACGGCGTACACCCTGAGCGCGACGTTGCGGTTGATCGGACCGCTGGACGCGGAGGCGCTGCGTGCGGCGTTCGCTATGGTGCTCGAGCGGCACGAGGTGCTGCGCGCCCGCTTCGAAGAGATCGACGGCGTGCCGTGGCAGGTGACCGCGCAGGACGCGCCGCTGCCGTGGGAAGCGTACGAGCTGGGGGAAACTTCGGCGTCGGTCGCGGGGTCGTTCGATCTGGAGCGCGGTCCGGTGGCGCGTGCGGCCTTGGTGCAGGTTGCGCCCGAGGAGCATGAGCTGCGGCTCGCCGTGCACCACATCGTGGCGGACGGCTGGTCCGTGGGGACGATCTGGCGCGAGCTTTCCGCGTTCTATGCCTCGGAGCGGGACGGCGTGGCGCCGTCGATCGACGCGTTGCCGATCCAGTTCGGCGACTATGCGGCGTGGGAGCGAAGCGAGGAGCGCACGGCGGAGCACGAGGCGCAGCTCGCGTATTGGCGCGGCGCGCTCGCGGAGGTTCGTCCCACGGAGGCACCGGGGCGAAGGTCCTCGCAGGGGGCGGGCGATGCGATGGGCCGGGCGGTGGCCTTGGTGCCGCCGGAGGCGACGCTTGCCGTGCGGCGGCTGGCGCAGCGCGCGGGGGCCACGTTGTCGGTGGCCCTGCTGGCGGCGCTCGACGTGCTTCTCCATCGGTACAGCGGTGAGCGCGAGATCGTCGTCGGTGTGGCCACCGCCGGACGACGCAGGCCCGAGACGGAGTCGCTCGTGGGCTACTTCGTGAACACGGTGGTGCACCGCGCGACGGTGCCCCCGGCGGCGACGTTCGCAGAGGTGCTCGCGCATGTCCTCGTGCGCGCGGGCGAGGAACGTGCGAACCAGGACGTGCCCTTCGAGCGGGTGGTGGCCGCATTGCAACCGCAGCGCCGTCACGGCGAGGCTCCGTTCTTCGACGTGGTGTTCAACCATCTGCCCGCGGATGTGGAGGCCGTGCGCCTTCCGGGGCTCGGCGTGGCGGTGGAGCAGCTCGACGCGGGGGCGCCGTTCGATTGGACCTTGCACGCGCGCGAATCGGGCGAGGCTCTGGCGCTTTCCCTCGAGTACCGCGCGGGGCGGTACGATGGCGCCGTGGCCGAGCAGGTGCTCGGCGACTACGTGGCGCTGCTCGAGCAGGCGGTGGCCGATGCGGGCACGTACGCTGGCGGCTTTCGCCTGACGAGCGTCACGGAAGTGTCGATGGCGCCCCCGTTTCGTAGCGTGCTCGATCGCTTCGCGGACCAAGTTCGCGATCGAGGCGATGCGCTGGCCGTGACGTGCGAAGGTGCCTCCATCGACTACCGGCGCCTGGCGGGGTGGTCGCATCGCCTCGCGGCACGGCTCGAGGCCGCGGGCGTGCGCCCGGACGAATGCGTGGGTCTGTGCGTGGGGCGATCCATCGCGGTCGTGGCCGGGATGCTGGGCATCCAGCACGCGGGGGCGGCCTTCGTTCCTCTGGATCCGGCGTATCCCGTCGAGCGCCTGCGGGCGATGCTCGACGATGCCAGCGTGCGGTGCGTGGTGGCCGACGCCGCGAGCGCGCAGGGCCTTCGCGAGGTGCTCGAAGGCCGGATCCTCGTTTCCGTGACGGACGGCGATGGCGAGGACGCCACGGTCCATGGCGTTTCGGTGCATCCGGAGCAGCTCGCGTACGTGATGTTCACCTCGGGTTCCAGCGGCCGGCCGAAGGGCGTGGAGGTCTCGCACCGCGCACTGGCGCTGCACCTCGACGACTACACGGCGGCCTTCGAGCTGGGGGCGCGCGATGTGGTGCTCCAGTTTTCCACGATCAGCTTCGACGCGGCCGTGGAGCAGATCTTCCCCGCGCTGGCTGCAGGGGCGCGCTTGGTCATGCGTGGGCCCGAGATTTGGAGTTGGGCCGAGCTGAATGCGACCTTGGAACGCGAGCGCGTCTCGCTGGCGTTTCTGGCCACCGGGTACTGGCAGCAGTGGCTGCACCATCTGCCGGCGCACCCGCCCGCGTCGCTACGTCGAGTTCGCGTTGGCGGTGAGGCGCTCGGCGGCGATGCCGTGGGGCGTTGGCGCGCGAGCTCGTTCGGTGCCGTGCGGCTCGACAACTGCTACGGCCCGACGGAGTGCGCCGTCTCCACGTCGGCCCACGCGACGGGCGCGGACGACGTGCTCGAGACGGCGGTGCCCATCGGAAAGAGCTTCACCGGGCGCTGCGCCTACGTGCTCGATCCCGACGGGAACGACGTTCCGCCGGGGGGCATCGGCGAGCTATGCCTCGGCGGCGCGAGCCTCGCCCGCGGCTACGCGGGGCAACCGTCGCTGACCGCGCTCCGCTTCGCGCCGGAGCCTGCGCGCCCCGGCGTGGAAGCCGGCGGGCGCGTCTATCGAACCGGGGATCGTTGCCGGCGCCGGCTCGATGGGACCTTGGAGTTTCTCGGGCGGCTCGACGACCAGGTCAAACTGCGCGGCTACCGGATCGAGCTCGGCGAAATCGAGACCGCCTTGCGCGCGGCGGCGGGCGTGACCGACGCGGTGGCCGTGCTTCACGGCGAAGGCGAGCGTCGCTTCCTCGTGGCCTACGTGGTGGGTGGCGCCGAGCCGGAGGCGATGCGCCGCGCGCTCGCGCGAGTGCTGCCCGCGCACATGGTTCCGCAGGTCCTCGTGCCGCTGGCATCGCTCCCGCGGCTGCCCAACGGCAAGCTCGATCGCCGCGCGCTGCCGGCACCGGACATGCCTCGCGCCGAGGACACGGTGGCCCCCCGCACGGAGCGCGAGGAGGCGTTGCTCGCCATCTGGAAGCAGGTGCTCGGTCGCGACGACGTCGGCACGGGCGACGACTTCTTCGCGCTGGGCGGGGACTCGATCGCGAGCCTGCAGGTGGTGGCGCGCGCCCGGGATGCCGGCCTTTCCATTTCGGTGCGGCAGGTGTTCGAGCGCCCCACGGTGGCCGAGCTCGCGGTGGCGGCGCGCGCATGCGACGGCATCGGGAAATCGGTCGAGGAGTCCGCGGCCGACGTGTACCCGGCGACGCCGGTGCAAGAGGGGCTTCTGTTCCACGACGCCTTCGAGGAATCGGGCGGCGTGTACGTGTCGCAGGGCTGTCTCACGTTGCGGGGAGAGCTCGATCGCGCGGCGCTGCGCAGTGCGTGGGAGGCGGCGGTCGCGCGCCACGAGGTGCTGCGGACGTCGTTTGCATGGCAGCCCGAGGGCGGTGCCTCGCAAACCGTGCACCGGGACGTCGTGCTGCCGTACGACGAGCGGGATGCGTCGGGGCTTTCGATGGACGCGTACGCGGAGCTCGCGGCGGAGGCTCGCGCCGGCGACGTGGCGCGAGGGTTCGAGCTGGGGGCCGCCCCGTTGATGCGCATCACCGGGTTGGTGCGCCCCGACGGGGGTTACGATCTGGTGTGGACGTACCACCACGCGCTGCTTGATGGATGGAGCGCGTCGCGCATCGTGGCCGAGGTCCTCGAGGACCACGCATCGCGCGGCGAGGTGCAACGGGAGCCGGCGCCCCCGTACCGTCACTATGTTGCGTGGCTTCGCGGCCGTCCGAGCGGCGAAGCCTGGTGGCGCACCGAGCTCGCACGGTGGGATGCGCCGGCCACGGTGGGGGCGGGGTTCGGCCGCGTGCGGCAGCGGGAGCCTGGGACGCACCACATGCGCCGCACGCCCGGCGCCTCGCGCTCGGAGGCCTTGAAGGCGGCGGCGGCCCGCGCGAAGGTCACCGTGAACACGTTGATGCAAGGCGCGTGGGCGATCGTGCTGGCGCGCCATGCGGATCGGGCCCAAGCCGTGTTTGGCGTCACGGTGGCCGGACGCCCTTCCGAGCTTGCAGGGGTCGAGCGCATGGTGGGCCTGTTCATCAACACGCTGCCCATGTGCCTGGAGACGCCCCCGGAGGCGCGCCTCGACGCGTGGCTGCGCACCGTGCAACAGCGCGCCGTGAGCCTGCGCGAGCACGAAGATACGCGGGCCGCCGACGTGCAGAAGTGGGCCGGCCGCACCGGCGAGCCGCTCTTCGACAGCGTGCTCGTGTACGAGAACCACCCGCTGTTCGACGTGCTCGGTGCGCGCTCGGGCGGGCTGGCGATCGAAAACGTCGCCACCATGGACCGCACGCACTACCCGCTGACGTTGACGGTCTATCCGCGGCGGGACTTCGAGCTCGAGTGGGAGTGGGACGGCGCGCGGATGGAGCGCGCTTGGATCGAGCGCCTCGCCGCGGGCTACCTGGAGGTGTTGTCCCAGATCTCCGAGGGCGGGGACCTGTGCCTTGGCGAATTGGTGATGGGGCAGGCTCGCGCGCAGACGGTGCTCGCGTACCGATTCGACGCGGTGGGGGAGCGTGTAAGCCGTGCGTCGCGTGAGCACGGGGAGAAAGAGGCGGTGTGGTGCGAGGGCACGGTCGCGACGTACGGAGAGCTGGAGAGGTGGTCGAACCGGGTGGGCCATGCGCTGGTGAGGCGCGGCGTGAAGCGGGACGAGCTGGTGGGCTTGTGCGTGGAGCGGTCGGTGGGGTTGGTGGCGGGTCTTCTGGGGGTGTGGAAATCGGGCGGGGCGTTCGTGCCGCTGGATCCGACGTACCCGGAGGAGCGGCTGCGGGAGATGCTGAGCGGGATTCGCGTGGTGGTGTGCGACGGGGCGACGGCCGGTCGATTCGCGGATGCCGAGGTGGTTCGGATCGACGAGGTTGGGATGGAGGCGGGGGAGGGGACGTGGGGGACGCCGCATTCGGAGCAGCTGGCGTACGTGATCTACACGTCGGGATCGACGGGGCGTCCGAAGGGGGTGGGGGTGAGCCACCGGTCACTGAGCCTGCACGTGGACGACTTCGTGGAGACGTATGGGATAGGGGCGGAAGACCGGGTGTTGTTCTCGTCGACGATCAACTTCGATGTGTCACTGCACGAATTGTTGCCCGTGTTGACGCGTGGCGGTCGTTCGGTGATGCGGGGAAAGGAGGCGTGGGAGCTGGAGCAGCTGACGACGACGTTGCGCGAGCAAGGGGTGACGTTCGCGCGGGTGTCGACGGCGTACTGGCAGCAGTGGGTGCATCGGTTGCCGGAGGCGTTGCCGAAGCTGCGGCAGGTGACGGTGGGCGGAGAGGGGTTGGCGGGGGATGCCCTCGCGCGCTGGTTTGCGGGGCCGTTGTCGACGGTGAAGCTGGACAACCTGTACGGCCCGACGGAGACGACGGTGGCCTCGCACCGTCACCGGACGCAGGCGGCCGACGGCGGGGAGACGATCGTCCCGATCGGGCAGACGTTCCCAGGGCGAACGTCGTACGTGATGGACCGGTGGGGGAATGGGGTTCCTCCTGGGGGAGTGGGGGAGCTGTGCATCGGCGGAGCGAGCGTGGCGCGGGGGTATTTGGAGCGTCCGAGCCTGACGGCGGAGCGGTTCGTGCCGGATCCGCAGGGGGAGGGGGGGCGGTTGTACCGAAGCGGGGACGTGTGCCGAGAACGAGCGGACGGCGTGCTGGAATTTCTGGGGCGAGGGGACGCGCAGATCAAACTGCGGGGTTACCGGATCGAGCTGGGAGAAATCGAAACGGCGCTGCGTCGGTGCGAAGGTGTGACGGACGCGGTGGTGGAGGTGAAGGGGGAAGGGGAGTCGCGTCGTCTGGTGGGGTACGTGACGGGGACGGCGAGCATCGAAGCGCTCCGAGCGGCCGCGGAGCAAAAGCTGCCGTCGTACATGGTGCCGTCGGCGTTCGTCGTGGTGGACGCGTTGCCGCTGCTGCCGAACGGCAAGGTGAATCGCCGCGCCTTGCCCGAGCCCGACGTCACGGACACGGACGCCTACGTGGCACCGCGCACCGTGCTCGAGGCCACGCTGCAGACGATCTGGCAGGCAGTGCTGAAGCGCGAACCGATCGGGGTCACCGCGAATTTTTTCGACCTGGGGGGTGACTCGATCCTGAGCCTCCAGATCATCGCACGCGCACGCGAAGCGGGATGGAAGCTCACGCCGAGGCAGCTCTTCGAGCAGCCCACCATCGCGTCGTGCGCACGGGCCGCGCGGCCGCATCGAGAGTCCCATACCGCGTTGCACGAGGTGTTGCGCGGCGACATTCCGCTCACCCCGATTCAAGCGCGCTTCTTCGAGCGGCACCCCTCGGGGCCCGCGCACTGGAACCAGTCGATCCTTCTGCGCGTCCGCAACGAGCTTCGGTCCGAGGCTCTGGAGCAAGCGCTGGTCACCCTCGTGGCTCGCCACGATGCGCTGCGCCTGCGGTTCACGCGTCACGGGACGAGCTGGACCCAGCGTGTCGCCGAGCACGAGACGAACACGCTCTCCGAGGTCATCGACCTCCTCGATCCCGCGCACCTGGCCGTCGAGGGCGAGCGCCTTCAGCGAAGCTTGAACCTTCAGCAAGGTCCACTGCTGCGCGCGGCCTATTTCCGTTTGCCGGACGGTGAGCGGCGTCTTCTCCTGGTCGTGCACCACCTCGCGGTGGATGGCGTCTCCTGGCGCATTCTGCTCGACGAGCTCGCGTACGCCTACCCGGCCATCGTCCAACGAGCCGTGCCGGAGCCCCCGCCACCGAGCGCGCCATGGAGCATCTGGGCCTCCCGTTTGCGCGAGTACGCGACAAGCGATGCGGTGACCGCCGAGCTTCCCTGGTGGCATCGCAGCCTCGCGCCGGCCACGCGCTTTCCGCGCGACGCGGAGGGCGACCGGACCTACGCGGCAAGCCGCGAGATCGTGTGGACGCTGAACGCGGCGGAGACGCAACGCCTCTTCGACGCGGCGCCGCGCGCCTATCGGATGCGCGTGGACGAAGTCCTGCTCACCGCGCTCGTCCAAGCCATCGCGTCGCACACTGGCGATGCGGGGGCGCTCGTAGAGCTCGAAGGGCACGGCCGCGAAGACGTGATCGCGGGCGTCGACGTCAGCCGCACCCTCGGGTGGTTCACCACGCGCTACCCCGTTTGGATCGAGGCCGCCGGCGACGCCGGTACCGCCCTCGTGGACGTGAAGGAGCGACTCCGCGCCGTTCCGCAAAAGGGCCTCCGCTGGGGCCTGTTGGACACGGGGCACCTCGAGGTGCCGCGGCCGGCCATCGGCTTCAATTACCTCGGCCGATTCGACGGCGAGGTCGGGGCGCTCTTCACGCTCGCCGACGAGTTCGCAGGGGATCCCATCGATCCGGCGACCGAGATGGGGCGCCCGCTCGATCTCAATGCGATGGCTCAGGGCGGATCACTCCGCGTGAGTTGGCGTTTTCTCCCGGCCGTGATCGGAGAGGACGCCGTGCGCGGGCTCGTGGCGGCGTTCGAGGCGAGGCTGCGCGTGCTCGTCGATCACGCGGCGATCGCGCCGCCCGCGTGGACGGCCTCGGATTTTCCGCTGGCGCGGCTCACGCAGGCCTCGCTCGAGGCGATGACGTTGCCGCTCGCCGAGGTGCAGGACATCTACCCGGCCACGCCGGTTCAGCAGGGACTCGTCTTCGAGAGCCTCGTGGACCCGTCGCGTGGGGCGTACATCAACCAGCTCCGCGTGACGCTGCGCGGTCCGCTCGACGTGAACGCCTTCCGCGCGGCATGGACGTCCGCGGTCGCGCGGCACGATATCTTGCGCACGCACTTCGAGTTTCGGCATGGCGGGCAGGCATTGCAGGTGGTTCACCGCGCGGCGGGGCTGCCTTTCGCCGAGCACGATTGGTCCGAGACGCACGACTACGAGGCACGCCTTCAGGCGTTCTGCGCGTCCGATCTCGCGCGTGGTTTTGCGACGGACGCGGCGCCGCTGCTGCGCATCCACCTTTTCCGGCGGCCGGATGGCGCTCACGACTTGGTTCGTACGAGTCACCACGCGCTGTCCGACGGCTGGAGCGCGCAGCGCTTGTTCGGCGAGATCTTCACGGAGTACGCGGCACGACGTGCGGGGCGCTCGATCGAGCTGCCGGCGCCGGTTCCCTACCGCGACTACGTGGTGTGGTTGCAGGCGCGTCCGAGCCCGCGGGCCTTCTGGGAGGCGAAGTTTCGCGATGTCGTCGACCCTGCGAGCGTGTCGACGATTCTGCAGCGCTCGACCCTGGGCGGAGAAGCGCCCGGCCCCATCGAAGGGCGCCTGGACGCTTCGCTGGCCCGTCGCGTGCGCGAAGCGGCGCGGCAACACCAGATCACGTTGAACACGCTGGTGCAGGCGGCGTGGGCCCTGGTGCTCGCAAGGATGGCCGGTGCCCGGCAAGCGCTCTTTGGCGCCACCGTTTCCGGGCGGCCGCCGGAGCTCGACGGGGTCGAGCGGATGCTCGGGTTGTTCATCAACACGTTGCCGGTGGTGGTCGACCTCCCCGCTGAGATGCCCGTCGGCGCATGGCTGCAACGTCTTCAGCGCGAGGCGACCGAGCTTGCCGAGTACGAGCACACGCCGCTGCAGGATTTGCAACAGTGGGTGCATCGGACGGGTGATGCGCTGTTCGACAGCATCGTGGTCTTCGAGAACTACCCGGTGGGCGAGGGGCCGCTGGCCGGCGGCACGGGCCTCACGATCGAGCATGTGCAGGTGGTGGACCGCACCCACTACCCACTGACGCTGACCGTGGTTCCGCGCGGCGAGGACATCGCGATCGTGTGGTCGTGGGATCCGCGCAAGGTGTTGCGGTCGCGTGTGGCGGCCATGGCCGATGCGTATACGGCGATCCTCGGGCAGCTCGCCGGCGAAGGAGAACGGGGTCTCGATGCGATTCGGGTGGGTAAGCACCCCCACCCCAGCCCTCCCCCGGGGGGGGAGGGAGCTGTAACGGCGAGCGCCAGGGCTTCGTCCCCGGAGGGAGCCGAAACGGCGAGCGCCAGGGCCCAGGGTGGGGAAATGGCGCGTGTCATGAACGCCAGGGCTCCCTCCCCCGCGGAGGTCCGCGGCTCGCCGCGGCCGACGTTCAACGCAGCGGGAGGGTTGGGGTGGGGGGGCTTGTTGCTCCCGCAACAAATTGCCGAGCGGGTGCAGCTGCAGCCTCACGCCGAGGCGATCTCCTGCGAAGGCGAGCGCCTCACCTACGCAGAGCTCGACGCGCTGGCGAATCGGATCGCGCGCAAGCTCGGAAACGCGAGGGGCGAGCGCATCGGCGTCCGCGTCGAGCGCTCGGTGGCGATGGTGGCAGCGTGCCTGGGCATCTGGAAGGCAGGCGGCGCGTACGTGCCGCTGGATCCGAGCTACCCGGAGGAGCGGCTGCGCGCGATGGTGCAGGCCGGCGGGGTTCGACGCGTGCTCGCGGAGCTGGATCTCGACGGCATCTCGGACGCGCCCGTGTCGACGGAGGTGCACCCGGAGGAGCTCGCGTACGTGATGTTCACGTCAGGCTCCACGGGCGAACCCAAGGCGGTGGGCATCCGCCACCGCGCCCTGGCGCTGCACGCGGCGGACTTCGTGGCGACCTACGCCCTCGACCCCCACGACGTGGTGTACCAGTTCGCCACGATCAACTTCGACACGTCGGTGGAGCAGATCTTCCCAACGCTGGCTGCCGGCGCCCGCATCGTGATGCGCGGTCCGTCGGTAGCCGACTGGACGAGCCTGCACGAAGTGCTCGCGGCAGAAGGCGTCACGGTGTTGAACCTGTCGACGGCGTACTGGGCGCAGGCCATCGCGCACATGCGCGAGCCGCTGCCCGCGCTGCGGGTGATGCTCATTGGCGGCGAAGCGGCGACGCCGGACATGGTGCAACGCTGGCACGCCAGCGCACTGGCACCGGTGCGCCTGACCAACGGGTACGGCCCGACGGAAATCACGGTGACGTGCACCGTGCACGAAACGACGGAGGCGGACGGCGCCCGCGCGGTGGTTCCCATCGGGCGCGCGCACGCGAGCCGGCGCATCTACGTGCTCGACGCAGACGGCGGCCCTGTGCCGCTGTACGGCATCGGAGAACTCTGCGTGGGAGGCGACATGCTCGCCCGTGGCTACCTCGAACGCCCCGGCGCCACGGCGGCAGTCTTCGTGCCGGACCCGTTCGTCCCCGGCGCCCGCATCTACCGCACCGGCGACATCTGCCGCGTGCTCGAGGACGGAGTCTTCGAGTTCCTCGGCCGCCGCGACGACCAGATCAAACTGCGCGGCCACCGCATCGAACTCGGCGAGGTCGAATTTGCCCTCCGTCGCGTCCCCGGCGTACGCGAGGCAGCGGCCCTGGTTCGAGGCGCAGGCGATCGCCGCCGTCTCGTGGGCTACGTGGCGGGAACCGTGAACACGGACACAGTGATCCGCGCCTTGAAGGAGCACCTCCCCCCGTACATGGTGCCCTCGGCGGTCGTCGCCCTGCCCTCGATGCCCCTGCGCCCCAATGGCAAGGTGGATCGTGACGCATTGCCCGAGCCGGAGATGCGTGAGGCGCCGACCTCCGTCGCGCCGCGCACGGACATCGAGCGCCAGCTCGCGGGCATCTGGCGCGACGTCTTGCAGCGCGCCGACCTCGGCGTCACCGACGACTTTTTCGCACTGGGCGGCGACTCCATTGCCAGCCTTCGCGTCGTTGCCCGCGCGCGCGAACTCGGCCTGGGCCTCACACCCAAGCAGGTGCTCGAGCACCCCACCATCGCGGAACTCGCGTTGGCCGCAGGCCGCACACGCGATGCCGAGCACCGCGAGATCCACGATGCGCTCCCCCTCACCCCGATCCAAGCGTGGTTCTTCGAAGAGCACCCCGCGGGCGAGTCGCACTACAACCAGGCCGTCCTCCTTCGCACGACCGAAGACCTCTCGTCCGCCGCCCTGGAGCGGGCCCTCGATGCATTGGTCGCGCGCCACGACGCGCTCCGTCTGCGCTTCCAGGTGCACGAGGGCGTCTGGCACCAGCGCGTCGCACCGGAGGATCGGCACACGCGTCTCGAGGTGTGCGATTTCCGCCAAGAGACCGACTGGGCCGCCCGCCTCGAGGTCGAGGGCGAGCGCCTGCAGAAGAGTCTGAACCTGCAGGACGGCCCACTCCTTCGCGCCGCCCACTGCCGCGTGGGCGAGCACGAAGGGCGCCTGCTGATCGTCGTGCACCACCTGGCGGTGGACGGCGTGTCGTGGCGGGTGCTTCTCGACGAGCTGGCGACGGCGTACCGTCAGGCCGCGCGCGGCGAAGCGATGGCGCTGCCCAAGGCGAGCACGCCGTGGAGCGCATGGGCGAAGGCTCTCACCGAGTATGCGGCGCGCGCCGAGGTGACGAACGAGGCCGCCTTTTGGCAGACGTCGCTCGCCCCATCGTCCGGAGCCCTGGCCTCCGATGGAACGGGGACCGTCGGGGCGAGCCGGGAGGCCACCCTCGAGTTCGACGCCGCCTGGACCCGCCGTCTGCTCGACGTCGCCGCGCGCACCTTTCGGATGCGCGTCGACGAAGTGCTGATCACCGCCCTGGTGCGCACGCTCGCGCAGCCCGGTGCCGGCTTGCTCGTGGACCTCGAAGGCCACGGACGCGAGGACGTCCTCGACGGTGTCGATGCGAGCCGCACGCTGGGCTGGTTCACCACGCAGTACCCCGTCTGGTTGGAGGCGCCCGCCGAGGAAACGGCCGCCCTTCGTGCCGTCAAAGAGCGTTTGCGCGCGGTGCCCCATCGCGGCATGCACTTCGGCCTCTTGCGCCATGGCGCGGATCCGGCCACCCGCGAAGCGATGCGCGCGCTGCCCCGTCCCGAGGTGAATTTCAACTACCTCGGGCAGTTCGATGCGGTGGAAGGTCCCTTCGCCTTCGCGCGCGAAAGCTTTGGCCCGGCGGTGGCGGTGTCGAGCCGCCTTCCGCACCCGCTCGAAGTGAACGCGCTGGTGACCGGTGGCGTGCTCCAGGTGAGCTTCCGCTACGATCCCGAGCGCCTCGAGGCCGCAGACGCCATGGTCGCGCGGTTCGATGCCGCGCTGCGCGCGCTCGTTTCGCACGCCGCGACGTCCGGTGTCCTCACCAGCGCGACGGATTTTCCGCTGGCAAGCATCGCGCACGTCGAGTTGGACGCACTCGGGCTCGACCTGGCCAACGTGGAGGACATCTACCCCGCCACGCCGCTGCAGCAGGGGCTCCTCTTCCACACGCTGCTCGACCCGGAGGCGTACATCAACGAGCTGCGCGTGACCATTCGCGGCCCGCTGGACCACGACGCCTTCCGTGCAGCGTGGCGCGCGGCCGTGTCGCGGCATCCCATTCTGCGAACGCACTTCGAGTGGCGGCACGGTGGCGAGCCGCTGCAGATCGTGCACCGGCATGTCGAACTCCCGTGGAACGAGGCCCAGCCCGCGGCGATCGATCTGGCGCGCGCGCCGCTGATGCGCGCGGGCCTGTCGGCGCGATCCGGAGAAGACGTGCACGACTTCGTGTGGACCTCGCACCACGTGCTGCTCGATGGGTGGAGCGTGGCGCGGCTGTTCGGGGAGGTCATCGCCGAATACCGCGGCGAGCCACCGGCGCAGACGCCGCCTCCGTTCCGGCAGTACGTGGCGTGGCTTCGCCCGCGGGCGAACGCAGGGGAGGGCGCGGAGAAGGCATGGTGGCGTGCGAAGCTCGGGGGCGTGGGGGACGCCGCGGGGCTCCTCGACAGCCTTGGCGCGTCCGACGACCGTGAGGCGGGGCGCCATGAACAGCGACTCGACGGCGCGCTCACTGCGCGCATCGTCGCCTTTGCGCAGCGCCATCGCGTCACGTTGAACACCGTGATGCAGGCGGCGTGGGCGCTGGTGTTGAGCCGTCACGCGGACAACACGAACGTCCTCTTCGGCACCACCGTGGCGGGGCGGCCCGCGGAGCTGCCCGGTGTGGAAGCGATGCTCGGGCTCTTCATCAACACGGTGCCCGTGCCCATCACCGTGTCCGACGCCGCGCCCGTCCCGGTGTGGCTGCGCGGGCTGCAAGATGCGATGGTGGAGCTCGCGCAGCACGAACACACACCGCTGCACGAGCTTCAGCGGTGGGCCGGTCGCCCGGGCGCGGCGCTGTTCGACACGTTGCTCGTGTTCGAGAACTACCCGCTGCACGAGTCGGCGCGCTCCTCGCAGGACCTCGTCTTCGAAGACGCAACCCTCGACGATCGCACGCACTACCCGCTAACCCTGTCGGTCACCTCCGGTGCTGCACTCGAGGTGACGTGGGCCTGGCAGAAAGGCTCGCTCGATCGCCCGGCCGTCGAACGGCTCGCCGCACACCTCGCAGACGTTCTCGCGCAGCTTGCGCAAGGGGACGACGTTCGCGTTCGTGATGTGCGGCTCGCGTCGACCCATGCCACCGCGACGGCGTTCGCCGGGTACGCGTTCCAATCCGTTCCCGCGCGCGTGCACGCGCAGGCGGTGCGCCAGCCGGAGGCCGTGGCCGTGAGCTCGGGCGGAAGGTATCTCACCTACGCGCAGCTCGTGGCGTGGTCCGCGCGCATCGCGCATCGTCTCGCCGGTGCGGCCCGCGAAGAGCGCATTGGCCTCTGCGTCGAGCGCGGTGTGGCCCTTCCCGCGGCGCTCTTGGGGGTGCTCGAGGCGGGGGCTGCGTACGTTCCGCTCGATCCGTCGTACCCGGTCGAGCGGCTCGCGTACATGCTCGAGGATGCGCGCATCGGCACCGTCGTGGCCGATCGGGCGAGTGCAGCGGACCTGGCCGCGCTCTTCGCGGGCCGGCGTGTGCTCATCGTCGAAGAGGAGGACGGTGCGGGGGCACCTGTCCAAGGTGCCGCCGTGCAGCCCGCGCAGATCGCTTACGTGCTGTACACCTCCGGCTCGACGGGGGCGCCGAAGGGCGTCGCGGTCAGCCACGAGGCGCTGGATCGGTTCCTCGCTAGCACCGGGGAGCGGCCAGGGCTCGCGGCGGACGACGTGTGGCTCAGTGTCACGTCGCCCTCGTTCGACATCTCCGCGCTCGAGATCTACCTGCCGCTCATCACCGGCGCCCGCGTGGAGATCGCTCCGCGCGAGGCCCTGGCCGACGGTGCCGTGTTGACGGCGTTGCTCGGGACGAGCGGCGCCACCGTGATGCAGGCCACGCCGACGACCTGGCGTACCTTGGTCGACACGGGATGGCGCGGCGAGGCGAAGCTCGTGGCCCTTTCGGGTGGCGAGGCGCTGCCCGAGGACCTTGCGCGTGCCCTTCTCGAGCGGGGCGTGACCCTCTGGAACATGTACGGCCCCACGGAAACGACAATCTGGTCGAGCGCGGCGCGGCTCGAGCCGGGGCGGCGCATCACCTTGGGCGAGCCCCTTCACGACACCGTGCTGCGCATCCTCGATGCGCGCGGCGAACCGGTGCCCGTCGGCGGCGTGGGAGAGCTCTGCATCGGCGGAACGAACCTGGCCCGCGGCTACCTCGGGCGCCCGGCCATGACCGCCGACCGCTTCGTGCCCGATCCACTGGCCCGCGGCCGCCTGTACCGCACCGGTGATCGATGCCGGCTGCGCGCAGACGGCACCGCGGAGTTTCTCGGCCGGCTCGATCTCCAGGTGAAGCTGCGCGGTCACCGCATCGAACTCGGCGAGGTCGAGTCCGCCTTGCGCGCGCTGCCCGGCGTCGATGACGCCGTGGTCGTCGTGAAGGGCGAAGGCGATCGCGCCCGCCTCGTGGGCTACGTCACGGGCAGCGGCGAGCCGCAGGCCCTGCGCGCCGCGCTGGCCGAGAAGCTCCCATCGATCATGGTGCCCTCGGTGCTCGTGCCGCTCGAGGCGCTTCCCATGACCCTCAATGGGAAGATCGCCCGCGGAGCGCTTCCCGAGGTCGATGCGCGCGAGGCCTACGTCGCGCCGCGCACGGACGCCGAGGTGGCGCTGGCCCGGCTATGGGCCGAGGTGCTCGGGGTCGATGCCGTTTCGGCCCGGGACGACTTCTTCGGCGTCGGCGGGCACTCGATTTCCGCCGTGCGCCTCGTGGCGCGCATCCGGCGCGATCTCCAGCGCGATCTTCCGCTGCGCGCGATCTTCGAGCACCCGGTGCTTGCCGACTTGGCCGCATCGCTCGACCGCGTTGCAGGTTCGATGCACGCGATCGCGGCGCGCCGAAACCGTCCGCGCGCCATCCCGCTGTCATTTGCGCAAGAGCGTCTCTGGTTCCTCTGGAAGCTCGAACCCGAGAGCGCGGCCTACACCGTGGGCGGTGCGCTCCGCCTCGAGGGCGAGCTCGATGTGCCGGTCCTGCGTGCGGCGCTCACGTCGATCGTCGCTCGCCACGAGAGCCTGCGGACCCGGTTCGAAGCTGGCCCCGATGGCACGCCGCTTCAAATCGTCTCCGACGCGCCCGACTTCGCATGGACCGAACGCGACGGCGAGCCCAGCCCCGACGCGCTCGCGCGCCCGTTCGATCTGGAGCACGGCCCGCTCTTCCGCGCCGAGCTCGCGAAGCGGGGTCCGGGTGATCACGTGCTCGTGCTCGCGATGCATCACATCGTCTCCGACGGCGCCTCCGTCGATCGGTTCCTCGCGGAGCTGGCCGCCGCCTACCGCGGGGAGAAGCTCGAGGCCCTGCCGATTCAATACGCCGACTACGCGCTCTGGGAGCGCGACACGGCCAACGGAGCTGCGATGGTCCAAAAGCTCGCCTACTGGCGCGAGCACCTGGGCACGGAGCACCCCGTGCTCGAGCTGCCCGTCGATCGGCCCCGCCGGGGTCCGCGCAGCCCGCGCGGGGCGCGGGTTGTCCGCGAGCTCGATCCCGCGCGCGTGCACGCGATCGATGCGTTGGCGCGCCGGGCCGGCGTCACCCGCTTCGTCGTGCTGCTCGCGGCGTTCGATGTGCTGCTTCACCGCTACGCCGGCGAGCGCGACATCCGCGTGGGCATCCCCGTGACGGGCCGCCGGCACGTGGAGACCGAGCCGCTCATCGGCTTTTTCGTCAACACCGTCGTCCATCGCGCGGAGCTCCGTGCCGCGATGCCCTTCGGTGCACTTTTGCGCGAGGTGCGCGCGGGGATGGCCTCCGCCCTCGCGAACCAGGACGTTCCCTTCGCCCGCGTGGTGGATGCCTTGCGGCCCGAGCGCAACTTGGGCCAGACGCCGCTCTTTCGCGTCACCTTCAACTACGAAGAGGACGACGGCGTCGCCCCGGCGCTCGCGGGCCTGCGCGTCTCGCCCGTCCCGGCGCGCACCGGCGACGTCGCCTTCGACCTGATGCTCGACGCCTCCTCCGGGCGCGGCCGTCTGACGCTCTCCTTCGGCTACGCCACGGATCTCTTCGACAAGGCCACGATGGCGCGCTTGCTCGAAGACTACACGGCCATCCTCGATGCCGTGGCCTCCGACGTCGAGCTCCGCGTCAGCGAGATCGCGCTCGGTGCCGTCGCGCCTGCGTCGGTCGCCGCCGTGCACCCGTTCGAGTCCGTGCCTGCGCGGTTCGCGCGTCAGGTGGCGCTGCGCCCCGATGCCGTGGCGTTGCTCTTCCAGGGCCAGCGCTGGACGTACCGCGAGCTCGATGCCTGGTCGACCCGCATCGGGCGATGCCTGCTCGCGCTCGGCGTGACCAGAGAGGAACCCGTGGCCGTGTGCATCGATCGCTCGGCCGCGGTGGTCGCCGCCATCCTCGGCATCCTCAAGGCCGGTGCCGCCTACGTCCCGCTCGATCCTCGCTACCCGCGCGAGCGCCTTGCCGACACCGTGCGCGACGCCGGGATCCGCCGCGTCGTGCTCGATGCGCCTTCGTCCGAGTGGGCGAGCCTCGACGTCGTCGACGTCTTCCACCTGCCGCACGCCACCGACGACGCAGGCTGGCACGTGCCCGTCCAGCGCGAGCAGCTCGCGTACGTCATCTACACCTCGGGCTCCACCGGGCGGCCCAAGGGCGTCGGCATCACGCACGCGAACGTGGCGCGCCTGTTCGACGCGACCGCGGTGCACTTTGGTTTTGGCCCGGGTGACGTCTGGACCCTGTTCCACTCGCCGTCGTTCGACTTCTCCGTCTGGGAGATCTTCGGCCCGCTGGTCTACGGCGGCTGCCTCGTGGTCGTGCCTTACGCAACGACGCGCGATCCGAGCGCGTTCCACCGCCTGCTCGGCGAGGAGGGCGTCACCGTGTTGAACCAGACGCCCTCGGCGTTCATCCCGCTCATGCACATCGATCGCCAGGCCGAGCACCCACTGCGCGATCTGCGTGCGGTCATCTTCGGCGGGGAAAAGCTCGACCCCGCGCTGCTCGCGCCCTGGGCGCACGCCCGCCGCGAAAGCTTGCCCCGCCTGGTGAACATGTACGGCATCACCGAGACGACGGTGCACGTCACCCACCGCGTCTTTGCGCCGGCGGATCTCGAGCCGGCGCGGGCGCGCAGCCTCATCGGGGCGCCCATCGACGACCTCGAGCTGTACGTGCTCGACGAGGGCATGAACACGGTGCCGGTCAACGGCATCGGGGAGCTCTACGTCGGCGGTGCCGGCCTCGCGCGGGCGTACCTGGGGCGTCCCGGGCTGACGGCCTCGCGCTTCGTGCCCGATCCGCGTGGCGGTGGCCGTCGCCTGTACGCCTCGGGCGACCGCGCGCGCCGCCTGGCCGATGGCGACATCGAATACATCGGGCGCGCCGATGCGCAGGTGAAGATCCGCGGCTACCGCATCGAACTCGGCGAAATCGAGGCTGCCCTGCGGGCGCACCCCGCCGTGCGTGAAGCGGTCGTCGTCGTGCGCTCCGACGGCGAACGCGGTCCACGCCTGATCGCGTATGCGGTGCCGGAGGAGGGCGCCCTCACGCAGGAAGCGCTGC
The DNA here is from genome assembly GCA_037157805.1 of Sorangiineae bacterium MSr11367. NCBI lineage: Bacteria > Pseudomonadati > Myxococcota > Myxococcia > Myxococcales > Pendulisporaceae > Pendulispora > Pendulispora rubella. The sequence continues at coordinate 11,984,857 of CP089983.1, read as the reverse complement.
GCGGCCATGCCGTGTCGCGCTTGCCGGGGCACATGGTTCCCACGGCGTTCGTCCTGCTCGAGGCGCTGCCGCTCACGACCAACGGCAAGCTCGATCGATCGGCGCTGCCGGAGCCGGGCTACGACGAATCGGGCGCGCGCACCGCCCCGAGTACGGAGATGGAGCTCCGCGTGGCCGAGGCTTTCGCCGCCGTTCTCGGCGTGCCCGCGGCCTTCGTCGAGAGCGACTTCTTCCACCTGGGCGGCGACTCGCTGGCGGCGGTGCGCGTGGCCGCGCGGCTCTCCGAGTCGGTGGGGCGGCACGTCGAAGTGGCCGCCGTCTTCCAGCACCCGGCCGTACGCGATCTTGCGAAGCACCTGGACGAAGCACACGCGGCGGACGATGGCGCCGTCGCCCTCATGAACGATTGGCTCGATTCCCTCACATGACGATCCCCGGAGTTACGAAGTTGCAGAATACAAGCGACGAGTTCCACCGCCTTTCGGAACGTTACGCGGCCCTGCCGGCCGACAAGCGTGCCGCGTTCCGAGCCCGCCTTGCGGAGAACGCGATTTCGCCGTCGCGCCTGCCCATCGTTCGCCTCGCGTCCCGCCCCGGGGATCTCCCGCTGTCGCATGGGCAGGAGCGCCTTTGGTTCCTCTGGAAACTCGAGCCCGCGAGCGACGCGTACAACGTCGCGGGGGCGGTGCGCCTCGAAGGCGAGCTCGATGCCGCTGCCGTTCATACGGCCCTCGAGGGCGTGGTCGCGCGCCACGAGGCCCTGCGCACCTCCTTCGACGAGATGGACGGACAGCCGCGCCAGCGCGTGACCGCCACCCCGGCCTTCGCATGGGGCACGCACGATCTTCGTGGCGCGGCGTCCGCCGAGGACGAGCTCGGGCGCGTCCTTCGCGAGCGCGCGCGTGCGCCCTTCGATCTGGCGCACGGGCCGCTTCTGCGCGCGGAGCTCGTGCAGCTCGGCGACGAGGAGCACGTGCTCTTGCTGGCGGTGCACCACATCGTCTGCGACGGGTGGTCGCTGCGCATTCTGCTTTCGGAGTTCGTCGAGTTCTACGGTGCGGCCCGCGAGGGGCGCGTCTCGCAGCTCCCGCCGCCGGCGATCGGCTACACGGACTTCAGCCTCTGGCAACGCGAGTGGTTCGGCGAGGGCGCGCTCGATGCGCAGCTCGCGTATTGGCGTGACCGTCTCGGCGGGCCCGCGACGTCGAAGTTTCCCGTCGACCGCGTGGAAAACGGTGGCGCGCGCGAGGGCGCCCAGATCGTCGCGACCGTGGGCGGTGCGCGTGCGGAGGCGTTGCGCCAGCTCGCACGCGCGCGCAGCGTGACGCCGTTCATGACCTTGCTGACCGTCTGGGCCTCGCTGCTGTCCCGTCTCGGCGGTGCACGGGACGTGCGCATCGGTGTGCCGCTTTCGGGCCGCGAGCGGCGGGAGACGCACGGGGTCATCGGCTTCTTCGTGAACACGCTGGTGCTGCGCATCGACGTGGCCCACGGCGCGACCTTCGCGTCGCTGCTCGAGCAGGTGCGCGTGCGGGTGCTCGAGGCCCGGGCGAACCAAGACGTGCCGCTCTCGCGCCTGGAGAGTGCCCTCGGGGATCGCAGCGCCGGCGCGAAGCTCTTCGACGTGACCTTCAACATGGAGGACCTCGACGAGCGTGTTCTCGCCGGGCTCCCCGGACTCACCGTCGAACCGCATGCCCTCGAGGCGGGCGATGCGAAGTTTGCCCTCTCCCTCAACGTCACCGAGTCGGCGGGGGCGTTCCGCCTGGTGTTCGACTATTCGCGCGGCGCGTTCGAGGCCGCCACCATCGAGCAGATGGCCGAGCACTACGCGGCGTTGCTCGAGGCGGTCATCGCGCAGCCGGATGCGAATGTCGATCGCATCGAGCTGGCGTGCGCGGCCGAGGCCTGGGGCGAAGGACGCACCTGGGAGGGCAACGTGCTCGCGCGGGTGGCCGAGCTCGCGCGCACCCGCACCGCCGAGTCCGCGCTGGTGCACGGGGGGCGCACCCTCTCGTGGGGCGAGCTGTGGGTATGGGCCGGCCGCCTGGCGTCCAAACTCGTCGAGTTGGGCGTACGCCGCGAGAGCACCGTCGCCTTGTGCCTCCCGCGGTCCGCGGAGCTCGTCGTGGGCATCCTTGCCGCGTGGCGTGCCGGCGGCGCGTACGTGCCGCTCGATCCGAGCCTACCGGAGGAGCGGCTTGCGTGGCAGCTCGGCGATTGCGGGGCGCGCGTCGTGATTACCGATGCGACGGCGGCATGGGTTCCCGAGGGCACCGCCGTCGTGGCCTCCGACGCCGAAGGGGTTGCCCCGGCTTCGATGGTCGTGCCGCGGGCCGAGCAAGCGGCGTACGTCATCTACACTTCGGGCACCACGGGCCGGCCCAAGGGGGTCGTCGTGAGCCATGGCGCGCTCTCGGCGTACGTGCACTCGCTCGCCTTGCGCCTGCCCACGGGGCTCGCCAGCGCGGCGTATGCCTCGACACCGTCGGCCGATCTGGGGCACACGGTGCTCTTCGGTGCGCTCTTCGGTGGCTTCACCTTGCACATCGTCGACGAGGCGCGCGCGATGGATCCGGATCGCTTCGCGGCGTACATGCGGGAGCACCGCATCGACGCGTTGAAGATCGTACCGAGCCACCTGGCGGCCCTGCTCGAAGCGAGCGATGCCTCCGGGGTATTGCCGGCCCGCTGTCTGGTGCTCGGCGGCGAGACGACGGGGGCGGAGCTTGCGGCGCGCATCGCGGTGTTGGCGCCGGCGTGCCACGTGATGAACCACTACGGCCCCACGGAGACGACCGTGGGCGTGCTCACGCACGACGGTGCCGAGACGTTGCGCCTGGCGCTTCCCTTGGGCCGGCCGCTGTCGCACGCCCGCGTGTACGTGCTCGATGGCGACGGTGAACCGAGCCCGCGCGGGGCGGTGGGCGAGATCGGCATCGGCGGCGAGAGCGTAGCGCGTGGCTACCTGGGGCGGCCCGGGCTTACCGCAGAGCGCTTCGTGCCGGACGCACGGGGCCGCGCCGGCAGCCGTCTGTACCGCACCGGCGACAAAGCGCGGCACCTCGCCAACGGCGACGTCGAGTTCCTCGGGCGCTTCGACGACCAGGTGAAGATCCGCGGTTACCGCGTCGAGCCGCAGGAGATCGCGTCGCGGTTGCGCGCGCTCCCCGGTGTTCGCGACGCCGCCGTGATCGCGCGCCCCGATGCGCGCGGTCGCATGCGTCTGCTCGGCTACGTGGTCGGCGCACGCCTCGGCGGAGAGTCCCTCCAGCGTGCCCTCGGCGCCGAGCTCCCCGCGTACATGGTGCCGGCCGTCATCACGGTGCTCGCGGCGTTGCCGCTCACCGCGAACGGGAAGATCGATCGCACCGCGCTTCCGGAGCCTCGGGAGGACGCGGTGCTCGAAGAGCGCGTGGCACCGCGCGATGAGAACGAGGGCCGGCTGCTCGAGGTGTGGCAGCGCGTGCTCGGGCGGCACGACTTCGGGGTGACCGACGACTTTTTCGCGCTCGGTGGCGAGTCGATCCTCACGTTGCAGGTGGTTGCGCTCGCCCGCAAGGCAGGCCTGGTGTTCACGGCGAAGGACCTCTTCGCCAACCCGCGCATCGACCGCCTCGCGGAGCTCGCCCGCCCGGTGGGCGAGGCGCCCGAGGCCCGGGACGAGGTTCGCGGGGAGCTTCCGCTGACGCCGATCCAGCGCCGATTCTTCGAGCGAAACCCGGAGGGGCGCCATCACTGGAACCAGTCGGTGCTCCTGGGCGTGCGCGGGGAGCTCGAGGTACCGGCGCTGGAGGCGGCGTTGCGCGCACTGGTCGCGTGGCACGACGCCCTTCGTCTGAGGTTCGCCCGTGTGGAGGGCCGCTGGACCTCGCAGGTGGCCGCCGAGGAGACGGCGCCGCTGCTCGAGACGGTCGATCTGCGTCAGGGTGTCGCGAAGCTCGACGACGAGGCGCAGCGTCTGCAGCGAAGCTTGAACCTCGAGCACGGGCCGCTGCTCAAGGCCGGCTATTTCCGAACGGGTGACGCCGAGGGCCGGCTGCTCCTCGCCGTGCATCACTTGGCCATCGACGGCGTCTCGTGGCGCATTCTTCTCGACGAGCTGGGCGAGGCCTACGAGCGCGCCCTTGACGGCGCACCGCCGCAGACCGCCGCGGCCCCTCTGCCGTGGAGCGCGTGGGCGTCGGAGCTCGCGGCGTACGCGAAACGTGACGAGGCACTCGAGGCGCTCCCGTACTGGCGTGGCGTGCTCGGTGGCATCGATGCGGCGCTGCCCTTCGGCGAGGCGGCAGATACGCGGGTGGCGGCCGGTGGCGCGATCGTTCGCCATTGGGACGAGATGGCCACGCAACAGCTTCTCGATGGCGCGCCCAAGGCGTACCGGATGCGGGTCGACGAAGTGTTGCTCACCGCGCTGGCGCAGACGCTGGCGGCATGGGGCGAGAGGCCCGGGGCGCTCATCGAGGTGGAAGGGCACGGGCGCGAGGAGATTGCGATCGGGCTCGATCCGAGCCGCACCGTGGGCTGGTTCACCACGCGCTTCCCGGTGTGGATCGCGCCCGCGCGTGGGCCGGGCGATGCGCTCAAGACCGTGAAGGAGACGTTGCGAACGGTCCCCAAGAAGGGGCTCTCGTGGGGCGTGCTCGCATACCACCCCGACGAGGCGGTGCAGCGCGAGGTCCGCGCCCTGCCGCGTGCAGTGGTGAGCTTCAACTACCTCGGGCGCGTGAACTCCGGCATGGATGCGGCGTCGCGGTTCTTCCTCGCCAAAGAGTCGGCCGGCGATGCCATCGATCCCGAGAGCACGATGGCGCACCCGCTCGATGTGCTCGCGGTGGTCTCGCACGGCGGGCTGGCCGTGCATTGGCGTTATGTGCCCGGGGCCATCGATGAGGCCACCGTGGCTCGCCTCGCGGGCGACTTCGAGCGCCGTCTCGGCGAGCTCGTGGCCCATGCCGCGGAGTGCGACGTCGAGGACGTGTACCCGGCCACGGCGATCCAGCAGGGCCTCGTCTTCCACGATTTGCTCGCACCCGGCCAGGGCGTGTACGTCAACCAGCGGCGTGCGACCTTGGCGCGCGGCACCGATGCGGCGGCGTTGCGCGCGGCGTGGGAGGCTGCGGTCGCGCGTCACGACATTTTGCGCACGCAGTTCGAGTCGATGCCGTCCGGCGCGATGCTGCAGGCCGTGCGGCGCCACGTCACGCTGCCGTACGCCGACCACGATTGGCAGAGCGAGGGCGACTACGAAGCGCGGCTCGCGTCGTTCCGCGCCGACGATCTGGCGCGCGGCTTCGACATCTCCGAGGCGCCGCTTCTGCGGGTGAATACGTTTTTGCGTCCGGACGGCGCGCTGGATCTGGTGTGGACGAACCACCACGCGATTTTCGACGGGTGGAGCACGGCGCGGCTGCTCGCCGAGATCGTGCGCGACTACCGGGCACGCGTGACCGGCACGACGGCGGTATTCGAATCACCGGTGCCATTCCGGCGTTTCGTCGAATGGTATTCGGCGAGGCCGAGTGGGGAATCGTGGTGGCGTGCGGAGCTGGCCAACGCGGGGGCGGCGGGCCGGCTCACCGACGCGTTGGGGCGGCCCGATCGGGTCGAGGCGGGCATTCACCGGCATGCGGTGAGCCTACGGGGCGAGAGCCTGCGCGCGGCGGCGCGGCGGTACAAGGTCACGCTCGGGACGATGGTGCAGGGCGCGTGGGCGCTGGTGCTGGCGCGGTTCGGGAGCTTTCGCCGGGTCGTCTTCGGCGTGACCGTGGCAGGGCGTCCTGCGGAGCTGCCCGAGGCTGCGAACATGATGGGGCCGTTCATCAATAGCCTCCCGTTCATCGCGGATCTGGAGCCGGCGCAGCCCGTGTCGGCGTGGCTGGCGGCGTTGCAGCGGCGCGGAAGCGAGTCGCGCCAGTACGAGCACACGCCGCTGGCGCGCATCCAACAATGGGCTGGCCGTTCGAGCGCAGCGCTCTTCGATAGCCTCCTCGTGTACGAGAATTATCCCGTCGACGAGGTGCTCCGCCGCACCGACTCCGTGGCCACGGTGCACTTCGAGGCGAGCGATCGGACGCACTACCCACTGACGCTTCTCATCCTCCCGAAGGAGGACGCGATCCATCTCGAGTTCGCATGGGACGGCGAGAAAATCGCGCGCCCCCGCGCCCTGGCCCTGGCCCAGCACTACGTCGAGGTTCTCTCGCAGCTCGCCGCCGACGGCGACCGCCCCGTGGGCACCCTCTCCCTTCGTGCCCCGACGCTCCCCCACCCCAGCCCTCCCCCTGAGGGGGAGGGAGCCGCAACGTCGGGAGCCGCAACGTCGAGTGTCGTTTCGGCTCCCTCCCCCGGAGGCGGAGGGTCGGGGTGGGGGGGAGTCCCGCATCAGATCGCCGCGCGTGTCCACGCAACGCCCCACGTCGAAGCCGTCTCCTGCGACGGCGCGCGCCTCACCTACGGCGAGCTCGATGCCCTGGCGAGCCGCATCGCGACCGCGCTCCTCGCGACCGGCGCACACCGCGGCGAGCGCATCGGCGTGTGCGTCGATCGATCCGTGGCCGTCGTGGCGACATGCCTGGCGATCTGGAAGGTGGGTGCGGCCTACGTCCCGCTGGATCCCACCTTCCCCGCGGAGCGGCTGCGCGCGATGGTCCAGGCAGGCGGCATCCGCCGCGTCGTGGCCGACCCCGGGAGCGCGCGTCGCGCATCGCGCGCGCTCGAGGGCACCACCGTCGTCGATGTCGAACGGATTCGCGACGCGGCGGACCGCCTCCCGTTCCCGGCGGTGCACCTCGACGAGCTCGCGTACGTCATCTTCACCTCGGGCTCCACCGGCGAACCCAAGCCGGTGGGCATCAGCCACCGCGCCCTGGCGGTCCACACCGCCGACTACCTGGCGATGTACGCCGTGACCCCGTCGGACTGCGTCTACCAGTTCGCGACCATCAATTTCGACACCTCCGTCGAGCAAATCTTCCCGACCTTGGCCGCCGGCGCGCGCCTGGTCCTGCGCGGTCCGGGCGTACCCGACTGGGATGCCCTTCACGACGTCCTTGCCGCGGAGCGTGTCACCGCGATCTACCTCCCCACGGCGTACTGGGCGCAGTCCATCGCGCACATCCGCACGGAGCCGCTGCCGGCGTTGCGCTTGCTCATCGTCGCCGGCGAAGAAGTCCTCCCCAGCGCCGTGCGCCGCTGGAAGGCGAGCCCCCTCGGCGGTGTACGCCTGATCAACGCCTACGGGCCCACCGAGCTCACCGTCACGTGCACCATGCACGAAACGACGGACGCCGACGCCGAGCGGGCCGTCGTCCCCATCGGCCGCGCCCACGCGAGCCGTCGCATCTACGTACTCGACGGCGACGGCAACGAAGTGCCGCTCTACGGTATGGGCGAACTTTGCGTCGGCGGCGACCCCACGGCCCGGGGCTACTTGGAGCGTCCCGCGGCCACCGCCGATCGCTTCGTGCCCGATCCGCGTGTGCCCGGCGAACGCGTCTACCGCACCGGCGACGTGTGCCGCCTCCTCGACGACGGCGTCATCGCATTTCTCGGCCGCCGCGATCACCAGATCAAACTGCGCGGCTACCGCATCGAGCTTGGCGAAATCGAATCGGCCCTCCTCGGCTGCGAGGGCGTGCGCGAAGCCGTCGCCATCCTCCGCGGAACCGGCGAGGCCCGCCGGCTCGTCGGCTACGTCGCGGGCGACATCGACGAGCCGCGCCTGCGCGCGGAGCTCGAGAGCAAGCTCGCCCCATACATGGTCCCTTCGGCCATCGTCGTCCTTCCCGCGCTGCCCGTCGGTGGAAGCGGCAAGGTCGACCGCGCCGCCCTGCCGGAGCCGGCACTTCGTTCGGCGGCCGGCCGCACCGCACCGGCGACGGAGCTCGAACGGCAGCTCTTGGCCATCTGGGAGGCCGTGCTCGCGCGCACCGATCTGGGCACCGGCGACGACTTCTTCGACGCGGGCGGCGACTCGATCATGAGCCTCCAGATCGTCGCCCGCGCCCGCGCGCTCGGCATCCGCGTGACGCCGAAGCAGATCTTCGAGCAGCCTACGGTGGCGGAGCTCGCGCGCGTGGCCACGTTTGGGGCCTCGTTCGGCGCGGCCGAGACGTACGGTGACCTGCCGCTCACGCCGATCCAAGCCGCGCTCTTCGAGCGGGCCTCGGAGACGCCGTCGCACTACAACCAATCCGTCCTGCTGCGCACCTCGGGTGATGTCTCCCTGCGCGCTCTGGAAGCCGCACTCGGCACGCTGATCGTGCGCCACGCGGCCCTGCGCCTTCGCTTCCACCGCGGACCGGCCGGCACGTGGACGCAGCGCGTCCTGCGCCCCGAGGCGCTTCCCACCCCGCCGAGCGTCACCTCCGTCGATCTGCGGGGAACGCCCTGGGCCGAGCGCCTCGACGAAGAAGGCGAGCGCATCCACCGCAGTCTCGACATCGAACGCGGCCCACTTCTGCGCGCGGCCCACTTCGCGGTTGCCGAAGGCGAGGGGCGTCTGCTGCTCGCCATCCATCACTTGGCGGTGGACGGCGTCTCGTGGCGCGTGCTCCTCGAGGAGTTGGAGGCCGCGTACGGCGCCGCACTCCGCGGCGAGAGGGCCCAGCTCCCGGCGCCGAGCGCGCCATGGACCGCGTGGGTCACGGCCTTGGCGGCGCATGCGACCCGCGCCGACGTGCGCGCAGAGCTCGCGCATTGGACCGAGGCACTCGCCCCTGCGACGACGATGCCCGCGCTGAACGTCGCCCGCGCCCGCGGCGAGGCGCAGGAGATCGCCTTCACCCTCGACGCGGACGCGACCCGCGCCCTCTTGGCAGCCGCGCCGCGTGCGTACCGTTTGCGCGTCGACGAGCTTCTTCTCACGGCCCTGACGCGCGCGGTCGCCCCGTCCGGTGGGGGCCTGCTCGTCGACGTCGAGGGCCACGGGCGCGAAGACCTGGGCACCGATGTGGACGTCAGCCGCACCGTAGGCTGGTTCACCACGGCGTTTCCCCTCTGGGTCGAGTCCATCGAGGACGACCGCACCGCCTTGCTGTCTGCGAAGAACCGCGTTCGTTCGGTGCCGAACAAGGGCCTTCACTTCGGGCTCCTCGCGCACTTGGCCGGTGAGGCCGAGCGCGCCGCCGTGCGGGCGCTTCCACGTGCGCAGGTTCTCTTCAATTACCTCGGCCGCTTCGAAACGACCGCCGAGGGCTCGTTCTCCCTTGCGCGCGAGTCGTCCGGAAGCACCGCGTCGTCGTCGCTCCGGGAAACCCACGCCCTCGACGTGAGCGCGCTGATCGAAGGCGGCACCCTCTCGGTGCGACTGCGCTACGCCGCCGCACTGGGCGAGGAAACCGCGCGCGGTTGGTCGCAGCGCTTCGAGGCCCATCTGCGCCGCTTCGTCGAGCATTGCGCCACCGCCGAGCCGCGCGCCACCGCGGCCGACTTCCCACTGGCCAGCCTCACGGACGCTCAGATCGACGCGCTCGGTCTCGCCGCCGCCGAGGACGTGTACCCCGCGACCCCGGCGCAGCAAGGACTCGTCTTCCACACCTTGCACGCCGGCGGCGAAGGCCTCTACGTCGATCAATTCCGTTTCACCCTCGGCGGCGCGCTCGACGTCGAGGCCCTTCGCGCGGCCTTCCGCCGTGTCGTGGACCGCTACGACGTCCTGCGCACGCGCTTCGAATGGCGCCACGGTGGCGAGCCGCTGCAGGTCGTGGAGCGCGCCGCGAACATCGACTTCGACATGCAACTCGGCGCCGCCGGCCACGACGTCATCGCCCTCGATCGCGCGCCCCTGATGCGTGCCCGCCTGGTGCAACGCCCCGATGGCGTGCACGATCTCGTGTGGACGATCCACCACGCACTTCTCGACGGCTGGAGCACCTCGCGCGTCTTCGGCGAGGTGCTCGAAGCCTACCGCAACCCCGAGGCCGCGTTCACCTCCCGCGTACCGCCGTTCCGTCACTACGTGGCATGGTTGCGCGAGCAACCGAGCGCCGAAGCATGGTGGCGCACGCGCATCGCGCAGGCCGACGCCGCCGCGGGCCTTCTCCCCAGTGTGCGCCGTCCCTCGCCGCCGCGGCCGGGGTCACACAAGCTGGCGCACCGCTTCGACACCGACGTCGACGCGCGTCTCAAGGAATGCGCGCGGCGGTGGCGCATCACCCTGAGCACGCTCGCGCAAGCGGCATGGGCGCTCGTGTTGGGCCGCTTTGGAAACCGCGATCGCGTCGTGTTCGGTGCCACGGTTTCGGGGCGCCCCGCGGATCTTCCGGGGGTCGAGCGAATGGTGGGCCTGTTCATCAACAGCCTCCCCGTCTGGGTCGACCTCCGCGCCGAGGAGCCGGTCGCCGCGTGGCTCCAGCGCCTGCAGACGCACAACACGGAGCTACGCCAATACGAACACACCGCACTGCGCGACGTGCAGCAATGGGCCAAGCGCACGGGCGAAGCCCTGTTCGACACGCTGCTCGTGTACGAAAACTACCCGATCCACGAGGCCATGCGTCAGGACGATGTGTCGCTCGACGTGACGGCCATGGAGAAGACCGACCGCACGCACTATCCGCTGACCCTCACCCTCCAGGCCGATCCCGTGCTGCGCATCGAATGGGAGTGGGACGGCGCCCGCATCGAGCGCGCGCTCGCCGAATCGCTGGCGAGTGCGTACGCGCAGGTCCTCGAGCAATTCGCCGCAGCGGAAAACACGACGCGCGTGGGCGAGCTGGTGACGGGGCCCGCATGCGCGCAGTCGGTGCCGGAGTATCGGTTTGACGCGGTGGGGGAGCGGGTGAGCCGAGCCTCGCGTGCGCACGGGAAGAAGGAGGCGGTGTGGTGCGAGGGAGCGGTGGCGACATACGGAGAGTTGGAGACGTGGTCGAACCGGGTGGGACAAGCGCTGGTGAAGCGCGGGGTGAAGCGCGACGAGCTGGTGGGCTTGTGCGTGGAGCGGTCGGTGGGGTTGGTGGCGGGTCTTCTGGGGGTGTGGAAATCGGGCGGTGCATTCGTGCCGCTGGACCCGACATACCCGGAGGAGCGGCTGCGGGAGATGCTGAGCGGGGTTCGGGTGGTGGTGTGTGACGCGGCGACGGCGGGTCGATTCGCGGATGCCGAGGTGGTTCGGATCGACGAGGTCGGCGTGGAGCCTGATGAGGGAGCGTGGGGAACGCCGCACCCGGAGCAGCTGGCGTACGTGATCTACACGTCGGGATCGACGGGGCGTCCGAAGGGCGTGGGAGTGAGCCACCGGTCGCTGAGCCTGCACGTGGACGACTTCGTGGAGACGTACGAGATAGGAGCAGAAGACCGGGTGTTGTTCTCGTCGACGATCAACTTCGACGTGTCGCTGCACGAATTGTTGCCCGTGTTGACGCGTGGCGGATGCTCGGTGATGCGGGGGAAGGAGGCGTGGGAGCTGGAGCAGTTGACGACGACGTTGCGCGAGCAAGGGGTGACGTTCGCGCGGGTGTCGACGGCGTACTGGCAGCAGTGGGTGCATCGGTTGCCGGAGGCGTTGCCGAAGCTGCGGCAGGTGACGGTGGGCGGAGAGGGGCTCGCCGGCGACGCCCTCGCACGCTGGTTTGCGGGGCCGTTGTCGACGGTGAAGCTGGACAACCTGTACGGCCCGACGGAGACGACGGTGGCCTCGCACCGTCACCGGACGCAGGCGGCCGACGGCGGGGAGACGATCGTCCCGATCGGGCAGACGTTCCCAGGGCGGACGTCGTCCGTGATGGATCGGTGGGGGAACGCGGTTCCGACAGGGGGAGTGGGGGAGCTGTGCATCGGCGGAGCGAGCGTGGCGCGGGGGTACTTGGAGCGCCCGAGCCTGACGGCGGAGCGGTTCGTACCGGATCCGCACGCGGAGGGCGGACGGTTGTACCGAAGTGGGGACGTGTGCCGAGAGCGCGCGGACGGGGTGATCGAGTTCCTGGGACGAGCGGACGCGCAGATCAAACTGCGGGGCTACCGGATCGAGCTGGGAGAAATCGAAACGGCGCTGCGCCGTTGCGAAGGCGTGACGGAGGCGGTGGCGGAGGTAAAGGGGGAAGGGGAGTCGCGTCGTCTGGTGGGGTACGTGACGGGGGCGGCGAGCGTCGATGCGCTCCGCGCGGCCGCGGAGCAAAAGCTGCCGTCATACATGGTGCCGTCGGCATTCGTCGTGCTGGACGCGTTGCCGCTGCTGCCGAACGGCAAGGTGAATCGCCGCGCCCTGCCCGAGCCCGAGCTGGAAACCACGGAGCACGTGGCCCCGCGCACCGAGGCGGAGACGGCCTTGCAGAAGATCTGGCAAGGCGTTCTCAAGCGCGAATCCATCGGCGTCACCGAGAACTTCTTCGAGCTGGGCGGCGACTCGATCCTGAGCCTCCAGATCATCGCCCGTGCGCGCGAAGCGGGATGGAAGCTCACACCCCGCCAGGTCTTCGAGCAGCCCACCATCGCATCGTCCGCGCGCGTCGCCCAGGCCATCGAGGCGAATCTCGAGGTCGAGGCGCAGCAGCCCGTGCGCGGCGACATCCCGCTCACCCCGATCCAAGCGCGCTTCTTCGAGCGCCACCCTCGAGGTCTTGCGCACTCGAACCAGTCGGTCCTCCTTCGGGTCGGCCGTGAGCTCTCCCTCGAGGTCCTCGAGCGCGCCCTTGGCCGCATGATCGCGCGGCACGATGCCCTGCGCCTTCGCTTCACGCGAACCGGCGATGCGTGGCGCCAGCACGTCGCCGACTCCGGCGCGCCCTTCCACGTCGACGTCGTCGACCTGCGCGACGCCCCCGATGCCATGGCCCTCCTCGATGCGGAAGGCCACCGCCTGCAAGGCAGCCTCGATCTCGCGCGCGGTCCGCTCCTGCGGGCCGGCTATTTCCGGCTTCCAAACGACGAGCACCGCCTTCTCCTCGCCGTGCACCACCTCGCGGTGGACGGCGTCTCCTGGCGCATCCTGCTCGAGGAACTCGAGCTCACCTACGCCGCCATCGCCCGCGGCGAAGAGCCGTCCCTCCCGCGGACCGGCACCCCGTGGAGCGCGTGGGCGGTTCGCCTGCACGACTACGCCGCCCGCGAGGACGTCCGCTCCGAGCTCGCCTGGTGGACCGGCGCGCTCGCCGGTGCCCACGGCTCCCTCCCGATGGCCGAAGGCGGTGACCAAAGCCTCCACACGGCCCGCACCCTCACCTGCGAGCTCGATCCCGAGACCACGCGCCGCCTTCTCGAGGCAGCCCCGCGCGCGTACCGCATGCGCGTCGACGAAGTGCTCCTCACCGCCCTGGCCCGCGCCCTCGCGCAGTGGACCGGCAACGCGGGCGCCCTGCTCGACCTCGAAGGCCACGGCCGCGAGGACGTCCTCGCCGACGTCGACATCGGCCGCACCGTCGGCTGGTTCACCACGCGCTTTCCCGTCTGGCTCGAGACCCCGGACGAACCGGTGCGCGCGCTCACGAACGTCAAGGAGCGCCTCCGGTCCATCCCCCACAAAGGCTTGCACTGGGGCCTGCTCCGCCATGCCTCCGAGCCCGCCCTTCGCGAGGCGGCGGCGGCCCTTCCGCGCGCCCAGGTGAGCTTCAATTACCTCGGCCAGTTCGACCAGGCGCTGGACGCCGCGGGCCCCTTCGGCTTTGCCTCCGAGTCCGCCGGCCGCAACGTCGACCCGCGCACCGCCATGGTGTACGCCCTCGACGTGAACGCCCTCGTGGCCGAGGGTACGCTCTCGGTCACCTTCCGTTTCAGCCCGGACGCGCTCGACGCCGCCATCGCCGAGCGCCTCGTTGGAACCTTCGACACCACCTTGCGCAGCCTCATCGAGCACTGCGCCACCGCCCCGCGCAGTGCCACCGCCGCGGACTTCCCCCTCGCGCGCCTCGGCCAGGACACCCTCGAGCGGCTCGAGCTGCCGCTCGGCGAGGTGCAGGACATCTACCCGGCCACGCCGCTCCAACAGGGCCTCGTCTTCCACAGCATGGCGCGAAGCGAGGATGGGCTCTACGTCTACCAACTGCGCCTCACCATGGCCGGCACGCTCGACATCGGTGCGCTGCGCGGCGCGTGGGAGACCGTGGTGGCGCGCTACGACATCCTTCGCACATGCTTCGAGTGGCGGCATGGCGGCGAGGCACTCCAGGTCGTGCACCGCCGCCTCGATGTGCCGTTCTCCGTCCACGATTGGTCCGCAAGCACCGAGTACGCCGAGCGCTTCTCCGCCTTCTGCCGCGACGACGTTGCACGCGGCTTCGATGCCGAGCGCCCGCCGCTCATGCGCGTGGCCCTGTTCACCCGGCCCGACGGAAAACACGACGTCGTGTGGACCATGCACCACGCCCTCTCCGATGGTTGGAGCAGCGCCCGCATGTTCGGCGACGTCATCGCCGCCTACCGCGCCCATCTCCCCCATCACGCGGGAGCGCCCGCCGTGTTCGCCCCGGTGGTGCCCTACCGCGATTACGTGGCCTGGCTCGCCGCGCGCCCCAGCCCCGAGCCCTTCTGGCGCGGCGCCCTGCAGAGGCTCGCCAACCCTGCGCGCCTTCGTCCCTCGTTCGGCCGCGCGCGCATTCTCGAACCGGGCACGCACCATCGCCTCGACGGCCTCGACCCCGCGCTCGTGCGCGATCTCAAAGAGCTGGCGCGCCGCCAGGCCGTGACCTTGAGCACCGTGATGCAGGGGGCGTGGGCCATCGTCCTCGGCCGCTACGGCAACGCCGCGCAGGCCATCTTCGGCACCACCGTTTCGGGACGCCCGCCGGAGCTGCCCGGATCCATGGAGATGGTGGGCCTCTTCATCAACACGCTGCCCACCTGGATCGATCTCCCGCCGGGTCAGCCCGTCGGAGCATGGCTCGCGGACCTTCAGCGCCACGCGAACGACCTGCGCAACCAGGAGCACACGCCCCTTTCCCACGTGCAGCGCTGGGCCGGTCTCGGCGGGGAAGACTTTTTCGACACGCTCTTCACCTTCGAGAACTTCCCCATCGACACGGAGTCCCGCTCCGTCGACGTCGGCCTGCGCATCGAGCGCTCGGAGCGTGCCGACCGCACGCACTATCCGTTCACCCTGACCGTCCTGGCCGAGTCCGACGTCAAACTCGAGTGGGAGTGGGACGGCGATAAATTCGAGCGCGTCTGGGCCGAGGACCTCGCGCAGGGGTACGTGGCCATCTTGCGGCAGCTCGCCTCGTCCAAGGACGAACGGCTCGGGGAGCTGGTCCTCGGCCGCGCGCGCCCGCAAGAGATCCCGAGCTACGCCTTCGACCCGATTTTCCAGCGCATCACCTGCACCGCGCGCGAAAATCCCAACGACGAGGCCATCCACTGCGAGGGCACCGTCACGCGTTACGGCGAATTGGACTCATGGTCCAACCAAATTGCCCACGCGCTCACCAAGCGCGGTGTGGCCCGCGATGAATTGGTCGGCCTGTGCGTGGAGCGCTCGGCCGCGTTGGTGGCCGGCCTTCTCGGCGTGTGGAAGACGGGCGGCGCGTTCGTGCCGCTCGATCCCACCTACCCCGAGGAGCGCCTGCGCGAGATGCTCGCCGGCATCCGCGTGGTGATCTGCGACGCCACCACCGAGACGCGATTCCCCGGGCTCGACGTCGTTCGCGTCGACCGCGTGGGGGATGAGCCTTCGGCGGGCGAATGGACCTCGCCGCACCCCGAGCAGCTCGCGTACGTGATTTACACCTCGGGCTCGACGGGGCGGCCGAAGGGCGTGGCCATCAGCCACCGCTCGCTCAGCCTCCACGTCGACGACTTCGTCGCGACGTACGGCATCGGTCCGAGCGATCGCGTCCTGTTCACCTCGACGATCAACTTCGACGTCTCGCTCCACGAGCTCTTGCCGGTGCTGACCCGTGGCGGGCGCTCGGTGATGCGCGGCAAGGACGCGTGGGAGCTGGAACGACTGACGTCGACCTTGCGCGATCAAGGCGTGACCTTCGCCCGCCTGTCGACGGCGTATTGGCAGCAGTGGGTGCACCGGCTTCCCGAGTCGCTGCCGCGGCTTCGTCAGGTGACGGTCGGCGGCGAGGGGCTCGCCGGCGATGCGCTCCAACGATGGTTCTCGGGGCCGCTCGCGCAGGTGAAGCTCGACAACCTGTACGGCCCCACGGAAACCACCGTGGCGTCGCACCGGCACCGCACCCAATTGGAGGATGGCGGCGAGGCCATCGTTCCCATCGGCAAAGGCTTCCCCGGCCGCACCACCTACGTGCTCGACGTGCAGGGGCAGCCCGTACCGTGCGGCGGCATCGGCGAATTGTGCATCGGCGGCCCGAGCGTCGCCCGCGGCTACCTCGAGCGCCCGAGCCTCACCGCCGAGCGCTTCGTTCCCGATCCGTCCCGCACCGGGGGCCGCTTGTACCGCAGCGGCGACATCTGCCGCGAGCGGCCCGACGGCACCCTGGAGTTCCTCGGACGCGGCGATGCCCAGATCAAACTGCGCGGCTACCGCATCGAGCTCGGTGAAATCGAGGCTGCCCTGCGCGCCTGCCCCGGCGTCGTCGACGCCGTGGCGGAGGTGAAGGGCGAGGGCGAAAGCCGGCGCCTCGTGGGCTACGTCACCGGTGCCGCCACCGTGGAGGCCTTGCGCGCGGCGGCCGAGCAAAAGCTGCCCTCGTACATGGTGCCCTCGGCCTTCATCGTGCTGGACGCATGGCCGCTGCTGCCCAACGGCAAGGTGAATCGCCGCGGCCTTCCCGAGCCGGAGCTCGAGGGCGCCGAGCGCATCGCCCCGCGCAACGACGTCGAGTCCACCTTGCAGGGCATCTGGCAGGCCGTTCTCAAGCGCGACTCGATTGGCGTCACGGAGAACTTCTTCGAGCTGGGCGGCGACTCGATCCTCAGCTTGCAGATCATCGCCCGGGCGCGCGAGGCCGGGTGGAAGCTCACGCCGAAGCAGGTGTTCGAGCAGCCCACCATCGAATCGGCGGCCCGCGTGGCCAAGCCGATCCACGTGCGCCGCACGAAGGAGCAGGTGGTGCGCGGTGATCTTCCGCTCACCCCGATCCAGGCGCGCTTCTTCGAGCGCCATCCGTGGGGGCCGGCGCATTGGAACCAGTCGATCCTGCTGCGCGTGGCCGGCGGTCTCCGTGTGCCCGCGCTCGAGCGCGCACTCGGGGCCATCGTCGCGCGGCACGATGCGCTGCGCCTGCGTTTCACGCGCGAGGGCGATGCATGGACCCAGCGGGTTGTCGATGCGGAGACGAATCCGCTGCTCGACGTGATCGATCTGCGCCAGGAATCCGAGCCGGCCGAAGCCCTCGAGCGTGAATGCAACCGCCTCCATCGGAGCCTCGACCTCACGCACGGTCCGCTGCTGCGCGTGGGGTATTTCCTTCTGCCCAACGACGAAACGCGGCTCTTGCTCACCGTGCACCATCTGGCGGTCGACGCGGTGTCGTGGCGGATCCTGCTCGAGGAAATCGAGCCCGCGTACCTGGAGGCCGAACGCGGCGAGGCGCCGTCGGTGGAGACATCGGGCACGCCGTGGAGCGTCTGGGCCGTTCGCCTCGCGGAGTATGCGCGTCAGGGCGATGCGGTGGAGCGGTTCGCCTGGTGGGAGCGAATGCTCGCCCGCGCCGCGCAGGGCTCCGTACCCGCCATCGGCGACGGCGATCGCCGCATGGGCGCGAGCCGCGCGGTGCACTGGAAGCTCGATCGCGAGACCACCGAGCAACTCGTTTTGGCAGCGCCCCGCGCGTACCGCATGCGCATCGACGAAGTGCTCCTTACGGCGCTCGCCCGGACCTTGGCCGAGTGGACGTCGGGGCCGGGGGCGCTCGTTCACCTCGAAGGCCACGGCCGCGAGGACGTGCTCGACGAGGCCGACATCGGCCGCACCCTCGGGTGGTTCACCACGCGATTCCCGATTTGGCTCGAGGGCGAGGCCGACGCATCGCGCGCCTTGAAGTCCGTCAAGGAAAGCCTCCGCGGCATCCCGGACAAGGGCATCGACTGGGGCTTGCTCGCCTACCTCGGCAACGACGACGTGCGCGCACGCGCACGGGCGCTGCCCCGGCCATGGGTGAGTTTCAACTACCTCGGGCGCTTCGACGACGCGTTGCCGGCGGAAGGCCGATTCGGTTTCGCCAGCGAGGCTGCGGGCGAGGCGGTCACCTCCGAGAGCGAGCTCGCGCACCTGCTCGAGCTCAATGGCCTGCTCGTGAACGGCGAGCTATCCATGAGCTGGCGCTACAGCCCGGACCTTCTCGACGGCGCCACCGTCGAGCGCCTCGTGGCATCGTTCGATGCGAAGGTGCGGGCGCTCACCGCGCACTGCGCCTCCGCAGAGCCGGCGGCGACGGCCTCGGACTTCACGCTCGCGCGCATCACGCAGGCCGAGCTCGAGGCGATGAACCTGCCGCTCGTGCGCATCCAGGACATGTACCCGGCCACGCCGCTGCAACAGGGGCTCATCTTCGAGAGCCTTTTGCGGCCTTCGCGCGGTGCGTACATCAACCAGCTGCGCCTGACGCTGCGGGGCAAGCTGGACCTCGCCGCGTTGCGCGAGGCCTGGTCGTCGGCGGTGGGGCGGCACGACATTCTGCGGACGCACTTCGAGTGGCGCCACGGCGGCGAGGCGTTGCAAGTGGTTCACCGCGAGGCGGTGCTTCCGTTCGTCGAGCACGATTGGTCCGGCGAGGCCGATTACGATGCGCGCCTCGCGCGCTGGCGGGAGACCGATCTCGCGCGCGGCTTCGCGATGGACGAGGCGCCGCTGCTTCGCATCGCCGTGTTTCGCCGCCCCGACGGTGCCTATGATCTGTTCCGCACGAGCCACCACGCGCTGTCGGACGGGTGGGCCGCGCAGCAGCTCTTTGGCGAGATCCTCGCCGACTACGGCGCGCGCGCCCTCGGCGAGCCGTTGACCCTTCCCGTTCCCGTGCCGTACCGGCACTACATCGCGTGGCTGCAAAGCCGCCCGAGCGCGCGCGTCTTTTGGGAGGAGAAGTTCCGCAGGGTGGACGACCCTGCGGGCGTGTTGCTGGCCACGCAGCGGTCGAGCGGTTTCGGCTCGGAATCGGGCGAGCCGTTCGAGCGGCACTTGGGGGCCGACTCGAGCCAGCGTCTGCGCGACAGTGCGCAGCGGCATCAGATCACGTTGAACACGCTGGTGCAGGGCGCATGGGCTCTCGTGCTGGGGCGCATGGCCGATCGGCGGCAGGCGCTCTTCGGGGCCACCGTTTCGGGCCGGCCGCCGGAGTTGGATGGCTCGGATCGGATCCTCGGCCCGTTCATCAACACGCTGCCCGTGGTGATCCACCTGCCGCCCGATCTGCCGGTGGCGGTGTGGCTGCAAGGCTTGCAGCGCGAGGCGACGGAGCTGCGGCAATACGAGTACACCCCGCTGAACGAGTTGCAGCAGTGGGCCGGGCGGGCGGGCGATGCGCTGTTCGACAGCATCATCGTCTTCGAGAATTATCCCATCGACCAAGAGCTTTTCTCCCGCGATGTGGGCGTCATCATCGAGCATTCCGAGCTCGTCGATCGCACGCACTACCCGCTGACCTTGACGGTGGTTCCCAACGACGCCGAGATCAAGGTCGAGTGGTCATGGGATCCGCGCAAGGTGTCGCGCTCACGGGTGGTGGCCATGGCGGACGCGTATACGGCGATCCTCGAGCAGCTCGCCGGCGAGGGAGAACGGGTTCTCGATGCGATTCGGGCGGGTAATCCCCCCCACCCCAACCCTCCCCCGGGGGGGGAGGGAGCCGTAACGGCGAGCGCCAGGGCTTCGTCCCCGGAGGGAGTCGTAACGGCGTTGAACGCCAGGGCCCAGGGTGGGGAAATGGCGAGTGTCATGAACGCCAGGGCTCCCTCCCCCTCCGGGGGAGGGTTGGGGTGGGGGGGCTTGTTGCTCCCGCAACAAATTGCCGAGCGGGTGCAGCTGCAGCCTCACGCCGAGGCGGTCTCCTGCGAAGGCGAGCGCCTCACCTACGCAGAGCTCGACGCGTTGGCGAATCGGATCGCGCGCAAGCTCGGAAACGCAAAGGGCGAGCGGATCGGCGTCCGCGTCGAGCGCTCGGTGGCGATGGTGGCAGCGTGCCTGGGCATCTGGAAGGCAGGCGGCGCGTACGTGCCGCTGGATCCGAGCTACCCGGAGGAGCGGCTGCGCGCGATGGTGCAGGCCGGCGGGGTTCGACGCGTGCTCGCGGAGCTGGATCTCGACGGCATCTCGGACACGCCCGTGTCGACGGAGGTGCACCCGGAGGAGCTCGCGTACGTGATGTTCACGTCAGGCTCCACAGGCGAACCCAAGGCGGTGGGCATCCGCCACCACGCCCTGGCGCTGCACACGGCGGACTTCGCGGCGACCTACGCCCTCGACTCTCACGACGTGGTGTACCAGTTCGCCACGATCAACTTCGACACGTCGGTGGAGCAGATCTTCCCAACGCTGGCCGCCGGCGCCCGCATCGTGATGCGCGGTCCGTCGGTAGCCGACTGGACGAGCCTGCACGAGGTCCTCGTCGCGGAGCGTGTCACGGTGTTGAACCTGTCGACGGCGTACTGGGCGCAGGCCATTGCGCACATGCGCGAGCCGCTGCCCGCGCTGCGGGTGATGCTCATCGGCGGCGAAGCGGCGACGCCGGACATGCTGCAACACTGGCACGCCAGCGCGCTCGCGCCGGTGCGCCTGACCAACGGGTACGGCCCGACGGAAATCACGGTGACGTGCACCGTGCACGAAACGACAGAGGCGGACGGCGCCCGCGCGGTGGTTCCCATCGGGCGCGCGCACGCGAGCCGGCGCATCTACGTGCTCGACGCAGACGGCGGCCCTGTGCCGCTGTACGGCATCGGAGAACTCTGCGTGGGAGGCGACACCCTCGCGCGGGGCTACCTCGAGCGCCCCGGCGCCACGGCGGCAGTCTTCGTGCCGGACCCGTTCGTCCCCGGCGCCCGCATCTACCGCACCGGTGACATCTGCCGCGTGCTCGAGGACGGCGTCTTCGAATTCCTCGGCCGCCGCGACGACCAGATCAAACTGCGCGGCCACCGCATCGAACTCGGCGACATCGAGTCCGCCCTCCGCCGCACCCCGGGCGTCCGCGACGCCGTCGCCGCCCTCGTCCCTCGCACGGGCGCGAGCGACGCACGCCTCGTCGGCTACGTCGTGGGCGACGCCTTGCCCGCCGCCATCACCGCCGCCCTCGAGGCGCAGCTCCCGCGGTACATGGTCCCCTCGGTCCTCGTGCCGCTCGCCGCCCTTCCGCTGCTCCCGAACGGCAAACTCGATCGACGCGCCCTCCCGCGTCCCGACGACCCGCCGCCCGCCGAAGCCGTGCCCCCGCGCACCGCCCTCGAGGCCACCCTGCTCGAGCTCCTCCAAGACGTCCTGCAGCGCCGCGACCTCGGCGTCACCGACGACTTCTTCGCCGCGGGCGGCGACTCCCTCGCCGTCCTTCGCCTTGCCGCCGCGGCCCGCCGCCGGGCCGTTCCGCACTTCTCCATGGAGGCCATGTTCGCCGCACGCACCGCCGAGGCCCTGGCTCGCCACATCGAAACCCAATCGACCCCGTCGAACATCGTCGCCCTCAACACGAGCCAGGCCCCGCAGCATCTCTTCTGCGTCCACCCGCTCTACGGCATCGTCGGCGCCTACGCCCCGCTCGCGGCCTCGCTCGCCGATGTGGCCACCGTGCACGGCATCCAATCGCCCCTCTACACGGATCCCGCGTGGCGCGCCGCCTCCATCGAGGACCTTGCGCGCGAGTACGTGCGCCGCATGCGCCTCGTCCAACCCGAGGGCCCGTACGCCCTTCTCGGCTGGTCGCTCGGCGGATGGATCGCCGCCGCCATGGCCGCCGAGCTGGAACGCGCCGGCGTGCCCGTCGCCTTCCTCGCGATCGCCGACACGCGCGCCATCCTCCCCGGACACCGCACCGACCGCGCCACCTTCGCCCGCGATCTCGAGCGTGCCGCCCTCACCGGCCCCGCCTTTGACACCGCCCTCGAAGTCCTCGTCCACCACGACGACCTCCTGGCCCGCCACCGCCTCGCGCGCCTCCAATCGGACGTCCATGTCTGGCGCGCCACCCGCCCGCTCCCCGGCCGCGGCCCCGTCGAGCACGGCCCGAGCTGGCAGACCCTCACCGCCGGCACGGCCCAGGAGACCGACGTCGACGCCACCCACGAGTCCATCGTCGAGGACGCGCAACTCGTCGCCGGCCTTCGCGCGCTTCTCCAGAAATAAGGAACCCCATGCCTTCCCACGACGAACCGTCCCACCCGCCGCCGCCCGAGGCGACCCTCGCCCGCGAGATCCTGCGCCTGCTCCGGCCCTTCCGCGTTCTCGCCGCCTTCTCCTCCGTCACCGGCGTGCTCTCCGGCCTGGGCATGGCTTGGCTCATCGCCACCCTCAACGCCTCGCTGCACGCGGAAAAGGGGAAGCTCGGTTCCATCCTGCTCGCCTTCGCGGCCCTCTGCCTCCTCGTCCTCGCCGGCGAAACCCTCGCCGCCGTCGGCAACAGCTTCGTTGGCCAGCGGGTCATCGCCAACCTGCGCAAGGAGGTCGTCGCCCGCATCGTGTGCGCGCCCATTCCGGCCATTCAGAAATACCGCGCGCCGCGCCTGCTCTCCACCTTGGGCCACGACGTCGACACCATCAGCGCCTTCTCCTTCAACGCGTCCGGTCTGCTCGTGGCCGTGGCCATCACCCTCGGTTGCCTCACCTACCTCGCGTTCCTCAGCCCTGGCCTCTTCGTCGTGGCCCTCGTTGCCATTGCCGTCGGACTCGCGGGCAACCTCGTCGCGGGGCGCATTTGGATGAAGGCCTACGCGGGCGTGCGCGATGCGCAGGACGATCTCCAAAAAGGCTACGTCGCCATCACCGAGGGGGCCAAAGAGCTGCGCATGAACCGCCGCCGACGCGCCCGCGTGCACGGCGTGCAACTCCGCGGCTCGGTCGATCGCATCCGCGATCTCAAAATGACCGCCATGCGCGCCTTCTGGGCCTCCCGCGCCTTCTCGGCCATGCTCTTCTTCGCCGGCATCGGCGCCATCGTGGCCTTGGGCGACCACTACACCGTCGACGCGGGCACGGTCAGCGGCTTCGCCCTCGTCCTGCTCTACATCAAAGGCCCCATCGAGCAGGTCGTCATCCAGCTCCCCTCGGTGGGCCAAGCGCAAATTTCCCTCAAGCGCGTCGCCGAGCTCTCCGCCGCCTTCCAGACGCCCGAACTCAGCCTCGCCGACACCACCGACACCGCACCCGCGCGCGATGCCCTGCAATCCATCGAACTGCGCGGTGCCCGCTACCGTTTCCCGGCCGCGCAAGGCTCCAGCACCTTCGAGCTCGGCCCCGTCGATCTCACGATTCAACAGGGCGAGACACTCTTCATCACCGGCGAGAACGGCTGTGGCAAAACGACGTTGCTCATGGTCCTTCTCGGTTTGTACGAGCCCACCGGCGGCGAGCTTCTTCTCGACGGCGCATCCGTCGAACCCCGGGCGCGCGACGCCTACCGCCAGCTCTTCTCGCCCGTCTTTTTCGACTACCTCCTCTTTCAGGACCTCATCACCCGCGCCGACTCGGATGCCGACCTGGCCCGCGACTATCTGGAGCGCCTCGAGATCGCCCACAAGGTCACCATCGAGGATGGTGCGTTTTCGACCATCGACCTCTCGGCCGGTCAACGGAAGCGTCTCGCCCTCGTGCAAGCCTACCTGGAGAATCGCCCCATTCTCGTCTTCGACGAGTGGGCCGCCGAGCAGGATCCCACCTTCCGTCGTGTATTCTACACGGAAATTCTCCCCGACCTGAAACGCCAGGGGAAGACGCTCGTGGTCATCTCCCACGACGATCGCTACTTTCACGTCGCCGACCGACGCGTCACCCTCCGCAGCGGACGCATCGTCGAAGACGTACGCCCCGCCTTGCCCTGGGCGGGGGTCGGCTCTTGACGCGCCCTCGAGGGCATGGAAAGAAAATGCGAATCATTCGCGACAAGGCTCCGCGATGAACCCTGCGCGCCGACGGACTGGGCGCGTGCTTACCAAACCGAAGGACGCGTTATGTCGAAATGGGTAAACTGGATTCTCGGCGGCTTGGCGCTGGCCGGGGTGGGCTGCAGCAGCGACAACGACAACAACCAGGCCGCGCCCGGACGTTATGCGATGGCCATCATCGTGTTTAGCCCAGGCGCCCCGCAAGGCACCACGTACCTGACATCGGTCGATTCGCCCGACGTGGCCACCATCGACACGAAAAACGGCCGCGAGTTCGCCGGCCAGGCCAACATTGCCTCGTACAACGGGTTCCTCTACGTGTCGCGCGGCGATCGCCCGGAGATCGAGCGGTACGTGCTGGATGCCAACAACCAGCTCGCGCTGGATACGACGGTCCCCGTTCTCAGCTTTGCCAACTTCGGCGTGCCCGCCGTATCCGTGGACGTCACGGTCAACACCTTCGTCAGCCCCACGAAGGCGTACATCATTGGGACGAACGGCACGCAGGTCGCGTGGAACCCCACGACCATGCAGCTCGGCAATGTGATTCCGCCGAACAACTTGCAGCGCGAAGGGTTCATCGACGTGAAGTCCTCGTCGGCCATCGCCCGCGGCAATCGCCTTTACCGTGTGTTCTATTGGTCGAACTTGACGGTGCAGCCGTACAAATTCTCCGACGAGCAACTGTTTGCCGTCTACGACACGGACACGGACAAGCTCATTTCCATGACGCCCGAGACGCGCTGCCCTGCGCTCGGCGGGCTTGCCTTCACCGACGAAGCTGGCACGGCCTATTTCAGCAATTGGTTTTACAACGTGCCCGGTACCCTGCAGGACGGCAAGCCGCCGAGCTGCATGCTGCGTCTGCCGCAGAACAGCGACACGCTCGACCCCAATTGGGCGCCGAAGTTCCGCGATCTCACCGGGGGTCACGAGGGGGCGCAACTCAGTTATGCCGGCGGGCGCACGGCCATCTTTGCCACCCTGCACCAAGAGGCCTTCCAGGACGTCAAGGCGGTCACCGCATTCCAATTGGTCTCCGGCGAAAATTGGGAGTCGTGGGCGTACAACCTCGACACCGGTGCAGCGAAGCCCATCGCGGGTATCGCCCGGCTTGGCGCGCAGCAGACGACCTTTCGCCTCGACGGGCGCACGTTCTTGCTCGCCCCCAACAAGGCCTTCAGCGAGTCGAAGGGCTACGAGATCAAGGCCGACGGCTCGGTGGCGCCCGCGTTCTCCATCTCGGGATTCAGCCGCGCCTTCGTCAAAATCAAATAGCGTGCGCGCTTTGCCATGACAGCGGCCGCGGGTTCCATTTCCGTGGAGAAAAAGGCGAGCCTCCAACGCTGGAGGCTCGTGCACACGTGGACGAGCGTCGTGTGTACGGCGTTCATGCTCGTGCTGTGCATCACGGGCCTGCCCCTCGTCTTCCGCGACGAGATCGACGCGGCGCTCGCCGCGCGGCCGTATGCGCGCGAGCTGCGCGATCTGGATGAGCGCACGCCCGTGAAGTCCATCGACGCCATCATCGCGCAGGGAAAGAGCCTGTACCCCACGAAGCACGTGCAGTTCGTCTTCTGGGATGCCGAGCGGCCGCACCTCATTGGCCTCGGGGTCGGGGAGGAGTTCGACTCGCCGCTGTCCAAGGTGCAGCGCGTCTTCTTCGACGACCGCACCGGCGAGGTGCGGGGCTCGGCACCGGCGGAAGGCGGCCTGACGGACTTCATCTGGAATCTGCACAAGAGCCTGTGCACCGGCATCCTGGGCGACTTGTTCCTGGGCATCATGTCCCTGGCCTTTCTCGCCTCCATCGTTTCGGGCGTGGTCGTCTACGGCCCCATGGCCCGGCGGATCGGGTTCGGCATCGTGCGCAAAGCGCGCGCGGCGCGGATCCGTTGGCTCGATATCCACAACCTGGTGGGAAGCACCACCTTGGCCTGGGCGCTCGTCGTCGGGGCCACGGGCTTCGTCAACACGCTGGAGGCGCCGTTTTTCGGCATCTGGAACCAGATGACCGTGCCCGCGCTCCTGGCCCCGTACAAAGGCAAGCCGCTTCCCGCGACCCGAAGCTCGGTCGATGATGCCGTCGCCACCGCGCGCGCCGCGCTTCCGGACATGACGCCGACCAGCGTGGGCTTTCCCGAATCGCGCTTTGGAAGCCCGCGCCATTACTTCATTTGGATGCACGGTTCGAGTTTGCTCACCGCGCGCATGTTCACGCCGGTGCTGGTGGAGGCCGACACCGGAAAGCTCGCCACCGCGCGCCGCTTTCCCTGGTACCTGCAGGCCCTGGAGATCTCGCGCCCTCTGCACTTTGGCGATTACGGCGGCATGCCGCTCAAGGTGCTCTGGGCCTTTCTCGACGTCCTCACCATCGTGGTCCTGGGCAGCGGCATCTACCTCTGGGTCGCGCGCCTCCGCGCCTCCCGTCCCATCACCGAGGAGGGCGACGCTGCGGCGGGCGGCCTCCCCTTGTCCGAGGAGCCCGCGGAATGAGCGCTCCGCCTCGCAGCTTCGTCCGCGTCTTCGCCATCCCCAGCGCCTTGGCCGCGCTCACCACGTTGGGCCTCCTCACGGCGTTGCTCGGCGTCGGCGAGTGGACGAGTTGGCTCGCGCTCACCGTTCCGATCGCGCTCACCTTCTACTGCCTCGCGCGCGGTCGCTTGGCTTAGAGCCCATTCGCCTGTTGGACGACGGCGAAGAGATCGCCCTTGTCGTACCAATCGACGCCGACGAAGGTGGGCACGCGCCCCGCTTCGTTCTTGCACTGCTCCACGCGCTTTCCGAGCACGCTCGCGACGTTCACCTGCTCGCCGTTTTCCGGCTTGGGTGGGCTGAGCCAGTGGTTCACCAGGAACAGCGGATTCGTCGTCGCCCCGCGATTGAGCCGGCACGAGAAATCCGTCGTGCTGGCGAACGAATACGGCGTGTCCCAGACGTTCGTCCAGGCCGGGTGCAGGTACGCGGGCGTGCCGCCGTTCTGCTCGAGGAAGATGACCGCGCGCTTGCCGCGGGCGATCATGTCGCCGAGGGTTGGCCACGGGGCGGTGGTCGATTCATGCGTGTACACGTAATCCGCGAGCCCGCTCGCTTGGAGCATCGCGGCCGTGTCGGCGTCGGCGATGCGGTTCTCGAAGATGATGCTGAACACCTCCCCCGGGTGCCCATCGAGGAACTTGGTGATCGTGCAAAGCTCGTCGAGCAGCCGCGTCTGGGCCAAGGCGCATGGCCCGTGGCAGAGAAAGGTCTGGTCCGGGAGCGACAGATCCCCGATGCGCTGCGCGCTGTCCTGCTTCTCGAGCGGATCGAAATAGGCCGTGTCGAGCATCATGCCGCGGATGCCATCGTCGAGCTGCTCGGCGATGCCGCGCGTCTGATTGGGTGGGGTGAAGTTGCCCGACACGAGCGAATAGGCATTGTGGGTCATCGGCACGGCCACGCGATCGTAAGTGCGCGAGCACAACGCCGGTGAGCCGTTGCACGTCGCCGGGACCTCCGTCACGCGCTGCCCGCGCTGGCACGTCTGCGCAAGGCCGGTGGTGCGCAAGGCCGGTGCATCGCTGGCCACGTCGGGGCCCGCATCGGGCTGCGGGGGGCTGGCCGGCGGGCTTTCGTCGTCGCTGGAGCAAGCTTGCATGACCAGAGCGACGGGCACGGAGAGCAAAGCGGCGAGCGCGAACGTCCTCACGATGCCGCAGTATAGCCGCCGCAAGCGTTGACATACATCGGATGAATTCTTTACTGTCGAGCGCATGCGAAGCGGACGATGGCCCCTGTTCCCAGCGCTTCTCGCCTCGATGACCGGATGCGCTTCGCGCGCGATTCTTTACGCATCTCCGGATGGGCGCGGTACGGATTGCACGGAATCCCGTCCCTGCGATCTCGCGGGCGCACAGGCTCGCGCGCGCGACCTAGCGACCGATACATCGGATGATATCACGGTCCAGCTCCTCGAAGGAACGTACCGCCTCGCGCGCGCCTGGACCTTTGGGCCGGAGGATTCGGGGGCCGCGGGCCGGCGGATCGTGTGGCAGGCGGCGCCCGGCGCGCATCCCACGATCCACGGCGGCGTGCGCGCGACGGGGTTCGTGCGCATCGACGAGGCGCGCAACGTGTGGCGCGCGAAAGCGCCCGCCGGTGCGAGCGGCCGTCAGATGTGGGTCGACGGCGTGCGGGCCGATCGCGCGCGCACCGCCCACGGCGCCATCGCCTTTACGCCGACCGCGCGCGGCCTTTCCACCGTGAACGGCGACACGACGTTCCGCGCGTGGACCTTTCGCCCCGGCATCGAGGTGATGAACGATCACCAATGGAAGCACCTGCGCTGTCCCGTGGTCGGCATCGAGCCGACCACCGACACCGTGCCCGTGCCGCACGATCCCGAGAACGAGGGCGGGCCGTTTCCGACGCCGTCGCGCGAGGGAACCACCTTGGTCATGGAGCCCACGTGCTGGCGCATCAATATGCTTTCGCCCTTGCGACCGGGCTTTCCCTTCCACGGCAGCGGCATGCCGCGCATGGACAATGCGACATGGGTCGAGGGCGCCAAGGAGCTGCTCGGCACGCCGGGGCAATTCTGGTTCGACTCCTCGGCCGGCGATTTGTATTACGTCCCGCGCCCCGGCGAGGACCTCACCAAGGCCGACGTCGAGCTGCCCCTCGCCGACGGGCTGCTCCATGTGAAGGGCACGCCGGGGCACCTCACCCCGGTCAACGACGACGATGCGAGCGCGGTGTACGGCGGCGCATGGCAGCACTTCGGGCAGCGCGGGCACGGTGATTTTCGCGACGACGTGACCGCCACGCAGTCGCGCGATGCGGTGGCGACCATCACCTTCACCGGCACGGGCCTCGACGTACTTGGCGAGCGCAACGCGGACCAAGACTCCATCGAGGCCGTAGTGCAGGACGATGCCACCGGCGCCGTCGTGCGCCAGGACACCGCCGACACGGCATCGCCGGATCGCGTCGCGCAGCAGGTCGTCTACTCGGTGGCCGGCTTGCCCAAGGCGAAGTACCGCCTCACCCTGCGCAAGCACTCCACGGAGCCAACATGGCTCGTGCTCGACGGCTACGTGGTTCTGCCCGAGCCGCTGCAAACGGTCCACGATCTCGCCTTCCGCGGGCTGACCTTCGCCTACGCGGCCTGGTCCGAGCCGGATCGCGGCGGGTACATCGACAACCAGGCAGGCAACCTCTGGGATCCGGCGACGGGGCTGCCGCGGCACATCCCCGGCGCCATTGCCGTGCGGCGCGGCCAGCGCATCGAGTTTGCCGACAATACGTTTACGCACCTGGGCGGGGCCGGCGTCGAATTGGCCGACGGTACGCAGGATTCCTCCATCGTGGGCAATCGCATCGACGATGTTTCCGGTGGCGGACTGCTCGCGGGCGAGGTCGATGATTACTATTTGAACGATACCCAGACGACGCGGATGACCCGCGGAAACACGTTGTCGAACAACGCCGTGACGAACACCGGGGTGGACTACCACGACACCGTCGGCATCTGGGTCGGCCACGCGCGCCGCACCACGGTGGCGCACAACTTGGTCGCGCATGCATCGTACACCGGGATTTCACTGGGCTGGGGGTGGGGCTGGGCCTCCACGTGCGAGCAGCAAAAGGCCGACAAACCGAATCAACCGTGCCGCCGCGGCACGCTTTGGTCGGGGGCCAACCGCATCGTGGGCAATCGCATCTACGATGTGATGCGCACCTTGGTGGACGGCGGGCCGATTTACACCTTGGGCGGCCAGCGCATCCTCGACGGCATCGTGCCGGAGGAATCGGGCAACGCCGTTTCCACGGCCGCATCGTGCTTTCACATGCTCTACCACGACGAAGGTAGTTCGTATTGGCGCACCCACGACAACGTGGTGTTCAACACCGGCGGCCATTGGCTCGGTATCTGGCTGCGCACGGCGCACGACAACCAAATTGGGGCCGACGGGACGAATTACACGGACAACCCCGAGAAGCACGGTGACTGGGGGAGCAACAACACGATTCAGCCCGCACAGGTGCTCCCCTTCGGCGAATGGCCTGCGGCTGCACAATCGATCCTCGCGCAATCGGGCCTGGAGCCCGCCTACCGCGCGCTGGCCCCTCGCTCCAACTTCGTCAACGATCCGGACGACGGCCCGCTCTATTCATCGGACGCGCGCTCGCGCCAATGGCAAACATCGACATTCCGCAGCTATGGCGACTTTGGCGGCGATGTGCATTATGCCACCGCCGACGGCGCCGCGGTGA
This sequence comes from Sorangiineae bacterium MSr11367, assembly GCA_037157805.1. Taxonomy (NCBI): domain Bacteria; kingdom Pseudomonadati; phylum Myxococcota; class Myxococcia; order Myxococcales; family Pendulisporaceae; genus Pendulispora; species Pendulispora rubella. The sequence goes on along the minus strand of CP089983.1, from coordinate 11,954,677 downwards.
GATTCCCCTTTACGGGTACGGGTATATCCGTCTTCGGCGAGCGCAATGCCGATCAAGGCGAGGTGGAAGTCTACGTCGACGGCACCTCCCGAGGCCGCATCGACACCTCGGCCCCCTCGCGCCAGGTGCGGCAGGAGATCTTCGCAGTCCACGGCCTCGCGAGCGCCCCACACACCCTCACGGTGGTAAAGCGCTCGGGCTCCTACGCGACCATCGACGCGTTCCAGCTGGATTGAGCTTTGGCCCAGCCTGGCCGGATGCCAGGGCTCTAGCCGAGCTTGACCTCGTAGTCCTCGATGACCGGGTTGGCGAGCATCTCGTCGGACATCTTGGCGAGGCGCTCGGTCAGGTCCTTGGGGTCCTTCGAGTGGGCCTCGTCGATTTCGATCTCGACGATCTTGCCGATGCGCACGTTCTTGACGCCTTCGAAGCCGAGCGTGCCCAGGGCGCGTCGCACTGCATCGCCTTGCGGATCGAGTACCTCGGACTTGAGCCTCACCACGACGGTCGCCTTCATGTCATCTCTCCGTGTTCTTCCTAAAGACCCAAATTTTTGCGAATGCGGGCGATCGGTTCGTCGGTGTCGGGTACGAATGTCTCGCCGGTGATGCGTTCGTACGCGCTGATATAGCGCTTTGCGGCGCCCGCGCGCACCTCGTCCGGTAGCGGGGGCGGCGGTCCGTCGTAGTTGTAGCCGAGGTTCGTGTAGTAACTTCGGACGAAGTCCTTGTCGAAGGGCGCGGGATCTTCGCCCTTGGCGAAGCGCTCTTCGTAGGTGTCGGCCATCCAGAAGCGCGACGAGTCCGGTGTGTGGATCTCGTCGATGAGCACGATGCGACCGTCCTTGGTCTTGCCCATCTCGTATTTGGTGTCGGCCAGGATGAGTCCGTGCGCACCCGCCAGCTTGGCGCCGACGTCGAAGAGGCGCATGGCCATGTCCGCCGCCACGTCGAAGTCCGCCGCGGTGACCTTGCCCTGGGCGAGGATCTCCTCGCGCGACATGGTCACGTCGTGCTCGCCGAGCGGCGCCTTCGTCGCGGGCGTGAGGATGGGCGCGGGCAGGCGCTGGTTCTTGCGCAGGCCTTCCGGCAGCGGGTGCCCCGCGAAGACGCGCGCGCCCTTTTGGTAGTGCGTCCACGCGCTGGTTCCCGTCGAACCGGTGATGTATGCGCGCACGACCATCTCGACGAGAAGCGGCTCGCACTCGACACACTCGAGCACGTTGGGATCGGGCACGCTGAGCAGGTGGTTGTCGGCGACGGAGCGCGTTTGCTCGAACCACCACGCGGCCAACCGATTGAGCACCTGCCCCTTGAACGGGATGGTCCCCAGCACATGATCGAACGCGCTGATCCGGTCCGTCACGACGATGTAACGGCGCCCGTCCGCGGTGCTGTAATTGTCGCGGACTTTGCCCTCGTACTTGGCACCCAGCGACGGAAAATCCGTCCCGCCCAGCGCACGCCCGAGCCCCAGACGGATGTCCTGGTCGAGCTTCTCGTCGTTCGACATGCCCCCGTCCTACTCCCCAACGCGCCGCGCCGGAAGCCGTTTCATCGGATTCCGCGTAAAATTCGACGAATCGTGGCGAACTCGCCCGTCCTTGGCCGAGGCCGCCCAAGAGGTAGACGGGCCGTTACGTCAATGGGCGGTTCGCCGCCTTCCTCGGCGCCTCGTGGGCAGCGACGATGGAATGGTCTTCTACTTTCAATACGATGGATCGAAGTCCGTTCTCGTATTTGCCAATGAGCAGTTTCAATGGTCCGCGGCAACGCGGGGCTCACCTCGCGCTGATCATTCGCCATTGTTTCGTGTCCGTGCTTCTTTGCCGCTCACATCGTGATCGGAGCGGGCATGAAGAGCAGCACGAACATTGCCAATGTCACGATGGCGATGACCGCACGCCCGCGCCCGAGGGGCTCGGCGCTCGTGATGGGGTGGTCGAACAAGGCGTGACGTCGGAGCACGCCCCAGCGGACGTCCATCGCGAGAAACAAGCCGAGCCCCACGAACCATCCGAACCAGAGGAGCGTTCCCTTTACACCGGTGAGCTCCTGGCCGAGCATGGCCATCATCACCAGGCCCACGGTGGCCAGGATGCGGGTGCGCAAGGACATCGCATCGGCCGAGCGCGCGTGGCGTTGGCTCGAGAACGTCCCGAGGACGGCCATGAACTCGAAGAGCCCGAGCCAAGGGATGGCATTGGCCACGTGCTGGCCGATGCGAAAGAGCCCGAACCCGGCGCGCACGTCCCGCAGGATGAAGCTTGCCAGGCTGACGAAGAAGAAGGCCAACAGCGAGCGGTGCACGAAGGGGGCGACCTTGTCCTGCTTCGGGCCCAAGAGCGCGTAGGCGATGTGGCCGCCGTCGAGCTGGCCGATGGGCAGCAGGTTGATCATCGTGATGAACATGCCAATCCATGCGGCGTAGGCCACCGGCGACAGCGACAGGTCCATCCCCGCAGGGATCGCGGGTGCGAAGAAATGGTCGAGCGTCTTGAGCAGAATGGACTCGCCGAGCTGGCCCGCTTCCATCGTGTTGGCCACGAGCTGCGAGTGCGCCGCTCCCCACGCGTAGGCGGGGATGGCCACCACCAAGCCGGCCAGCGGCCCCGCGGCGCCGATGTCGAGCAGGGCACGGCGCGTGTCGATGTCCCCGCGCATGCGAATGACGGCCCCCATCGTGCCGAAGGGCGAGACGGGAAACGGCAGCGGGATGAAGAATGGAAGCGACGCGTCCACCTTGTGGAGCCGCGCGGCGATGAAATGCCCGAATTCGTGCGCGAGCAAGATGGCCAGCAAGGTCACCGTGAAGGGCGCGGCCATGGCCGCCCGCTCCGCCCAATTCGCGGAATCGCTGAACGCCTGCGTCCCCGTCCAGAAGACGCTCGCGGCGGTGGCGAGAAAGAGCCCGAGGTTCGTGCGCCAGGCCAGCGGCCGCCGTTCGTCCTGGGTCACCTCGCCGGGCGGTCCCGGGTCGGCGTTGGGGGCCGAGCTTGCCCGATCGCTATTCACGGAGTGCGTCACGGAGTGCGACGGCGAGTCGCTCGAGTTGGGGTGAGAGCCTTGCATCCAACGATCCGAGGTCGGTTTGAAGGGAGAGGGACCCCGAAGCAAGCTCCGGGTTTTCGCGGATTTCCACGCATTCGGGTGGGAGCCCGAAAGCGGAAACGTTGGACCGAAGCTCCTCCACGTCGAGGGGGCACGCCTCAATGACCACCTTCCGCGCGCCCCTCGCTTCCGCCAAGGCTGCCTGGGCCATATGCACGATACGATGGTGTTCCACGCGAAGCGTTGCGCCGATGAGCCGCTCCGCCAGGAGCACGGCAAGCGCGACCGTGCGATCCAGATCGTCCTCCGCCTGCTGCTCGTTTCGCCGCCGCAAGGTCAGGTAATGCGCGGCCAGCTCCGTTTCCACGTGCGCCCGCGCCTCGTGGTACGCGCGTGCCCGCGCCCGTTCGGTCACCTCGGCGGCGGCCTGGTGGGCATCGACCAGAGGGCGCGGAAGCACCCGCCCACGCGGGCCATCGCCCACGTGCCGCCCGAACGGCGTGGCCTTCTCCGCCGCCTCGCCGCGGATCACCGTCCCGCGCGCTATGTGGGCCATGGCTGCTCCATCCGCTCGAGATCGCGCAAGATCGACTGAATCGCGTCGGCCAGCTGGCGCGCCCGGGCCTGTTTGCTCGAATGCGCATCCAGCGCGAGCTCTCTCCGCACCCCGTCGACGCTCGAACCGAGCGCGCGTGCCGCCTCCGGCTCCTCGAGCACGATGCAGGTGGCCAGGTACGCCTTCTGCCACGTCATGACGCCCGCCAGAGATCGCCGTCGAAGGCGGCGGCGCCGTCGTAGACGAGCTTGTCCAAGTGCGCACGCAGGCTCAAACGCGCGATGGGCCACAGATGCACGGGCGTATCGTCGTAGGCGCTCGCCACCAGATCGTCCAAGTCCGCGCCCTTCTCGCCCTCCGCACCGAGCGCCGCGCGCACCTTCGCCTCGCGCATACCGCGGTGCACGATGTACTTGCGAAACAGCGCCGACGGCTCGTCGATGGGATCGCCGTGGGCCGGCAGCGCCAGCCGCGCGCCCAGCGACTCCAGCCGCGCCAGCTGCTCCAGGTAGATCCGCATGTCGCCGTCGCCCGGCGCAATCAAGATGGTTCCCACGCTCGCCACCATGTCGCCCACCACGACGGTGCCGCGCTCTCGTTCATGGAGGCACACGTGGCCTGGGGCATGCCCCGGCGTGTGCAGCACCTGCCACGTCTCGGGGATCGGCCCATCGAGCGCGAGCGTGTCTCCATCGGCGAGCGCCCGCGTAACGTGCGCGGCGAGCTCCGGCTCGAGCCGCGCCGTCGTCTCCGGGTGCGCCCAGACGGGCAGCGAAAGCTCGCGCGCGAGCACGGCGAGTCCGCCCACGTGGTCCGGGTGATGGTGCGTCGCGCAGATAGCCACCGCACGCCGCCCTTGCGAGGCGAGCGCGCGCGCCCACTCGAGGAACGCGCGCTGCTCGTCGTCGTACGGCGTCGAGGGTTCGACGAGAAGAACATCGCGCGAGCCCAACGCATAGCTGTTCGTGTGCGTCGCCGGCGGCAAGGTCGGCGTGCGCACCGGAAACAGATCCAGCGTCGCGGAGAGCTCGCGCGGGCGAATCACCGCTCGACGACCAGGGCCAAGGCCTCGCCGCCGCCGATGCAGATGGCCGCCACGCCGCGCTTCTTGCCTTGATCCTGCATCGCATGCAGCAACGTCGTCACGATGCGCGCACCCGAGGCGCCGATGGGATGGCCGAGCGCCACCGCACCGCCGCGCACGTTGACGCGCTGCGGGTCGAGGCCCAGTTGCTTGATGGCCACCATCGACACCACCGCGAAGGCCTCGTTGATCTCGTACAGATCGATGTCGCCCGTCTTGAGCCCCGTGCGCTTGCACACCGCGTCGATGGCCTTGATGGGCGCCGTGGTGAACTGCGTCGGCTCGTGCGCCGCGCTCGCGTACCCGACGATGCGCGCCAGTGGCGTCAGGTTGTGCGCCTTCACGGCGGCCTCACTGGCCAACACCAGGGCGCACGCCCCATCGTTGATCGACGACGCGTTGGCGGCCGTGATGGTCCCATCCTTCGAGAAGGCCGGCTTCAGCGAGGCGAACTTCGACGGATCGCCCTTGGCCGGCCCCTCGTCGTCCTTCACCTCGAGCGGGTCGCCCTTCCTCTGCGGAACCTTGACCGGCGTGATCTCCTTGGCGAAGAGCCCCTCACGCTGGGCGGCGAGGGCGCGGCGGAAGCTCTCGCGGGCGTATTCGTCCTGCGCCTCACGCGTGAAGCCGTACTCCTTGGCGCACGAATCGCCGCAATTGCCCATGTGGATGTTGTTGTACGGATCCCACAGGCCGTCGAAGATCATCCCGTCGACGATTTTTCCATCGCCCATGCGGTACCCGCCGCGGGCCTTGTCGAGGTAGTAGGGCACATTTGACATCGACTCCATGCCGCCCGAAACCACGAGCTCGGCATCTCCCAGCGCCACCGTCTTGGCGCCAAACAGGATTGCCTGCAGGCCCGAGCCACAGACCTTTCCCACCGTGGTGGCGGGCACCGTGTTGGGAATCCCCGCATAAATCATGGCTTGGCGCGCAGGGGCCTGGCCGATGCCGGCCGAGAGCACATTGCCCATGAAGACCTCGCCGACCTGATCGGGCGTGACGTTGGCCTTCTCCAGTGCGCCTCGAATGGCGGTCGCGCCCAGCTCCGGCGCGCGCAAGGAGGAGAGGCTGCCCAAAAAGGCCCCGATGGGGGTACGCGAAGCCGAAACGATGTAAACGGGCGCGGTCGTCGTCATGGGAAATCTCCTAGGGGTTAGGGGCTAGCCCCTGACCCCCTAGCCCTAGCACACCTCCGCGTACCGAACGGCCATTGCGGGGGTGACACGGCGGCGGACGTTGCTAGAGCCCCTCGCTGGGCTTAGTCTTCGAGGAGATACGGTGCCCCGTTCCATTCCTTGCCCTCACTGTGCACGCATGCACGACGAAGCTCTTCCCGTTTGCCCCATTACGGGAAGAAAAATCGCGGAGAGCACCGCGTTCTCGTCTTCTTCTTCTGCGTCCGCGCCGGCACCGGCCCACCGCGGCGCCATCTCCAATACGGGCGGCGGCTCGGACCGCCCGGGTCTCACCGGTCCTACTGGCGAGCGTCGGTCGTTGATCGAACGCGGCGGTCGCAACCTGCTGGGCAAGCGAATCGGTGGAAAGTACATCGTTCGCTCCGTCCTCGGCGAGGGCGGCATGGGCACCGTGTACGAGGCCGAGCACGTGGCCATCGGCCGTGCGGTCGCGGTGAAGGTGCTGCACCCCTCGCAGGCCCGCAAAAAGGTCAGTGTGAAGCGCTTCCACCACGAAGCGCGCGCGGCCGGTGCCATCGGCCACCCGAACATCTGCGAGGTCTACGACCTCGGCGAGCTGGAAGATGGCAGCCCCTACCTGGTGATGGAGCGCCTCCTTGGCGAGACGCTGGCCGATCGCATCGCACGCGAAGGCGTGCTGCCCTACGACGAAGTGCTCGACCTCATCACGCAGGTCCTCTCGGGCCTCATCGCCGCGCACGAGAAGGGCATCGTGCACCGCGACATCAAGCCGGAGAACGTGTTTCTCGCGCGCCGTGTGGGCTGCCCGGCCATCGCGAAGATTTTGGACTTCGGCGTCTCCAAGATGCTGCCCTCGGGCGATCGCGCGGAGGAGGAGCTGCACCTCACGCGCACCGGCATGGTCATGGGCACGCCGTTTTACATGTCGCCCGAGCAGGCGCGCGGCGATCGCGATCTCGACGCGCGGGTCGATCTGTATGCGTGCGGCGTCATCATGTACGAGGCGCTCACCGCCCGCCGTCCGTTCCTCGCGCCGAACTACAACGCGCTGCTCTTGCAGATCCTCACCACGTCGCCGCGGCCCATTCGGGAGCTGCGCCCCAACGTGCCCGACGCCATCGAGCGCGTCGTCGAAAAGGCCATGCGCCGCTCGCGCGACGATCGGTACCGCAACGCGGTCGACTTCCAGAGCGATCTGAAAGGCCTGCGCGACGACTACAGCGGGCCCACACGCCTGCACCCCATCTCGCCCGAGTTGGTCGAGGCCGCGCGGCAGTCGTTTCTGCGATCGCCCACGCCCGCGGCATCGCGCCAAGTGCCTACGCCGGCCCCTGCAAGGCCGCCGCCCCCATTTCAGCCCGCAGTGACCGGCCCGAGCGACGAAGAGCGGCGTCTGGCCGCCCAGGCCGACGCGTTCGACGACATGCCCACCGAGATCCAGCGGACGGATTTTCGGCCGCGCCCCTATGACGACGACGACGAAATCGCGGCCACCGAGGTGCGGCACGACGCCATCGAGATGCTCCGCGCCGCGCGCACGGGTCAGCGGCGCGCGGCCGCCGCCACGCCGCCTGCGACCGAGGGTGAGGACATCACCTTGAAACTCGACAACCCGGACGACGTGACGGAAATCATGCGCGAGGCACGGGATCGCCTGCGCGGTTCCAAGACGCCGCGAAGGTAATCGCCCGCCCGCCGGCCAGCGCCAGCAGCGCCAGCACGAGAAAGCGCCCCTGCGCGGAGGGCAGCAGCGCGAGGAGCGCCACGATGGTCGCACCGCCCAACGTGCGCCCGACCTGCATGAAACCGGTTACCGCGCCGCGTTTTGCCCAAGGCACGCGCGACTGCGGGCCCACCAGGGTCGAGTTTGCGGTGGCACCCAGGCCGAGCCCCACGATGCCCAGGGCGGCAAAGACGCACCACGTCGGTGCATGCATCCGCGCCGCGAGCGCGACGAGCAAGGTGCCCACGCCGGAAAGCGAGATGGCTGCGCGGGAGACGGCCACGGCACCGAGGCGCACGAGGAGCTTCACACCGAGCGCCGAGCCGACAGCCCACGCCACGAGGAAGGGAATCAGCGCCACACCCGCGAGCACGGCGCTTTCGTGCCGCTCGGTCGCGAACCAAAACGGGACGTAGGCCGGAATCGCGTACATGAGTCCACCGGCGAAAAGGCTTCCGATGGCCCCGGCACGCACGACGGGATCCGCGAGCTCGGCGAAGGGGAGCAGGGGAGGCGTGCCCGCATCGTCGCGCAGGCTGCGCTCTTCGCGCACGAGCATCACGGCGAACACACCGGCCATCGCGAGCAGGGCCACGCGCACCGCGTGACCGAAGGCCGCCTGATCCTCCAGGCCGAGGAGCATGGCCGAGGCCGCGAGGGCGAACAGAATGGTCCCGCGCACGTCGAGGTTCGTTTTCACGAAGGCCGAAAGCTCATGCCACGAGCGCACGTTGGCGGAGCTCGCCGCGCGCCCCGGCGGGTCGACGTACGACGCGAGCAGCAAGGCCACGGCGGCGACCCCGAAGGGGACATTGACGTAGAAGACCCAGCGCCACGACACCGACGAGACGATGAGGCCGCCGATGACCGGCCCCGCCGCATTGGCCGCGCCCCACGCGGCCATGAACAGAGCCTGCACGCGGGCGCGCTCTTCGAGCGTGTACAAATCGCCGATGACCGTGGGCACGAGCGGGCCGATGGCGCCGACGCCCAGGCCTTGAAGCGTGCGTGCGGCGATGAGCTCGTGCATCGAGTGGGCGGCCCCGCAGAGAACCGAGCCGAGCAAAAAGAGGGTCATGCCCGCCGTGAAGATGGGGCGCCGTCCGGCGCGGTCGGCGAGCTTGCTGAAAACGGGAATGGAGACGGCGGAGGCGACGAGGAAGCTCGCGTAGACCCAGGAAAACAGATGCGTCCCCCCCAATTCGCGCACGATGCTGGGCATGGCAGTCGTCGGCACCGTTCCTTCGAAGGCGCTGACGACCAACGCCGTCATCATGGCGAGGGTCGCGATCTTCCGTCGTGTCCCCGCGGTGGCTGCTGGTCCGTCCAGCAACGACGAAGACACCGTGGAAGTCATGGTCTGACTATGGTCGCGGCAACGCCATGCGTCGAGTGAATGACCCGAATAGCCGGCATGCAGATTCGGTATAGACTGGAACGCATGGACGAAAGCGAACTGCGCGCCTTCACCGCACTTGCCCGCGAGCTCCGGTTCACGCGCGCCGCGAAGTCGCTCAACGTTTCGCAGCCGACTTTGTCGCGCCTCGTGCAACGTCTCGAACGGCAATTGGGGGCGAAGCTGGTCGTCCGCGCGCCGCAAGGCGTGGTCCTCACCGATGCGGGTGAGCGCTTTCTTCCACACGCCGAGCGCGCGCTCGCATCCATCGATTCGGGCGTGGCCGAGGTGAGCGAGCTCGCGGGCGAACCACGCGGTGAGGTAAGGCTCGGCGCACTCCCCACCGTGGTCGCGTACGTGCTCCCTCCGGTGGTGGCCGCGTTCCACAAGTCGTACCCCGCGGTGAAACTCATCGTGCTCGAAGGTGGCACCGGCGGCCTAGAGGCGAAGGTCGCCCGCGGCGAGCTGGATGTCGCCATGGTGCAGTACCCGCCGAAGAGCGAGGAGCTCTCCGCGTTGCTCCTCTGGCGCGAAGAGCACCGCCTGGCCCTTCCGCCGCACCACCGACTCGCGGGCAGCAAGAAGCCCATCGCGCTGCAGTCGCTCATCGACGAACCGTTCGTCGTCATCCCCGGCACCATCGGCATGCGCAAAATGGAAGAAGTCTGCGCGGCCGCCGGCAAACGCCCCTCCGTCGCCCTCGAGACCGACAACCTGGAGAGCGTCCGCCGCATGATCGAGGCCGGCCTCGGCGTCTCCCTCGTCCCCGAGCTCATGGCCCGCGACAAACGCTGGCGCGTCGAGCCTATCCCCATCTCGGGCGGTGTCGTCTTCCGCCAAGTCTGCGTCGTCCACCGCGGCGCCGGCTACCTCACCGCCGCTGCCCGAGCCCTGCGCAACGCGATCGTGGCACACGCCAAGACGCTCAAGTTCTAGGCCCCTTCTCAATGGAGCGGCAGGCACAGAAGATTGAGAAAAAAGAAGAGAAGAAGAGAGATGAGCTGCCCCCACTCGCCACGCGTCCTCGGCGGCGGGCCGCCTGCGGGCGCGTGGCGGTCTCCCCCAAATGCTCGGCGGCTGGGCCGCCTCGCATGGGGGAGACAGCCGGCTGGAAGCCGGCGGACCAAGGTGCATGGGAAGCAAGCCGGCTGGAAGCCGGCGAACCGCCGCCGAGACGGCGGCGCTCCATCGCGCATTGCGCCCTCCAACTCCGCCCATGCCTCGCGCCCAAAAAGCGCCCTGCGCTCATGGAGCGCCGGCTTCCAGCCGGCGGTTCGCCGGCCTCCGGCCGGCTGTCGCCAGTGACGTTACGCGGGGGGCAATTCCTTGCCGTCCAAAAGCACCGCCAGCTCCGTCTCGGTAATGACGCGCGCGGCGTGCTTCTTCGCTTGATCGAGCTTCGTCTTGCCGGTCTTCTCGCCGGCGACGAGGTACGTCGTGCCCTTTTTCACCGAGTCGAACACCGTCCCACCCAGGGCGCGGATGTCCGCGTGCACGTCCTCGCGCTTGCGCGAGAGCACGCCCGTCACGCAGAACGAGCTGCCCACCAGCGGCCCCTCGGTGACCACCGTCTCCTTCGGCTGCGGCTGGCCGACGCCGTGCTTCACCAGCTTCTCCATGATGCGCCGCTGCTCGGGGTCGAGCAGAAACGCCACCACCGCGTCGACCATCTTCGGCCCGAAGCCATGGATGCTCGCCACCTGCTCGCGCGCTTGCTCCTCGCTCCACGCGAGCACATTCTCCAATGTGCCCGCCTGCTCCGCGAGCTGCCGCGCCGCCACCTGCCCGATCTGCGGGATCCCCAGCCCGCACAGCAACCGATCGAGCACCCGCTCGCGCGATCGCTGGATCGAGTCGATCACGTTCTGCGCGCTCTTGTCGCCCATGCGCTCGAGCTCGAGCAAATGCTCCTTCGTCAGATCGTATAGATCGGCCACGTCCTTCACCGCGCCGCGCTGCACCAGTTGCTCCACCAGCGCCAGGCCCAGGTGATCGACGTCCATCGCGAAGCGGCGCGCGAAGTAGAAGATCTGCGCCTTCACTTGCGCCGGGCAAAGGCGGTTCGGACAGCGGATGGCCGCCTCCATCTGCCCCTTTTCCTCGTCCAGGTGCCGCGCCATCACCTTGGTGCCGCACTCGGGGCACTTGGTGGGCATCTGCCACGGCACCTCGTTGCCGCTGCGCGCTTCCATGTCCACCAAGACGACCTGCGGAATGATCTCCCCCGCCTTCTCGATGGCTACCTTGTCGCCGATGCGCGCATCGAGCGCGGCCACGAAGTTGGCATTGTGCAGCGATGCACGCGACACCGTCGTGCCCGCGAGCTGCACCGGATCGAGATAGGCCACCGGCGTGAGCGTTCCCGTGCGCCCGACCTGCACCTGGATGTCCGTTAGCTTCGTCCACGCGCGTTCGGCCGCGAATTTGTAGGCCACAGCCCACTTGGGAAACTTCGACGTGAAGCCCAGAATGTCCTGCTGCGCGTAGCTATCCACCTTGATGACCGCGCCGTCCGTCTCGAAGGGGTAATCCGCCCGCGCGCCGTCGATGCTCAAAATGGCTTCGGTTACGCCCTCCCACGGCACCGCCACGTGCCGCCGGTGCGAGGGAAGCCCCTCCTTGGCCAACCAATCGAGGCTCTCGCTGTGGAACTTGTGCAGACGAGGCCCTTCGACAATTTGATAAAAGACCACCCGCAGCGGCCGGCGCGCCACCTCGCGCGCATCCATCATGCGCAGCGATCCCGAGGCCGCATTGCGCGGGTTCGCAAAGGGCTCGAGCCCCTCCTGCGCCCGCTCCACATTCAGCGACTCGAGGTCCTTGCGGTAGAAGACTACCTCGCCGCGCAAGGTGAGCTTGCCCTTGTGCGAAATGGAAAGGGGCACACCGCGGATGGTGCGCACGTTGGTGGTGATGTCCTCACCAATTTCCCCGTCGCCGCGCGTGCAGGCCATCTTCAAACGGCCGTCCTCGTAGACCACCTCGATACTCGCGCCGTCGAGCTTCGGCTCGATCACGTAGCGCACCGTCTCGGTTTCCGAGAGGCCGCCCTTCACCCGCCGCGCGAACTCCGTGAGGTCCTCCACCGAGTACGTATTGTCGAGCGAGAACATGCGCACCTCGTGGCGCACCTTCACCACGTTCGCGCGCGCTTGCTCGGCGACACGCTGGGTCGGCGAATGCTCGTTCACCAACTCGGGGTGCTTCTCCTCCAAGGCCCGCAGCTCGCGCAGAAGCCGATCGAATTCGGCATCGGTGACGTTCGGATCGTCCAGCACGTAGTAGCGGTAGTTGTGCGCGTCGATCTCGCGCACCAGTGCGGCGTGGCGTTCTGCGGCGTTCATGAAGCGTTGGAGTCTACGTTGACTTCGTCCGATTCGTCGGCGCCTGCGCCGTCGCCCTCGAAAAACTCGAGCAGCTCGTCGCGCCGGGCGCGGGCATCGGCCCGCCCCATCTCGATGAGTTGGCGCGCGAATTGGCCGTCGAAGAGCAAGTAGCTCGCGAGATCGGCCTCGTCCCCCACGCCGAAGTCGAGCAGCGAGAGCACCCGCTTGGTCACGAACGGATCGCCGCGGTAGCGTCCGCGCCGCACGAAATCCGCCGCAAGCCGCCCCATGTTTTCGCTGGGGCGCACGTTGAGGCAGTGCACGTACTTGCAGGGCGGCGCCCCGCGGCGTGCGGCCGTCGTGTTGAGGCGCTCGAGAAACTCCGGCCCGAACGTGTTCGTCCCATCGAGCACCACGTGGTTGATCCGCGTGAGCAGCTCGATGTCCACGTCGATGTGGTCCAGCAAGAACGCGTTCAGCACCTTGCCCAAGAGAAACGCCGCCGCCGGTGTCTCCGTTGTCTTGGCCGGTCCCTCGTTGGTCACCACCCCACGCACCTCCGACGAGGCGCCGATGGCAAAGATGTGCGTCGCCCCGAGGCGCAAGGCCGGGGCAATCGGCGTGTTCTGGCGCAAGCCGCCATCCAGGTAGAGCTCGCGATCGATGCGCACCGGCGGAAAGAGCAGGGGAATCGCCGCGCTGGCCAAGGCGTGGTGCGGTCCCACGTGCACCGCCCGAAAGAGGGTCCGCGGCGGCGCCGTCTCCGGAATGACCAGATGGGGCGAGGTCTGCATGAAGACCACCGTCCGCCCGCGCGACACCTCGGTGCACGAGACGCTCAGCGCGAGGAGCTGCCGCCGGCGCAGGCACCGACTTACCGCGCGCCAGCTGATTTCGCGCGTGACCAGATCGGCCATGGGGCGCACGTCGAACAGACCGTGCCCATCGCCCGCACCGCCCAGGAGAAGGCGCGGCAGGTTGAGCACCTGGCGCACGCCGAAGCCGAGCACCCGCGGAAGCTGCAGCTCGGTCCAGAGATCGACCAGCCGGCGCAAGCCGAGCACGGGATCGCCCAAGTGCGCCGCCAGGTAGCACGCATTGATGGCGCCCACGCTGGTGCCGCAGAGAATGTCGATCTTCGGCGGCCCGCCGCGAATGCGCGTGAGTTCGTCGAAGATGTACCAGAGGACGCCCACCTCGTAGGCTCCGCGGGCTCCTCCTCCGGACAGGATCATGGCGACGCGCCGCCGGGTCTTTCCAGTCATTCGATCTCGCTCATCGGTGCAGACGACAGCACTAGCTGGGGAACGGGGGTCTTGTCGAACAGTCCGCTCACCATGGGGCGTTGCAGGAACAACGTACGCAACCGTGGATCGCGGATGCTTCCCACCACCGCAACCGCGCGATCCACCGCCCGCTGATGCGCTTCGGGCGCCTGGGGCGAACCGGCACGCTTGAGCGCATCGGCGCACAAAACGCGGATATCGAAGCCATATTCGCAGCCCTGGAGCGTCTCCACTGCCCCCAGCGCCGTGGTGGCCAGAAGGGTGGCGGTGTGCATCTCCCCGGCGTCCACCCGCGCTGCCGCTTCGATGGCCAAACCGTAAAAGTGAAAGCTCACCAGCGAGCGGTCCTCGGCCATGCGCCGCCCCTGGATGGCCTGCACGATCGCTGCGTGCGGATCGCGCCGCAGGCGATGCAGCTCCGCGCGCACCACCAGCTCGTGGGTCGTGTCGTACGCGTTGTGGGTCACCGCATTGATGGCCGCCGACTCGGTGAGGAAATGCTCCGCCTCGTCCAAGTCGCCGTTCTCCAGGAGAATCTCCGCGGTCACCGTGAGCGTGTCCGCGCGCGCGTCCTGGTCGTTGTAGCGCTGGTGCGCATCGCGGGCGCGCTTCAAATACGCGAGCGCGCGCGGCGTGTCGCCGACCTTGCCGTACGCGTGCCCGATGTTCGTCAGGGTGTTGGCCAGCTGGAAACGCCCGCCGATGGCCAGGTCGATCTGGATCGATTCGAGCCCCAGCGCAATGGCATCCTCGTAGCGCCCCTGGCAAAACAGCGCGAACGCGAGCGCATGCTTGACCCGCGCCTCCTGCCGCCGCGCGCCCACCTTGCGGAACACCGCGATGGCGTCGACGTACGCATCCACCGCCTCGCGCACGCGCCCCACGCGCCGCAGCAGGATGCCGCGCGAACGCAGCACGTCGGCCCGCGCCCGCGGCGGCGCCGTCGCGTTCACGTTGGGGTTGCACGCGGCCAGGGCGCGATCGCACGCGGCCAGCGCGCCCTGCACATCGCCGAGTTCGCGCAAGAAATCGCTCACCATGGCCTCGGCGTCGATTTCGTAATTGGATATCTGGTGCGCGTGCGCCACCTCCGCCGCCCGCCGCGCCAGCGGCAGCCCGTGCGCGAGGCGCCCGTCGTCCAAATCGAAGCGCGCCGAGCGAAGCAGCGCGAGGCACGTCACCCGCGGCGTTCCCAAGTGGCGGGCCAGCTTGCGCAGCGCATCGAGGTGCCGCACGCGCTCGCGCCGGCGACCGAGCACGCGAAAGATGGATTCCAGCGCCTCGTGCGCGCCGATGCGGCGCCCGTCGTCGGCCGGCAAGAACGAGAGCGCGCGGTTGTAGTACCGCATCGCCAGCTGCATCTGGTTGCCGTTCTTCGCGGCGAGGGCGGCCTCCAGGTAAAAATTCGCTGCTTGATCGCCCGCCTCGCCCTTGGCCAGGTGCTTGGCCACGATGGCCGCCGACAGCCCGCGCCCCAGGTTCGTGCCGCCGAGGTGCTCGCCCAGCGTGCGGTGCATCACCACGCGATCGTGCGCCTGCAGCGCGAGGTAGGCCACGTCGCGCGTGAGCGGGTGACGAAAGTCGACGACGTCGCCCTTGCGATCGCACAGTCCGCGCGCACACAACCGCACGACGGCGTCGTCGCCACCCGCGCCGGAGAGCTTCGACAGATCCACCATGGCCAGCGGCCCGCCGGCGATGGCCAGCCAATCGACGACCGCATGCTCTTCGTTGGGGAGCTCGCGCAAGCGATCGCCGAGCAGCTGCTCCAAGGTCGACGGCAGCGCCGAGAGCCCGCCCTCGATGCGCTCGGTGCGCACCAGCGCATGCTCCACCCGCCCGTCGTCCGTCTGCTCCTCGCGGATCTCCAGGGCCCCCCGCTCGAGCAGGGCATCCACCATTTCCAGTAAGAAAAAGGGATTGCCGCCCACTCGCGGCAACAGATCCGCGCACACGTTGCGCGCGCCTTTGCGGACGCCGAGCCGCGCCTCGACCAGGCGCACTTGCTCGTCGCCCGAGAGCGCCATGAGCTCGATGCGCACCACACCGTCGAGCAGCGCAGCGCTCCGTTCATCCTGCCGCGACACCAGCAGGATGAGCACGGGCAGGGGATCGTGCGAGTGGATGATCTCGCCCAGTAGATCGTGACTCTGCTTGTCCGCCCACTGCAGCCCTTCCACCACCAGCACCAGGGGCTGCTGCAGCGCGATGGCCGCGAGCAAACTGCGCAGGCCCTGGCTGACCAGCTTGCGCCGGTAGTGCGCGTTCTCGTCGTCGCCGCCGCCCAGCGGGCGGTTCGTGGCCAGCTCCGCCAAGCGCGCGACCATGGGATGCGACGCATCGCCGTGCGCAGCCCCGCCGCCGGCGCGCGCCACCAGATCGACCACGTCCTCGAAGGGCTCTTCGCCCGTCGTGCCGATGGCATCGCGCACGATGTCGCCGGCGGCGCTGAAGGGCACCTCCATCTTCACCGGCGAGCACTCGACCCGCACGATGCGCGCGTTCGGCGGCAGCTCCGCCAGGAACGTCGTCACCAGCGCGCTCTTGCCGATGCCCATCTCGCCGACCACCGCGCGCGAGGTCAGCTTGCCGCTGCCGCCGCCCGAAACGGCGCGATGGTAGGCGGCGTGGAGATCCGCCTTTTCCGCATCGCGCCCCACGAGATCGTTGGGCGCGGCCGACAGCTCCAAGAGCCGTTCCTCGCGCGACAGGCTTCGCTCGAGGGCGTAAATCCGCATCGTCGGCGGCACGTTCTCGAGGCGGGTGGCCGGGTCGAGCTGCAAGGTGGGCGCATCGCCCCAGCGGAAATCGCGCCGCACCAGGCGATACACGCCGCCGGCCACCCAGGTCACCCCGCGCGGTGTCGCTTGGCTGAGCACGTCCGCCAAATACGACGCGGGATCGTGCAGCCGGTAGCGCACCAAGTTGCCGTGCGGATCGCGCGTGCCGGAGGCGATGCCGCGCACGATGCCCAGCGACGCGCCCAGCGCGATGGGCAGGTCCTCGCTCATGCCGCCCACGGCTTCGTGCGTATCGAGCGCGAGCCAGGCCGCCTCCGAGGCCGCCCTCCCCGGGTTGCGCGTGAGCCCGGCCACCGCGCGCGCTTCGGAATCGCTGGACCAGATCCAACAACGCATCCCGCGCTTGTAGGCGATGTCGCCGAGCATCTGCCGCAGGCGGTCGAGCGTGCGCTCCCCGAGGGCGCGATCGCGCGCGAGCAGCTCCTCGACGCCGTGGAGCCGCAAGGTGACCACCGCCACGTGCCGCACTTCGCGCGGCCCCGCGTTGGGCCGGTCCGAGGGCGTCGGCACCGAAATGGGCGGCTTTTCGGCGCGTGCGGCGCTCAAATGCGAGAGCCCCAGCGCGATCTCCACGCTGCTCTTCGCGAGCGGCACCGCGGCTTGCGTGCGCTGCTCCAGAGAGAGAGGCTCCGACGGCACCTCCGAAGGCTCCGGCACCACGTCCGAAGGCGCGGCTTCCGGCTCGCTCTCCATCGGCACCTCACTCGGACCTTCGTCGGCGTCTTCCGGATCCGGCGCCGTCTCGCTGCCGAGGAGGCGCGGCGCGACCAGGTGCGCGATCGTCGTCTCCAACGTCGACGCATCGACGAGCACCTGCTTCGCGAGCAGCGCCCGCGCAATCGCACCCGACAGCTCGCGCCCGGTGGCAAAGCGATCCTCGGGGCGCGCTTCGAGCGCCTTCATGGCGATGGTCTCGAGCTCGGTCGGCAGATCGCGCACGTAGGTGCTCGGTGGCTCCACGTAGCCCGAGCGCACGATGTCGAGCAGCGCCTCGCCGCCCAGGCCGCCGTGGATCGGCCGCCCGGCGAGGATTTCCCAGAAGATCACGCCGAGCGCGTAGAGATCGCCGCGACGGTCCACATTTTCGCCGCGCGCTTGCTCGGGCGACATGTACCCGAATTTGCCCTTGATGACCCCGGCCTCCTCGACGAACAGCCGCGCGCTGGCGATGCCGAAATCCGCGATTTTGACGGCGCCCTCGAAGGAGAGCAGCACGTTCTGCGGGGAGACGTCCCGGTGCACGATTTCGAGCGGTGCGCCGCCCTCGTCTTTCTTCTCGTGCGCGTAGTGCAGGCCCTTGGCGGCCTCCGCGATGATCCATGCGCCTACCCAGGGCGGAATCCGCGTGCCCTTCGCCTTGGCATTCGCCATCAGCATGCCCAGGTCAGGTCCCTCGACGTACTCCATGGCGAGGAGCTGCCCTTCGTCGCCGCCGTCGTAAAACTCGAAGACCTGCACGACGTTGGGGTGATTCAGCCGCGTGGCGAGCTGCGCCTCCTCCACGAACATCGCCCGAAACCGGCGCGAGGTGCCGTGTGTGGGCAAGATGCGCTTGACCACCAGCAGCTTGAACGTGCCCTCGGCGCCCCGCTTTTTGGCGAGAAACACCTCGGCCATCCCACCCGCCCCCAGTCGGCGCACCACTTCGAAGTGCGCGAGTTGGTGGGGGGCGGCACGTGCTGGCATGAGCCCTTCAGTCTAGCGCCGGACGCGAAGAAAGCGTGGCTCTAGTTGCTGGGGGCGCCGCAGACGAGCCACTTCACCAAGGTGGCGCGATCGTCGGCGCTGGGCTGCGGTGCTTCCTTCGGCGGCATCGTGCAGCCGTAGACCCGTAGCAGCGCCTTGGCCTTGTCGCGCTGGAGGATCTCGTACTTGGAGAAATCGCGCCCCGCAGCGCCGACGCCCGTGCCGCCGGGGGCGTGGCATGGGAAGCAGTGCTGCTCGACGAGGGCTTTGACCTCCGTCGCGTAGCTGGGCGGCGTTCCCGTGCACTGCTGGGGAAGTTCGGGGCAACTCGGCGCGGGATCTTGCCCCGACGAATCACTTCCGCACGCGACGAGCGTGGCGACGACGACGCTCGTCGCCAAAGCAAAAAAGGATTTCACGACTTCACCGAAATTGACGAGTTCAAGGAACCGATACGTAGAAGGCCGCGTGCCCGTGCGGCGAGTGTTCGCCGTCGTTGCACTCTTCGTGGAAGTGGAAGCGCACGGTCCAATTGCCGGCCGCATCGAAGCGCACCGGCCCCACGCGGTAGACGCCGGGCGACGTCTCCGAGGAGCTGGTGGTGCGGGGAACGGAAGGATGCGTGTCGTTCAAGAACGAGTCGGGACGAACGGGAACGTTGCGCGCCGGGGCGCCGTCGACCTTCGTGCTGACGGTCACGTTGAAGTACACGTCGCCGTTCGCGCAGACCTGCGTGTCCGACGCGGGCGCCCACTTCACGTGGTACTTGCACTCGTCGTCGTCGCCTTCGCCGTTCGACAAAGTCGGCCCGTATTCACTGGCGCCGGCGTCTTCTTCGTGCCCAGCATCGTGATGCGCAACGTGGAGGCTCGGCGCGAACGACGTCGTGCCCGAGCCTTTGCACGATGCCGTCTCGATGGTGGTCGCGTTGCTTCCGCAGTGCGAATCCGCCGCGCCGTTGACGGTGCCGCCGGGATTCGCGCAGGTGAGGGGACCGGGTGACTTGTTGTCATCCGAATCCGAGCAAGAGGAGGTGAGGATGAGAACCGCGAGGCAGGCGAGCGACGACGCAACGCCGAGCGCTCGAAACGAGGTCATGGCCACGCTTCAACTCGTACAGGCAAATTCTCCCGCGGCAACTTCAAAATGCTGCGCGCGCCTGCGATGATTTGCCGCAGGACTCAGTGCCGTTCAGCGAACATCGCTCGGTCCTCGCCTCTGCCGCGCTCACTCCTCGCGGAGCGCAGGACGCGAGCTCGCGCGCAACAACCCGCGCACGACGACGTGAACGACGAAGAACGCCAGCATCGCCGCGAGGATGGACAGGACCAACGGATGTCCCCCGGGATCCGGCAGTACCGGCAACAGCCCGCGGAAAGGACGGTAGAGCGGCTCCGTATAACGGTGCACGTATTGCACGAAGCGAATCTGCTCGTTGGCCCTCACGTACTCGACGACGAATCGCGCGAAGAGCATCGCGTAGACGCAAAAGAATGCGAAATTGACGAGTTGGATGAGCCTCACCCAAATCATCGATCGCGCGATAACCCCCCGGTGGATTACGAAACCGGTATCGCCCCGCATCTTCGAAAGATGCCACGCCCTAACGGCAGGTTGCGAGCGGAACAAGCTTTTTGCTCCCTCTTTTCCATCCCGCCTAAACTCAGCCCAAGCGTGTCATGCTGCGCCGCATCGTTTTGTCCCTTTCGCGCCAAGACCTCTCCGGGATCGTTCCACCATGGCAAGAACACCAAGCGACCTCATCCTAAACCTAGGAAATCTCGGCCATTTCGTGGTACAGATGCGAGATTAGGATGGCTGCACCCGAGCTCGTAGAGCGCTCAAAGGCACGCATTGGCAGTGTGCTGCGCGACAAATGGCGGTTGGATTCCTTGCTCGGCGTGGGCGGAAGCGCGGCTGTTTATGCTGCAACGCATCGCAACGGCAAGCGTGGGGCCATCAAGCTGCTTCATCCTGAACTTTCGGTTCAGACGGACTTCGTGACGCGCTTTCTGCGCGAGGGCTACGTCGCCAACAAAATCGAACACCCGGGTGCGGTCTCCATCTTGGACGACGACCACACCGAAGATGGGACGGCGTTTTTGGTGATGGAGCTGCTCGAGGGCTACACGCTCGAGCGGCGCCTGCGAAAGCAATCGGCCTTTCCCGTCTACGACGCGTTGAAGATCGTGGAGGACCTGCTCGACATCGTGAGCGCGGCCCACGACAAGGGCATCATCCATCGCGATCTGAAGCCCGCGAACATTTTCGTGACGAAGAAGGGCGAGGTCAAAGTCCTCGACTTCGGTATCGCGCGCCTCGGAGAAGCGCACCACTTGAGCGGGTCCACGCAAATGGGCATGCCGCTCGGAACGCCCGCCTTCATGCCGCCGGAGCAAGCGCGCGGTCGCTGGGGCGAGGTCGACGTGCGCACGGATCTGTGGGCCGTGGGCGCGACGTTGTGGGCGCTGCTGTCCGGTCAGCGCCCGCGCCGCGCGGAGACGGCGAACGAGGAGCTTCTGCTCGCGATGACCGAGCCGCTGCCGCCCATCGGATCGGTGGCGCCGCACGTGTCGCTCGAGGCGTGCAAGCTCGTCGATCGCGCGGTGGCCTTCGACATGAGCGCGCGCTGGCCCACCGCGCGCACGATGCAGCAGGCGCTTCGCCTCGCGTTGCTGCTCGAGCAAGCGCACAAGGGTGATCCGGTGGTCGAGAAGCCGCGCACGCCGTCGCTGCCCGCAGGCGGAGAAGCGGCCGTGTCTTCCGGCGGAACGATCGCCGGTCTCGGTGGCTACATCGTGCCGGTCGAGCCGCCGGCGGCGGCCGCGAAGGCGTCGGTGCCACCCGCGGCGGAAGTGGTCGCGACGACCGCGTCGCAGCCTGCACCTCCGCCCGATCCTCCCATGTCCACGACGACGGTGCGGCCGTTTGCCACCTTGGTGGGGCCTCCGTCGCCGCTGGCCGGGCCGGCGGGGCCAAGCCGGACGAGCCGCACGGAAGACTCGGTGGTGACGTCGCTCGAGGGGCCTCCGTCGCTCAACTACGGCGGTCAGCTGTCGCTCTCGCGCTACGACGCGCTCGGAGAACGTCGGCCGCGGCCGGGGCAAGCTGCGCCGCTTCCGGGTGGTGCCAATCCGACGCCCACCGGCGAGACGCGCTTGTTGACCACCGAGACACCGCTGATGACCGGCGCACGCGCCATGCTCTCGAGCGAGCCGGAGATCGCTCCGCGGCGCGGTGGCTTCTTCGTCTCGGCGCTGTTGGCCGTCGCCCTGGTCGGGGCGGGGTTCTTTGCCTATCGATCGGGTTGGCTCGGTGGCCACGCCACGCAGGCGGCTCCGTCGCCCGCGCCGGAACCCGCGGCGGTGGTGGTGGATGCCGGTGTAGTCCAAGAGACGGTCGCGGATGCCGCCGTCGCGGCTGCGGCCCCTGCCGAGCAAGTGGACGCCGCGGCCTTGGCCGCCGTGCCCGATGCTGCGGTCAGCGCGCCCACGGAAACAACGGCCGCATCGGCACCCGCCCCGGCGGTCGCCACGCCCGTGCGCCCCAAGCCGCGTCCGCGCACGCCGTCCAAACCGAAGCTGCCGGCGGGTGAAGCGAGCGGCAGCACCACGCCCCCCGCCGCCCCCAACGCCGCCCCGGCGGAAGGGCCCACGCCCACACCCATCCCCCCGTTCATCGATCCGGATTCCAATCAGCTGTAGGACGATTGTAGCGATCTCGAGCAATTTCCGGCGGTGGCGAATTGTGTTTTCGCGAAACCAAATCGATGCGTGCAATGGAGTAGCATCCGCCCATGCTTGAACGACGGCTCGGCATTTTGGTTGGCGGCGGACCCGCCCCCGGTATCAACAGCGTCATCGGTGCAGCGACGATTCGCGCGTGCCTCTCTGGGTACGAAGTCCTCGGTATTTACGACGGCTTCAAGTGGCTCATCGAGGGCAACACGTCGCATGTGCACCCCCTCACCATTACGGAGACCAGCCGCATTCACTTCCGCGGCGGTTCGCATATTGGCATTGCGCGCGCCAATCCCACCAAGGATCCGAAGCACCTCGCAAAAGCGCTCGAGAGCCTGCGCCATCATCGCATCAGCAAGTTGATCACCATTGGCGGTGACGACACCGCCTTTAGCGCGCACAAGCTGGCCGAGGCCTCCAATGGCAGCTTGGCCGTCGTCCACGTGCCCAAGACGATCGACAACGATCTGGACCTGCCGGCGGACATCGTCACGTTCGGCTACCAGACCGCGCGCCACATCGGCGTGGACATCGTGAAGAACCTCATGGTCGACGCCAAGACGACGTCGCGCTGGTACTTCATCGTGGCCATGGGCCGCAAGGCCGGCCACCTCGCGCTCGGCATCGGCAAAGCTGCGGGCGCCACGCTTTCCCTGATCCCCGAGGAGTTCGCCCCCGGGCTGCGCCTGAAGACCATCGTCGACACGCTCGTCGGGGCCATCGTCAAGCGCCTCGCGTACGGCCGCCAGGACGGCGTCGCCGTGCTCGCCGAAGGCTTGGTCGAAATGCTCTCCGAGGAAGACTTGAAGGGCCTTTCCGGCGTCGAGCGCGATGCCCACGGCCACATCCGCATCGCCGAGGTGAACTTCGGCGACATCGTGAAGCGCGCCGTGCAAGAGCGCCTGGGCCAATTGGGCATCAAGCTCACCGTGCAGGCCAAGGACATTGGCTACGAAGTGCGCTGCGCCGACCCGATTCCCTTCGACATGGAGTACACGCGCGACCTCGGCTACTGCGCCGCGCGGTACATCACCGAGGGCGGCAATTCCGCGCTCGTGTCCATTCAAGACGGGCGCTTCCGTCCCATTCCGTTCTCGCAAATCATGAATCCGGAAACGGGCCGCATGCGCGTGCGCATGGTGGACATCGAATCGGATCGCTACAAGATTGCCCGTAGCTACATGCTTCGTCTGAAGGAGGAGGATTTCCAGGACGACGTCGAGCTGAAGAGGCTCGCGGCTGCGGCCAACCTGACGCCGGATCAATTCCGCGAGGAGTTCCTCCCGCTGGTGCAGCACGACAGCCCGCATTCGTTCAACCTGCGTTCGGAATCGAGGATTCCAAAGGCGAGCGCGGGGTGAAACCGCCCGACGCGATTCTCAGGCAGATGCCGGTTCCGGTCGCCATGTTCAAAGGGCCGGACCACGTCTATGAGTTCGCCAATCGGTTGCACGACGAGGTGATGGGCCGGTCGAACGTGATCGGAAAGACGTTTCGAGAGGTGTACCCCGAGCTCGTGGGTACACCGATTCTCGAGGCCTTCGATCACGTTTACCGCACCGGCGAGCCGTTTTCGGCCGACGAGTTTTCCCTGCCGTTGGTGCGTGGCGGCAAGAAGAAGGAAGCGATCTTCAAGTTTTCCATCGAGCCTCTCCGGAACGACGCCGGTGTGATGGAGGGGCTTTTGACGGTGGGCATCGAAGTCACCGAGCAAGTGCTCGCCCGCTGGGATTTGGGCGCCGCGCTGAACGCGGAAAAGCGCACCGAGACGTTGCGCGAGCGTTTGCTGGGCATCGTGGGCCACGATCTGCGCAATCCCTTGTCGACCATCACCGTGTCGGCGCACATGATGTTGAAGCAGGAGTCGCTGACCGCGCAACAGACGAAAATCGCGCGCCGTATTTTGAATAGCGCCGAACGCATGGCGCGCATGATTTCCGAAATCTTGGATTTCGCCCAAGGCCGGTTGGGCGGCGGAATACCGATTACGCGCGCATTGGTGAATCTGCACGACATTGCGACCCAATCGGCCGACGAACTGGGCGCCGTCTACCCCGATCGCACCATCGTGCTCTCCCTCGAGGGCGACGCCAAAGGCCATTGGGACGCGGATCGCATGTCCCAGGTCATCGTGAACCTGGTGCTCAACGCGATGCAACACGCCGCCCCAGGCACCCCGGTGGAACTCACCGTCCGCGCCGACGGCGACGACGTCGTGATCGACGCCACCCACACGGGCCCCGCCATCTCGAGCGAGATCCTGCCCATCATCTGGGACCCATTTTTGCGCGCCAACGAAGGCCAAAACGCCGCGCGCCCCCTGCGGGGATTGGGCCTCGCCCTCTACATCGTCGAACAAATCGTCCGCTCCCACGGCGGCACCGTGAACACGCGCTCCGACGACGCGAGCACCACGTTCACCGCACGCCTCCCGCGCACCGAACCGCAGCCTTGAGCGGGTAAACGCCACCTCATCGTTGGCCCTACGTTTCATTGACGGCCAAGCATGATCCACGCCGTGTCGCGCTCCGTGTGTACGTGCGACCTGTCGTAGAGGCAGTGTATTCGTCACATGCTTGGAAAAGTTGCGTAGATAGTTAGGGTGCTCTTCGCGCGCTGCTACGGCAAAAGGTAAATGATGAATTGGAAGAACGTGGCTCTGCATGGTTCGAATGGTATTGCCAGAGTATGTGGAGAGTACGAGATCACGGATACACGCCTGCCAGCCGCAAAATATAAGATCAAAGTCTTGGAACGACGCGAGAGCTTCTTTGCGTCTCCGAATGTTGCAGTGAAGGAAAGCGACGGCACGCCCGAATGGATCGGTGGCCTTGGTAGGACGGAACTCGAGGCGCTCCAGGATGCGATTGCTCGAATGGGAGAACGGTTTGCTCTTCGGAGTCGGTGGAATGAAGATGAGTTGGAATGGAGCGACCCGCGGGATTTTTGAACTTCGCTTCAACGCGATTCAAACGACGCTACACGACGCAATTGTTTCGAACAGCTTCCGGGTGGCGGGTCAACTGCAGCCGAATTTCTACCATGAGAGGTCGCAATGAACGATAGAATCCGGTCGCGGCGCACACCCTATGACGATAACTATGAAACGTGCCTCGAAACGCGAACGGTCTTTACCGTCTACCCCAAACGAATATCCCCTGATGAGCTGACTCGGCGTCTTGGACTCGAGCCCTCATCCACCCAACGAGCGGGTGAAGCGCGGACCAATAGTCTCGGACGACAGCGCGTGGTTCCTGTCAATGGCTGGTTCCTCTCGTCGGAGGGCCACGTGACGTCGAATGATCTGCGCCGTCACCTCGATTGGTTGCTTGCGAAACTGCAGCCCGTCAATGCGGCAATAAGCGCCCTTCAGAACGAAGTCGATGTTTCGATGAGTGTTAACTGTATATGGTGGTCACGAGGCAGTGGAGGACCGACGCTGTGGCCCGAACAGATGCTTGCCCTTGCCAATCTCGATTTGGAATGTGCGTTCGATATCTATTTCGTAGATGAGGATCCGCGCGAGTAAGCTGAAGGTGAAACATGGCTTCGGAACCATCGCTTTTGACGATCGCGGACGAGTATTTGGACGAGAACCGGTTTGCGCTTGCTCGCGACGCATACCGAAATGCCTTGGCGGAAGGCGAAGGGGGTTCTCATGCTTTTGCGAATCTCTCGACCTCCGAAAACGCCGAAGCGTTCGGCTTTTTGATCGAATTGATCACGCGCTATCCGGAATGGGTCGAGGCGCGGCTGGCTTTGGCGAATGCTTATTCGGCAGCTCGGAAGCTGCCGAATGCCATGGCGCAATATACCATCCTGCTCGATAAAGGCTTGTCTCCTGACGAGGTGCGGCGTATTCGCCTGGCTCGGTACCGGGTGGCGGTTCCCGCCATCGCGATAACGACCGCACGGGATGATTTCATGTACCTTTGGGGGCTGGCCCGTCAACACGAGAGGTTCCGTCGACTTCGCGGAATCTTGGTGGGAAGACTGGCCGAACTGCGGACGTCGAGGGGGATGAATGTCTTGGCAGCGATTCGAGACGCGCTTCCCGAAGAGGCCGAGCTTCGCCAATTCTTGGATGCGAAAGAGCACGAGCTGAAGGCCTTGTCCGCCCTGACCGATGGAACGAATTCGGCCGAATAACATGACCGGTTGATAGTTTGCGCGGCCATGGCCCTCAAGACGTTACGGGGCGGGGCCCGTCCGCTCCACGAAGGTGGAGTACCCACTCGTGTAGCTGTTGGATTTGAACAGGGAGATCGGGAGATCGGGAGGTTTTTTTTGATTCAGATCTTCAGATCTCCCGATCTCCCGATCTCCCTGTTCAAACTCAAATGGCTTCTACTCGACGAGCACGACTCCGTTTCTCGCTAACGGCTGCGCTCTCGTTCCCTGGGCTCTTTTCTCACCAGGCGGACGTAGACGATCCACGCAGACATCGATGATCCATGCGGAATCCCGATTTCCGCACGGGGCGTGCTCTGTTTTCCGCGCAATGCGATGGATGAGGCGCGCGATCCAGGGCGGAACGCGCATTGCACCAGGGAGGGTTGCCGAGACGAAGCGTTTCCCAAGCGAGCACCATGCACGCCCTGGCCATTTTTCCGTCGTCGGGCTTCGATCAATCGGTCACGACGCCGGTGCTCATCGGGGTTCTGATCTCGTGGTTCTTTACGGAGACCTTTGGATGGGTCTTCGCGGGACTTGTCGTCCCCGGCTATCTCGCGGCCGTGTTCTTGGTGGAACCCGCGTCGGGGGTCGTCGATGTCGTCGAGGCGGTTCTGACCTTCGGGGTGGCCCGCATCATTGGAGAGTACCTACCGCGCAGTGGGGTCATGAGCCGCGTCTTCGGGCGCGAGCGATTTCTGCTCATCGTGCTCGTGAGCATCCTCGTGCGCCTCGCGGTGGAGGGGTGGCTCCTTCCGCGTACGCTGACCCGTGCGACATGGGCGTATTCCGTAGGGCTGGTGCTGGTGCCGCTCGCGGCCAATGCATGCTGGAAGACCGGACTCGTTCGCGGCATCGTCCAGAATGGGGCCCCCGCGCTCGCGGTGTACCTCCTCGTTCGATACGTCTTCCTTCCCCATACGAACCTTTCGCTGTCCGGCTTCGAGCTCGCCACGGAGAATGTCGCGGCCAGCTTTCTCGGGTCGCCCAAAGCGTACACGTTGCTCATCACCGGTGCGCTCCTCGCCGCCGTGGCCAATCTCCGTTACGGGTGGGACTTCAATGGCATCTTGATTCCGGCCCTTCTCGGGCTCGTGGTCACGGAACCGGTGAAGTTGGTCGCCACATTTGCCGAAACCGCGATCCTCTACACGGTGGTCCTTGGCCTGCGCCGGTTCACGCGGCTGTCGCGCTCGAACATCGCAGGTCCGCGCCGTGTGGTCCTCTTCTTCACGGTGGACTACGCGCTGCGGTTCGTTTGGGCGGCTGCCATGGGGCCTCGCCTGCCGGGGGGCGACATCGTGGCGTTCATGGGCTTCGGGTACCTCTTGCCGACCCTGCTGGCCGTGAAAATCTCGGAACGCGACAACCCCGCGCTCGTGCTTCTTCCGACATTGAAGGTCAGCGTCGTCGGGTTCGTCCTCGGCTCGCTCGTGGGCTTCGGTGCGCACCTCACCGATCGCGCCACGGGGATCGCGCTGGCGGCCCCCGTGGTGCGGTCCCTTCCGCCGCCGCCGCGCATGGCCGCCGGTGCCGCGCTCTGGGCGGGGGCCACCGCCATCGATGGCGTGTCGGAGCCCGACGAGGCCATCACCGGCGACCTCTCGCTCGTCCGCGACACCTTGCTCGCGGCGTGCGCAGACCCGCAGCGTGCACGCGACGGGGGCATGGATGCCACCCGCATCGACGACGACGTATGCCTCGTGCGGGAGCGCTTCGAGCGACTGGGCACGAGGCGCGGCGTTCCCACCTACCTTTTGCGCGCGAACCTCCCGCCCGACCCGATCGTCGCGCTCGTGCCCACGCCCCTGGCGAGTCCGGCGATGGCCGCCGCGGCGGGCCAGCTCCTGAGGCTCGGCGAGGTGGATGCCGCCGTCATCGCGGGCATCGAGGAGCCGAAAACGGCGTGGATCGACCTCGAAACGACGGCGCACGCTGCGGCGCGGTGGCTGGCCAGCGGGGGCGTGCTTCTCACCGTGCGCGACCGCGAGGATCCGCGGATGAGCGGCTTCCGACCCTTTCCGTCGGGGATGGCGGCACGCCTTCGTGGCGCAGAGGCGCGCTTCGAGAACAGCGGCCTGGGGGCCATCGAGCGCGACGTGGTGCTCTCGCTCGACGCGCGTGCCATCGGACGCGCCTTGGCTCCGCCGCCCGTCTCGGTGCGGCTCGATAGCGCCACATCGATGGCGGCGGCGCTGGAGACGGTCCGGCCCATCACGCGGCCCGACGAGGTCGAAGACTTGGTGGCGCTCCGCAGACTGGTCCTGGAGCCGCTTCTTTCGAGCCAGGCGACGGAGGCCGCGCGCGAGCTTGCGCCGTTCGCGGCCTCGGTTCTCGGCTATCGGCTTACCAAGAAGACGGCGTGGGCCATGGGTGGCCAAGGCGTGGCCCTTCTCCCAGAGGAGGGCCCTCGTCCGGTGGCGATTTTCGTCCGTGCGAGCGGTGCGCACGAACGGGTCCTCGAAGCGCCGCTCGGCGTCGACCGCGGCGTGCGCGATCTGGCGTTGCGGCTCGGCGTCGCGCTCGAAGCGGACGCCGTCATCCTCGGCGAGGTCTTCGACGGAGCAATGCGCGGTGGGGCCGTGCGCGCGGCGCACACGGCGGCGACCGAAAGCCGCAGCCCCACGGTGTTTCTCGTCCGCCAGGATCCGTCCCGTGACGATGCGACGGTTGCGGCGTGGATGGACGACGGGACCGCCATCGCGGCCGCGCGCGCGGCACTCGAGGGAGTCGGGCTCTCCGCCCCGGAGGTGCCGCTCGACCCTTCGCTGCGGCACCTTTCGACGCGGACGCTGCTGCGCCCGACCTCGTTCGTGGCCATTTCGGCGGGGGCCCGGGCCCTTCGCACGGCGTCCCTCGACGATGCCAGGCGCTCGTGGGAGCGGATGCCGGCGTTGACCTTGCACGATGGAACCCTCGGCGCGATGGCCGCCCTCGTGGCCGGCGATCTCGACGCCGCGATGGAGGACGCGGTGGCCGATGATCGAATCGAAGAGACCGTCCGGCGCGCCGCGGCGGATGCAAGCATCGCCTCCACACGCCGCCTCGAGACGGACATCCAGAGGGGCGCGGTGCGCGCGACCATCGTGAGCGCCCGCGAAGGAACCTTCTTGATCGCGGCGGCCCGCAAACGCGGTCGCCGCCTTCTGGTGGCTGCGCCCATTTCGTCGAGCGTCCGCGATTGGCGCGTCGAGCGCCGTGAAACCTTCGCCGCGTGCACACGCGAGCCGGTGCTGGTCGGCGTCTGCGAGGCGGACGGGTGATGGCTCTTCGCGCACCCGCCCGCCGCGCGCCCGCCCCGCGCGCGAGGGCCCTCTCCATGGCCACGCAGACCCTCGAGCTGGTCATCGAGCCGCAGATCCGGCGCTTCCCCGTCCACCGCTACCGGGGGGCGGCGCTCGGCGTGTTGATCTTGGGCATCGCTGCGTTCTTTGCCGTCCGCGAGATCGCCCAGATGGAACCGCTCCTCGCCGCCCAAGGCTCGAATGCCGTGCGCGCGGTCCTTTACGAATTGCCGAACGGCGGTGAACTCCGCGTGCCCATCGAGCCGGGCACCGACGTCGTGCGCTTCGTCGCCCATGCCTACCGGCGTGGGGACCTTTCCCTTTCACCGCGCGTCGTGCACCTCGTCGTTTCCGGGCGCGGCGAACACGCCGCGCGGACGGAGGAACTGCACCTCGAGGCACCGGGTCTTTGCTCGCGCGTCACCCCCGAGGAAAGCGCTCTCCAGGTGGGCGATCCCATGCCGTTCGAAATCGACGTGCACGATCTCGGGGTCGGAGAGCTCTCGGTGAAGCTCGTCACCGTGGACGGGGCCGATGGCCTGCTGGCCCGCGCGTACCGCCGAGAGCAGCTTTCCAATGCCGAGGCTGCGATCCGCGATGCAGCGCTCGCGCGTTCCCGCAAGGACGAGCTTGCGCGTTCGGCGTGGGAGCTCGGGTGGGACGACCTTACGGCGCTGGAGCGTGAGGCGATCTTGAGGACGCGATGGCACAAACTGGGGGCCTTGCGCGGCGCGACGCACGAGTTGCGCTCGGCCTCCGTCGTGATGTCGCCGCCCCCGCGCCGCGAGATCGTGGCGCGGCGTGACGAGCTTCTCGGTCGCGTACCGCTGCACGGAGACGAACGGATCGCGTTGCGCTTGCATCCGGGAGCCCGCCTTCGCGTGGCCTCGGAGGAGTCCACCACCTTGCATGTACTGACGCGCGACGCCCTCGGTGTCGAGCAAGAGACGACGGCGCAAGCCGACGCGGAGATCGGTCCCTTCGGGGATCTTCGCAGCGTCGAGGTTCAGGCCAATCGAGATGGCTCGGTCGAGGTGGGCGCATCCTCGGCGGCGCAGGTCGACTGGTTCGGATGGACCGACGCCTACCGGGCGACGGTGCGGTTGCCCGTGGAGGTGGAGTCGTCGGACGCTGCACGCGTTCTGCGCGTGACCGTGCGCCGGCCGATGGACCGCAGCGATGCCTCGATGGCCGCCACGGATGTGCGCATCGCCGTGAAAGGTCCAAAGACCGCGCTCTCGCAGACGTTTCGTGCCCGCCGCCCGCGTTCGCGCATCGATCGGTACGAGGGCGAAGGGCTCTCCGAGGCGCCGAGCGATGGGGCTGTATTTTACGTGGTGCTTCTTCGAGGCATGACCGCGAGCATCGTCCCCCTCGAGGGTGCGCTCGACGTATCCCTCGCGGAGCTCGATGAATCCGCGCCGGCCCTCCCGCTCGGGCTTCGACGGACGCCCGAGCCGGCGTCGCGGCCGTTCGTTCCGCGGCGTCCGTCGAACGCGGCCGCATTCGAGCCGGATGCGCACGAGGTCGTGCGGACCGCGCGATGGATCCCACCGGTGACGGCCCACCCCGGCGTCGCGCTGGGGCACGCGAAACACGGCCGCGGCGAGCGGATCCTGCGCGATGCGAAGACGTTCGAAGTGCTCGGCGACGGGGGCTTCGAGCTCGAGAACGATGGCCGCCGGCCGCTCGTGGTCCCCATCGTCGCGCTGTCCAACACGACCACCACGTTGACGATTCAGGCCGAGCGCGGTGCTGAGCCACCCCGTCCGGGGCTCCGCGAGGCGTGGACCTTGCCGCGCACCATGGAGGTTCCGGCCGGGGAGGCCACCCGCGCGGCCTTCGTGATCGGAGAGGACATTCCACCGGGGCGGCTGCGCCTTCGCATCACACGGATGGACGAGCTGGATGGGCATTCGGATGGGCACCGGGCGCGGGTGCTCGTCCACCTTCCGTGGGCGATCACGAACCGCCGAGCGGCCGGGCCGCGTTGGGTTTCGGGTTCTTTCGAGGAATAGGTGGCAGAAGGTGAATTTTCGGTCGGTTCGCATCCCCAGTTTGATTGTCGGCACCGCACTCGTCGCGGGGGCATGCCGGTGCAGCCCGACGCCGCCGCGGGGCGAGGTCAAGACCGCCGCGCCCAAGATCGAAGAGGAGCCCGTTGTGATGGCCAAGCAAGATGACCCGCCGGACCTCGAAGTACCGACGGAATGCCCTGCAGCGCTGGCGCAAACGCGGCGCCACGGAACCCGGCCCAACGCGTACGTGATCCCCAGCGTCGACGAGCTGCGCCAAGGACGCGCATGGATGGCGCAACTTCTCGCGGGCGACGCGCGCATGGACGCGGCGCACCGCCTCGGTTTCGAGACCGTGCCCCTGGAGGAGTGGCCCGACACCGTGCTGGTGCGTGAGGTGGGGGACCGACGCCGCGGCGGCGGCGCGTACGTCGTGCGAAAGGGTTCGGCCTCGTCGCTCCTCGTGCAGGCGCCGCACACGTTTTACGACCAAGGTACCTTCCCACTGGCGTGCGAGCTCTTTCAACGGACCCGCGCGCGGGCGCTGTTCATCAACACGGTGCATCGCTACCGAGCATCGCCCGCCGCCGAGGACGGCAGCCACCCCTCCGACGTGGCCCACGCTGCGAATTCGATCTTTCACGCCTTCACCGAGGGGGCCGTGGACGCCATCACCCCCATCTCGGTGGTGCAGCTTCACGGGTTCGTCGAGCGAAACGTGCCCGCCCATGCCGTTGTGTCGACCGGCGAGAAGCAGGCAGGTGGGCCGCTCGTCGCGAAGACCGCACGCGCGCTCGAAGGCGTGTTGGGCCCCCGCGTGTTCCGCTACCCGGAGGACACGCGCGAACTCGGGGCGCTGACCAACGTGCAGGGCATCCTCGTGCGTCGCGCCGGCGGTCGCTTCTTGCACGTGGAAATGGCCGAAGCCACGCGCCGAGATCTCCTTCGCGACGCGTCGTTGCGCGCGAAGACCCTCGACGCCCTTGGTGCTTCCGTGATGGCGCCATGATGCCGCCGACCCTTGGCCGCTCTCTCGGAGCGCTCGCCGGTGTGGGCTTCTTGTGTCTCGGGTGCACCAACCCGCGCACACCCGTATCCGGAATCGTCGTCTGGCAGCGCGCGGGTGAAACCCAAGAGCTACCGGTTTCCCCCGGCGACGTGCTCCGTGTTGCATCGAAGGCGAGGATGCGGGTGGTCGACGTGATCCGCGGGCCCGAAGGTGAGGTCGAGGCCGCGCATTGGCTGGAGCCCACGAACGGTGTGGCCTTGGTGCGACCCCCGCTGGGGGTGAGCGCGATGCGCTTTCCGCCCAACACGACCGTGTTCATGGGCTCTGCGAAAGAGCCCGAGGTGGGGTGGTTCGCGTTGGAGCGTGAGGCGCTTGCCTGGGCGCGCGCGCCGCTGCGTACGCCGTTTCCGTCGCTCGCGGCGGCGCCGAGGCTCGATCCGAGCGACGCCAAGGATCTCGACGGCGCCCTCGCTCAGGCGCACGCGCCGGAGGGCATCGCGGTGGCGATTCGGTCCATCTTCGCCCTTCGCGCCGTGCGCACGCTGGAGGGGCTGCGCCCGTACCCGTACGCGCGAAACCTGGGCCTTACGCCTTCGGGAGCGCCACGTCCGACGCGACTCCTCGACGAGCGAACCTATTTCGAACTGCCCGAGGGGCAACCCGCCAGCGTCACCGTTTCCGGTCCGGCGAACCTCGTCGTTCTCGCCCGCGTTGCGCGAGCGTCGGCCGACGCGATGGCCGAAGTGCGCGTGACGGAGCGGGATCACGTGCGTGGGACGACACGTGCCAGGATTCGGCGCCTCGCCGCCGCGGATCCCGAGCCGGTGGCGTTGCGGCGCGTGTTCGTTCACGTTCCGCCGGGCCGCCACACGTACGTCGTGACCGCGTCGGGGGCTCCGGCCTGGGTTGCACCCGTGCAGACGTCGGCCTCTCGGCGCATCGAGGACGCGGTCCAAGGCGTCGACGAAACGCACTGGCTTGCCGCGGCCCGTCGCGCGTGCGATGCACCGGAGCAGGCGGCACCCTGCGCGATGGCCCTCGCGCTCGCGGGCGAAGACGATGGACCGGTTTTTCAGAGGGCCCGTGTGGCCGCCTCTCCCCTCGCGCGGCAGGTGGCCGAGGGGCTCGCGGCCGGGGCCCCGGCGGATCGCGCCGCCGAGCTCGAGTCCGAGGCCTCCCTTGGAGATCCCGAGGCGCTCGCCCGGGTGGCCGAGGATTCTGCATCCAGCGTCGATGCGAGTCTGCGCGATGCATGGTGGCGTGGAACGCTGCGCGGCACGTCGTGGACGCCCGTCGATCCTGCCCAAGAGCGAACGTGGTTCCGCATCCCCCGACCGGGTGAGCCACAGCTCGACGAGAACGCCGTCACGGTGGTGGCCTTGCCTTGGCGCCGCATCAAGGCCGTCCAGTTGCTCGCCACGGCACCCTGCGCGTCGGGCGAGCCGATCCGCCTCGAGGTCGACGGGCAAACGCTGACCGCGCAGCCGGGGTCGTCGCGCGCGCTATGGCATGTTGCCGTGCATGGGCCCCAAGCTCGGATCCGGCGACTCGATCGTGGTCCCGGTCAAGTGTACGTCGTGCCCAACGACGGCGGCGAAGGTCTCGGTACGTTCATGCACCCGGCATCGCCGCTCGGCGTTGCGCGCGCGCTTTCCTTTCCGGCCGATGTTTCTGCGGCCGGTCTCGAAGTGTGGCTGGCCGAGGGGATGGGCTCACGCCCCTTCACCCTCGAGTCGCATGATGGCCGGCACCGTATCGAGGGCACCGCACGCGCGGGCACCGCGGGTGTGACCGCCATCGACGAACGCGGCACGCGATGGCGTCGCGTGGCGACCATCGCTTTGCCGGCTTGGGCAGCCCAAGGAGCGCGTGCATTGGGGAGCGACGGCATCGCCGTGCGGGCCGTGGTCCGCGGCGCGACCCGCCAGGAGGCCACCATCGCGGCCCCGCACGCGCAACCGGCCGATGTCGATGCCGTTTTGGCGGCGTCACGGAGACTCCTCACCGTCAAGACGCGTGCGGATCGAGGCGCAGCGCATCTCGAACGCGCGCTTCTCCTCGCCTCGTACGGATTCGATCGGGCGGCCATGGACGATGCCACGCTGGCGAAGGAGTACGGTGCCACCGCCGCGCACGGAGAAGATCCGGTGCTGGCCGTGCGCCGGGCGACCCTCCCCGCGCCTCCGAAGGAGGTCGAGCTCACGGGGCCCGCGTACGGGATCGAGCCCGACTTCGATGCCAAGGCCGTGCGCTGCGCGGAGGCCGACGGCCCGCGTTCGCGCCTCGCCCAGCTCGATGCCACCTTGCGGGAGCGTGGCAAAGGCGCATCGTTCGATCGAGCGCTCGCCGCAAAGGTGGCATCGCTGGCCTTCGACGCGCCGAACGACCCGCGTTCCGAGGGGCTCCTCACGCGGGCGATGTCCGGCTCCAAGTGGCGATTGCTGCGGGACGTGGATGGCGGAGGCGGTCGCGTCCCGCGGGTGCATACCAAGGAGGAGAACCCCGTGATCGATGCCGACGGCCGCCTCAAGCCACGCATGCTGGCGGGCGATCCGTTCGGAGCGCGGTTCGTGAGCGTCTCCGCCGAGCGACCGGCTCGGGCCTTCCTCGACCGCGGTGCCGCCAAGGCGCGCCTCGATGTGCTCTGCGTGGCGCGCAGGCCGAACGCCGACACGGCGTGCCCGCTGAAGATCGTCTCGGGGGACGCTCGTGTGGTCCCCCGGCTCGACGGCGACGGCCGCGGGAGCGTCGAGCTTCCGCCGGGGCGCGGTCGAGGCAAAGGTGCCGAGCTCGAGATCGCGCTGCCGGAGGTGCCGGAGGATTTCGTCGCGTTGATCCGCGTCGTCCTCGATCGCCCCACGCCGGGCGCGACCCAGGTCCCCGGTGTGGGGTGGGTGCTCGACACGCCGAGCCTCCAATACCGGTTCCTGCTCGCTCCCGGCCGCCCGATCCGCGCCCATCCTTCGACGCCGACCCTCGTGCGCGTCGATGCCCTTGCCGAGGAGGGCGCGTCGGCCGACGTCGTCATCTCCGTCGGCGGTCGCAGCATCGCCCTCGCGGCCACCGGTGAAGCGCGCATCCTGCCCGTGCCCAAGGGGGCCGAGGTCGTCGTGGCCGCGCGCTCCGGCTTGGCCACCGTCGCCATCGCCGAGCGCATCGAATCCGAGAACGTCGGGGGCGGAGCGGGCACGGAAGCACCGTCGCCAGCGGGCCAGCTCGAGTTCCACCCGGCCCGCGTGAGCCTCGACCCGGGCCGCGTTCGCGACGTGGTCGAATCGTCCCCGCGGCCACCCACGTGGCTCGAGGAACGCCTCGGCACCGTGGAGTCCAACACCGGCGGAGCGTCCCGAACGTTGCGGGACGGCGTCCGCGACGACACGGCCTCCGACACCTACGGGTTCCAGAGCATCACCTACCGCCGGCACATCGAGTCCATGAACCTATTCGCGCTCGGTGGTGTGCTTGCGCGGGTTCGCGACGGATCGCCCAGCTACGGAATCGCCGCGGCATTCCACCATGACGTCGAGCCCCTGCACCTGCGCCTCTCGGGCACGGCGGGCACCTTCACCCAGAGCATCGAGGGCGGGGCGGCGTACACCGTCCAACCTCGCGCATTCGTCGAATACCGCGGCCGCCTCACCAGCGATCTGTTCGCGATGCCGCGCCTCGGAATCGACGGCTATTACACTTCGTTCGCCGGCGCCCCCTCCTCGGTGCAGGGCATCGACGACGACGTGTACAACGCCTTCCGAGCGCGTCGAAACACGCTGCTCTATGTTCAGGGCCTCCTTTGGTACGCGCCCTTTTTCAACGACATCGTCTACCTCCGAACGCGGGGAAGCTACGACGCGACGAACAACGCCTTCAGCCATGCATCGCTCCGACCCGGGACCTACCTCCTCGTGCGCGCGCTGGAGTTCTCGGCCTTTCTCGATGCGCAGTACTACGCCGCGACCGCCTCGGCACGCTCGGAGTCCAGCCTCGACGTGGGGGCGGGTGGTGGCGTCGTCGTTCACCTGCCGCTGGTACCCGGTAGCTTCGAGATCCGCCCGAACGCGACGGGGCTCGTTCGCGACGATGGCGGATGGCACGTGCTTGCCGGCCTTGCCCTGGTCGCGAGCCCTCGGCGCGGCGCGCGTGACTATGCCTCGCTCGAGCTCGCGTACCCGGAAGGCACCAGTGGAGGTATCCCATGGCGGAACGAAGGCCGCGGCCAGCCTTGAGCGGTTCCCGCGACGATGATGTACTCGGCCCCCTGCGCCGCAAGCTTGCCGCGGCCGAAATTGCACGGGTCGAGGCGGTGGCTTGCCGGGGGCCGCGTGCCCTTCTGCAGCACGCCGCCGACCTCGATGCGCGAGCCGCCGCCCGCCGGGAAGGAGCGATCCCCAAGTCGGCCGCGCAGGTCGAGCGCACCGCGACCGAGGTCTTTCGCCTCGAGCTCGAGTGCGAGATCGCGCTAGTGGTGCTCCGCTCCCTGGGTACGGAAGCCGATGAGCGTACGCTTGGCGCCATCATCGCGTTGGCGCTGCGCCCCGGGAGGTGGTCGCGTCGCGTGGAGGCGTTCGCCCTGCTGCGCACCTTGGCCGAACCCGAGCTCCACGCCGAGTTGCGATGGTCCGCCGTCAAGGCCTGCCTCGATGGGCTGCTGCCGGTGCAGCACCGTTGGGTCCAAGTGGCCGCGGCGGAGACCTTGGCGCACCTCGATCCGGAGCGTGCGCGCGTCCATGTGCTCGCCCGATTCACCCATGCGCTGCCCGGCGACGACTTCCTCGTGCGCGCGCGCTTGGTCGAGCTCGCGGCGCGGCTTCCGTCGCGCACGTGGGGCTTCGTCCTCGACGAGGCGGTGCGCGATCCCAGCGAGCACGTGCGCCTCACGGCTGCACGCCTCCAGCCCGACCCACGCCAGCTCGCGCACACGGCCACGCACGCGTCGACCGGTAAGGTCCGCACCATGGCGCTCGTCTCGCTCGCGAAGCGGGGAAGCGGCCAAGAAGCGCAGCCCACGTTGCGGGCCGCGTTGGCCTCCGAGTCCTACCCCGACGCCATCGAAGCGGCCGCCGAGGGCTTCACCGTCCTGGCGAGACGCAAGGTCCTTCGCAACCTCGACCAAGCGGAGTCGTCCCTCGCGCTGGCGGCCGCGCGAACCGATCTCCCGGGCCGCACGCGCGCCGCCGTCGTGGAGGAGCTTTCTGCGGTCTCGGTTTTGGGCGATCCCTTCCTGCGACTCGTTCACGATCTCGTGTCGGACGCCGTCGTTCGCATCCCCGTCGGGAGCAGCGCCGTGCTCGCCCACGAAGCCCTCGAGGCCGTCACCGATGATCAGATGGGGCGCGTGCTGTCCGTGCTCGCGCGCGGTGACTTCGGGCTCTGCGCCGAGCGCCTTCGCGACGGCTTCCTCGTGCACCGCGGCGAGGTGCGAAGCTTCTCCGCGTGGCGCTGGCTGTTCGAGCTCCTCCACCCGATGCCCAGCAAGCGACAGGGCTACAGCCACACTTGGGCGCGCCGCCTGCGCGGAAACGTGCGCGCTCCCCCGCAAGGGCTGGCCGAGCTCTCCCCGACGCAGGTTCCGGGCGAGCGACTGCTCGTGGGCAAGCGCGGTGACTGGGGGCGGCATCTGCCCCTGGTCGACGACCTGCTTCACGCGGGCATCTTCGCCCCGCAGCCCGCCCGCATCGTCAGCCCGCTGGGAACGACCGTGGTGACGCCGCCCCGCGCGTTTCATGCGCGCCTCGCCGCGTGGGCGCGTCTATCCATGCATTATGCACGATTCGCCGCGCAGCGGCACCGATCGCTCGAGTCGGACGAAAAGGCCGTGCAGCGCGGCTTCGTGGATTCGGTTCGCCATGAAACGGGCATCGCCATCGACTTCATCCCACACCCCTTTGCCGCCCGGCTGCCCAGGCCTCCCGAGCTCGCCGCTATGGCACCGATTGCCGCATGGGGCGCATTCCCCGACGGCATCGTTCGCGATCTCCTGCACTATGCGGTCAGTGCGGAAGGCAACCGCCTCCCTCACGTGGGCGCGTACGCGGCAACCCTTCTCGTGGGCATGATCGCCCGCGCGGTGATGGCCCGCCGCCGCATCGACCAGGATCGCAAGGCCATCCCGCTCGTGGTCGGCGGCTGGGGAACGCGCGGGAAATCCGGGACGGAGCGGCTCAAGGCAGGCCTCTTCCAAGGACTCGGGTACGACGTTCTGGTGAAGACCACCGGCTGCGAAGCCATGTTCATCCACGGCATTCCCGGGCTGCGCGCGCAGGAGGTCTTCATCCACCGCCCGTACGACAAGGCGACCATCTGGGAGCAACGCGCACTCCTCACGCTCGCGCGACGCTTCGGGGTTCGCGTCTTTCTCTGGGAATGCATGGCGCTGCAGCCCGATCTGGTCAACCTCCTGCAAATGCAGTGGATGCGCGACGACTACTCGACCATCACCAACGCGTACCCCGACCACGAAGATGTGCAAGGCCCGGCCGGCTACGACGTGGCGCAGGTCATCAGCGAGTTCGTTCCCAAGAACGGCCGCCTCTTCACCACGGAGGACCAGATGCTGCCCTTGCTTCGCGAATCGGCGAATGCGCGCGGCACGTCCGTTCGTGCGGTCTCCGAGCGGGAAGCTGCGCTGATCGGTGACGACATTCTGGCGCGCTTCCCGTACCACGAGCACCCAAAGAACATGGCCCTCGTGGTGGCGCTCGCGCAGGCCCTGGGCGTCTCGTCGTCGGTGGCACTCGCGGAAATGGCCGATCACGTCGTGCCCGATCTCGGCGTCCTCAAGACGTACCCACGCGCCGAGTATGCCGGGCGTTCTCTGTCCTTCACCAATGGAATGAGCGCCAACGAGCGCACCGCGGCGCTGTCGAATTGGGTTCGCGCGGGCTTCGTGCGTGACGCGGACGCGGATCCCTCGCGTTGGGTCGTCACCGTCGTGAACAACCGCGCCGATCGGGTTGCGCGCAGCGAAGTCTTCGCGCGGTTCATCGTCGAGGACATCGCGGCGCACAAGCACGTCATCATCGGGACCAACGTCTCGGGCTTCTTGCGCTTTACCCGGGAAGCCCTGAATCGGTTCCTCGAGCGCACCGCCCCCACGCGCGATCTCGAGGGCGACGAGGCCGCGCGGTACGAGACGGTGGAGGAGCGGCTTCGCAAGGCATGGCAAAGGCTGTCCATTGGCGCCGCGACGACCGAAGCCGTGCTGGCCGAGCTCGAGGCGCGCTCGTGGCCGGATCTCGCGCCGGCCCTCGTTTCCGCGCTTCTCACCCCGTCGGGCGCCGGAGAAAGCGTGGAGCAAGGGCGGCGGGCCGTCGAGGCGGGGATGCCTTCCGGGTATCCGGCCGACGCACGCGCCTTCGTCGTCGACAGCCTCGCCCGCCGCCGCGCCACCCGCGCCGTGGATCTCGCGGCCGTCGCCCATGCGATCCGCGAGCCTGCGCGGCTCGACGCCATCTTCGCGCAGACCTACCGGGCGCTCTTCGAAGAGCAGCTCGTAGCGATCGACGAGCCGGCCATCAAGGGCGACGCCCTCATCGCGCGCATCGCGCAGACGGCGCCACCCGGAGCGCGCGTCGACATCATGGGGCTGCAGAACATCAAGGGCACCGGCCTCGATTTCGTCTACCGCTGGGTGAGCCTCGACACCGTCGCGCGCGCACTCGACAAAGTTGGCTCGCCGTCGCCCGAAGCATGGGACGAAGGCCTGCGCGAGCTCCTCACGTACGAAGGCTGGGGTCACGTCGAGGCATCGCACGCCCTGGCTGTGCTCGAGTCGCACCGCGCGCACGTCCCGCCGGATCGGGCCGTCCGCATCGACGCCGTCCTCACCTACCTGCGCCCCATCGAAGAGCAGCGCCGCCGCGCCCTCACGGCCAAGGCGTCCCGTTCCTTGCGCGAACGCCTGCGCGACTTCACGGGTCGAACCTTCGACTACCTCGATGCCATGCGCCGTCAGCGCATGGCCAAACGCGTCCTCGACGACCTCGTCACCCAGCGCATCTCCCACGCCGAAGCCGCCCTCGCCATGCGCGCCATCGTAGCCCGCGGCAAAATGGGGCAGGCGTAGCGTTCGTCCATCTCAAAGCGTCGCGTTCTTCGCCAGCCACGCCTGGACGGCGGCGGCATTCTGGGCATTCGCGCGGCCGGCGTGCTCGTAGTCGTCCGCGGCCTCGGTGGCCAGGTGGCGGGCGCGCTCGCGGTCGCCGCCCGTTTGCCAAAGAACGCGGGCGAGGCCGAAGTCGATGATGGCGCGGTACTCCCGTCGCGGTGACTTTTCGCCGTCGAGAAGCTTTTTGGCGCGCTCGAGTGCCGTGAGCGCTTGGGGGAGTTGGCCAAGTTGTTCGTAGCTTTCGCCGATGCACGAGAGGGCCATGGCGATGTGGACACCTTTTGGCCCGCCTTTGCGCTCGCCGTCCTCGAGCAGTTGCGTGCAGAGCTGCAGCGCCTCGCGCTCACGATGCAGAAGGCGCAAGATCCGCCCGAACCGCGCACCGGACGTGAGCGTGCCTGGATTGCCGGGACCGAGCAATTTTCGATTGGCGGCCAGTACCTGCTCGAATGTAGTCCGCGCCGCCTCCAGATGCCCGAGCGCGTCCTCCGCGCGGGCGATGCCCGCCAATGAGACCGTGGCGTCGGTGGTCTTCACGGGAAATAGGTCATACGACCGACGAAAGAGCGCCAAGGCCTCCGCCGGCTGGGCATCGACCAACAGCGCATTCGCGATTTCCGAGAGTGAAACCGGAACATCGGGGTCGATGTTCTCGGCCGAAGATACTTGCTCGACGATGCGCAAGGTCCGTTCCGCGACCGCGCGCGTGCCGGCACTGTCCCCTTGCTCGCTCAGGATGCGAGCCAGGATCGACAGCGTTTTCATGTTCTGCGGATGCTCGGGACCGAACATCGCCTCGGTCTCCGTCAGGGCCGCCCGCGCGTGCGCTGCCCCCGCGTCGAGTTGACCGATGGTCCGCTCGGTGATGGCGAGCTGCTGGTAAATCATGATACGGCGTATGTCGTTTTCGCCATAGGCGTGCCGTGACATGTCCAGGGCTGCATTGAATTGCTCCATCGCGCGCTCGTAACGCCCGCCTTCCTTGTCGAGGAGACCGCGTGTGGTGGCAAATTCGATATTTGCAGGGCCTCCGGGGTCGAAGCGCTTCACCATCGATTCGACCAATGGAATCAGCCGTTCGACCTCATTGGGCCGATCCGTCTCGAAACCGACGGTGATGATCAATTGATTCCAGAGGAACGGCAACAGCCTCTCATGTCCACTCGCTTCGGCCTCGGCGAGCGCCTGAACGATGTTTGCCTCCGACGCCTCGAAATTGTTGCCGGTACTTTGTATTTGACTGAGTCGATAGAGCGCTTCGGCCGCGAGCGCCTGATGGTGGTGCGTGCGTGCCAAATCGAGGGCTTGCCGCGCCGCCTCCTCACCCGGCCCGACTTGGCGTGCATCGTTGAACGCCCGGCTCTGCGCGAGAAGGTCACGAATGCGCTCCACGGTGGTCGCGGTGGCCTTGTCGTAAGCCGGCAACGGAGTGAGCGCGAGCGCCGCCACGTTCGTGCAGGCCGAGAGCGAGTCGAGCTGAATGAGCATATCGGGGGCCCGAAGACGCACGTCTCGGTCGCCACCGGAAAGCACGTCGGTCACGGCGCGCAACTCTCGGCGCCGTTCATCGAGGCACGAGGATGACCGCTTGTGCATCGCATTGTCTTCGTTGCGCCACCAATCCGTGCTTCGACAAAGCTCCATGCTCGTCTGTTTCCACTGGCCGGCATAGGCATCGAGGGTGGCCGCGACCTTTTGCCAAATATCGCGACCGAATGCCTTGGCATCGCCCACGAAGACACCTTCGACCTTGTCCCGTCGCGGCGTATCCCAGATATCGG